>NZ_JBEZDY010000032.1:0-107939 GCF_040648555.1 Actinoplanes sp. NPDC049118
CCCAGCGCGGGGGTGTGGGGCGCGCCCCGCGGGGCGGCGGCGCGCGCCGGGCCGCGTTGGGCCCGGGGGGGGCGGTCGGCCGGGCGCAGGGCCGGGCCCGGGAGGCCCGGCGGACCGGGCGGCGCCGGCGGCGCGGCATGCGCGGCCGGCGGGCCGGTCATCGAGGGCGCCGGGGGTACGGCGCCGAAGCGGCTGTTCCGCGGGCCACCACGCTGCGGCGGGGCCGCGGCGCTGCCGCCGGCGGAACCGACCGCGGCCTCGACCTCGGCGACCGAGACCGGCGGCACCGGGGAACCCGACGGGGCCGGCGACACCGGCGCGTCGTGGCCCGTGGCGACCGCGGGGACCGAGGCGACACCGCGGCCGGGAACGGACTCCGGTACCCGCGCCTTGCCGGGGCGGACCCGGCCGATGCCGTCGGTGTGGTTGTGCGCGGACGGCAGGATCGTGGTGTCCTCGCCGTTGTCGGCCCAGTCCGGCACGAAGGCGCGGGCCGCCGGGACGCCGGCGGACACGGTGCCGAGCACGTGCGCCAGTTCGGCGCTCGACGGGCGGTCCGAGGGCCGCTTCTCGAGGCACCGGGCGATGAGCGCGGAGACCGCGTTCGGCAGGCCCTCGACGGGCGGCAGCGGCTCGGGCTCGGTGTACTGGTGTGCGCGCAGCAGGGCCGTCGTGGTGCCGACGTCCCACGGCAGCTGGCCGATCAGCGTGCGGTAGATCAGCAGACCCACCGCGTAGACGTCGGTGGCCGGGCTGACCTGGCCGCCCTCGAGCCGCTCGGGCGCGAGGTAGGCCGGGGTGCCGAGCAGGCTGCCATCGGGGTCGATGTCGTTCTCGCCGATGAGGGCGGAGATGCCGAAGTCGACGACCTTGGCGCCGCCGGGCGTGAGCATGACGTTGGCCGGGGTGACGTCGCGGTGCACGATGCCCCGCGAATGGGCGGCGGCGAGCGCCGCCGAGACCTCTGAACAGATGCGGACCGCGGCCGGCCACGGCAGCCGGCGCACGCGGGCGAGAACCGCCGCGAGGGACTCGCCGTCGACCAGTTCCATGACGACGTAGGGAACCGGCTCACCGTCGACGGTGATCGCCTCGCCGTAGTCGTAGACGTTCGTGATGTGTGGGTGGCTCAGACGCGCGGCGGCCTGTGCCTCCGCGCGGAGCCGGCGCCGGAACGAGGGATCGGCGCTCGTCGAGGGCGGCAGGACCTTCACCGCGACCTGCCGACCGAGAACCTCGTCAAACCCTCGCCACACCACTGACATCCCGCCGGCGCCGAGCCGCTCGACCAGTCGATATCGACCGGCCAGCAGACTCGAACCGGGCAGGTCCGTCGTGCTCATGTGCCCCCACATGCGCGATCGGAAGAAACATCAGCACTGCACCGCCATGCGTCCTGATGCCGGGGCGGTGGTCGGTCCGCCGTAGGACCGAGCATTCCCCATCGACGGCGAGGATGTTAGCCCACGACCGGCCACTGTCTCGACTCATTGCCGACACTCATGACCTGCGGATCGTTACCGTCTGTTCCGCGCCATGTGCCGCGGGTGTGCGGCGATCGGACCGGACAAAATGCCTGGTCAGCGCGGTGTAGATGATCATGCAAATCGGACCTGGAGGGGTATGCCCCCTTCGTCGGAACTTGCGGGTATCCCTCGAATGTGGCGCATCCACAACGGATTCTGCACGTGCAGTTGCCCTTGCATCACGCAAAGAGACATCGATCGAAGTGCGAGTTACTTTCATCTATACCCTGGGTAATGCTTGCCGCGGTGCAATGACCTGGGCAACCCCGCCCGATCGGGTGATATCCCTACGACGATCATGCTTTGTTGGCGCCACACGCCACTACTTCCGGCAATTCACCCGCCGGGGCTACCCGGGCGCCGCCACCGTCCTAACCCGCGGGAAACGACGGCCGGGCCCTACCGGGAGGAGCCGGCGCGGGTGGGGCGGATGCCAAGGTCGAGCGTCGGCCGGGCGGTCAGCCGCTCCGCATGCACCACGGCCGCGTCCGCCGGCACCGCGCCGAGCTCCTCGAGATGGTCCAGGACCGCGTCGAGCTTCTCGTACAGCACGAGGATCACGTCGCCGGGCACCGCCAGCCGCAGCGCCGCCTCGACCGCGGCGCGGTGCCCCTGCGCCCGGACCGCGTGCAGTTGCGGCCGTCGCGCGCGCATCTCCCGTTCGACCAGGGCCGAGACCTCCCCCGGCGTGCGCCCCCGCGGATCCTCGTCGTCGTAGAGCACCACCCGGGTGACCCCGTCGGCCAGCACCTGCGCCGAGGCCGCCAGCAGGTCGTCGCGGCGATCGCCCGGCAGCGTCACCGCCGCCATGCACCGATGCGGGCCGAAGAGCCGGTGCAGCGTCCGCAGCACCGTCGCGATCGCCGCCGGATTGTGCGCGTAGTCGATGAACAGCGTCACCTCGCCCAGGCGCAGCACCGTCGCCCGGCCTGGGTTGTCCAGCCGCGGCTCGAAGCTCGCGAGCCGCTCGGCCACCAGCTCGTGCGGCGCACCCAGCGCCCGCGCCGCGGCCGCGGCCGCCAGCGCGTTGACGGCGGCGTACGGCGCCGCTCCGTCGAACGAGCCGGGCACCTCCTCGACCCTCAGCAGCGGCATCCGCCGGGCACCCGTCGCCTGGACGAGCCAGCCGTCCTCCAGCACGTAGGCCGTTCCGCCGCGGCCCAGGTGCGCGGCCAGCACCGGCTGCCCCGCGTCCGTGCCGAACCAGACGATGCGCTTGCGGTCCGCGCGCACCCGGGTCCGCTCGGGCAGGCTGCGCACCCACGGGTCGTCCGCGTTGAGCACCAGGGTGCCGCCGTCGCGGACCCGCTCCGCGATGAGGGCCTTGACGTGTGCCAGCGCCTCGATCGAGTCGAGCCCGTCCTGCCCGAGGTGATCGGCGGTGATGTTGGTGATCACGCCGACGTCGGTCCAGTCGTAGCCCAGCCCGCGCCGCAGAGCCCCGCCCCGCGCGGTCTCCAGGACCGCGGCCTGCACCCCGGGGTCGCCGAGCACCATCTGCGCCGAGAGCGGGCCGGTGGCGTCGCCCAGGTGCACCGTGCGGCCGCCGATGCTGACGCCATCGGTCGTGGTCAGGCCGACCCGCAACCCCGTGCCCGCCAGCAGGTACGCCGTCAGCCGCGCCACCGTCGTCTTGCCGTTGGTGCCGGTGACGGCGGCCGTCGGGATCCGCCCGTCGGAACCGCCGGGGAACATCGCCCGCACGATCGCGTCCCCGACGTCGCGGGAGCGCCCACGCACCGGCGCCAGGTGCATGCGCAGCCCCGGCGCGGCGTTCACCTCGATGACGCCCCCGGTGATCCGCTCCGGGTCGTCCGGCGGCGGCAGCGGCGCCGCGATGTCGCCCAGCCGCAGGTCGATGCCCGCGATGTCGAGGCCGACCAGGGCCGCGACGCGCAGGCAGAGCGCGGCGACGTCGGGGTGGACCCGCTCGGTCACGTCGCTGCCGGTGCCGCCGGTCGACAGGTTGGCGTTGTCGCGCAGCCACACCTGCCGGCCCGCGGCGGGCACGGTCGCCGGCGTGCAGTCCTGCCGGTCGAGCAACGCCAGCGCGTGGTCGTCCAGGGCGATCCGGGTCAGCACCCGGGTGTGGCCCTCGCCCCGGCGCGGGTCGGCGTTGGTGCTGGCCACCAGTCCGGCGACCGTGCTCTCGCCGTCGCCGACGACGTGCGCCGCGAGGCGTTCCGCCGCGGCCACCACCTCGCCCGCCACGACCAGGACCCGGTAGTCGCGGCCGGGGAGTTGCCGCTCCACCACCACGTCGCCGCCGGCCGCCGCGTACGCGTTCTCGACGTCGGCGGGCGTGCGCAGGTTGAGCGCCACGTGCCGGCCCTGGCGGCCCTGGCGGGGTTTGACGACGACAGGCGCGCCCAGCACCGTCATCAGGCGCACCGCCTCCTGCGCGGTGCGGGCCACCCCGCCGGCGGCGACCGGCACGCCGGCGTCCTCGAGCAGCCGGCGGGTCACCTGCTTGTCCGCGGCGATGTCGACGCCGATGCCGCTGGTCCGGTCGGTCATCGCCGCCCAGGCGAGGCGGCGCCGGTTGCCCCAGCCGAGCCGCAGCAGGCTCAGGTCGGCGTAGCGCTCGACCGGGATGCCGCGGCGGCGGGCCGCGACGATGATGGACCGGGTGCTCGGGCCGGTGGCCTCGCGCTCCGCCAGCCCGGTGAGCGCGGCGAGGCGCTCCGCCAGGGCGGTGCCCGGCAGGCAGTCGCCGCCCGCGACCGCGGTGACCAGCTCGGCCGCGGTCTCCAGCAGCTCCGCCGCCAGCGTCGACTCGGGCGACTCGTCCTCGGGGCATTCCACGATCAGGTCGTAGAGGCCGGGCTCACCGGCCGAGATCGTGCGGCCGAAGCTGACATCGCGCCCGATCCGCTGCGACAGCTCGATGCTGACGTGCTCGGTCACGTGCCCGAAGTAGGTGCCGCCGCGCATCCGGCTGACGAAGCCGCCGGGGGTGCCCGCCGCGCAGTGGTGCTCGGCGAGCCCGGGCAGCGCGCGCAGCAACCGTTCGGGGAAGCCCTCGATGTCGCTGGTCTCGCGGCCGGCCAGCTCGTCGAGGCGCAGCCGGGCCACCACGGCCGGGCGGGACAGGTGGACGTTGGGTCCGCGCAGCCGGCGGATGCTCAGGATCTTCATGCGGCCAGTTCCCGTTCCCCGGCGGCCCCGTCGACGATCGAGGGACGGCGACCGGACAGTTCGAACCTGCACCCGGCAGGAAGCACGTGTACGCGCGCCCCGGTGAGCGCGATCGGCCCGTCGGACGGCGCCCGGATGTCGCCGGCCGCGCCCGCGTCGACCACGATGACCGCGCCGGTGCCCAGCACCTCGAAGCAGTCGCCGTCGGCCAGGATCGCGGTGTCCTCGTCGATGCCGAGGCCGAGCTCGTGCGGGTACAGCGCGACGGCGCTGAGCAGGCGGTTGAGCCGGCCGCGCTCGGCGAAGTGCATGTCGATGAGCACGCCGGGCAGGAACTCGAGGCCGGGACCGGTTCGCACGCTGGTGCGGGCGACGCCCGGCCCGTCCCCACCGATGATCATCGTGCCGGACATCATCGCGGCGCCGGCGCTGGTGCCGCCGAGCACCACCGCCCCCGCGTGCACGAGGGTCTGCAGCGCGGAGTCCGTACGGGTGCCGCCGAGCACCGTGGTGATCCGCAGCTGGTCGCCGCCGGTGAAGAAGACGCCGGTCGCGGTGGCGAGCGCCTCGATCACCGCCGGCTCGTTGGCCTGCGCCCGGGTCTCCAGCCGCAGCGCGCGCACCCGGCCCGCACCGAGGCGGGAGAACAGGGCGGCGTACTCGGCCTCGAGGACGGCGGGCTCGGCGCTGGCGGTGGCGATGACGACGATCTCCGCGGCGGGGCCGCCCGCCAGGTCGACGAAGCGGCGCAGGATCTCGGTGCCGCCGGGGCCGTACCGCTCGGCGCCGCCGATGACCAGCAGCCGGGAGCGGCGGGACTGCTCGACAAGCGCCACGCCGCACCTCCTCCGTTGACCCCGATTGCTTACGAGGCTAAACGGAATAAACCCGAAACATCCGGCTAATCCGGGGAGTCGGCGGGCGGCGGGCGGGAGCGGGTCAGCGGCGCCGGGCGCCCGGGCCGGGCCGCGGCACGACCTGGCGGAGGTCGACGACCCGGTGCCCGTCCGCGCAGCGCAGCTCGACGTGGATCTCCGCGCCGCAGTCCCGGTGCGCCATCTCCAGCGGCGGCCCCCCGGGATCGGCCAGGTAGCGGTCGCCCCACTCCTTGACCGCGGTCAGCACCGGATAGAGGTCGAGGCCCTTGGCGGTCAGCCGGTACTCGTGGCGGATCCGCGCGCCCGGCTCCTGGTACGGCTCGCGGCGCAGCAGCCCGTGCGCGACCAGCGAGGCGAGCCGGTTGGTCAGCACCTGGCGCGGGATGCCGGTGCGCTCGCGCAGGTCGGCGAAGCGCCGCACCCCGTTGAAGATCTCGCGCAGGACCACGATGGTCCACTTCTCGCCGAGCACCTCCATCGCCCGGCCGATCGTGCAGGTCTCCATGGACCAGTCCATGGCCGGTGGACGCGAGAACGTGGGATTCATGACACAGAGGCTAGGTCTGTTTGACAGACACAGCAAGTGGGTGCGAGGCTGCGTCCATGACGCAGACCCAGGATGAGACCCGCACCCGCACCTACTCCTGGGCCAGCCCCGCCGAGCACGCCGCCCTGCTGGCCACCACCGGCGGGCTGGAGCTGCTGCGGGGCACGGCCGCCGGTGAGCTGCCGCCCCCGCCGATCATGAGCCTCATCGACCTCACCGGCATGGAGGTCGAGGAGGGCGCCGTCACGTTCCATCTGGAGCCGCGGGAGTTCCACTACAACCCGCTCGGCACGATGCACGGCGGAGTGATCTCCACCTTGCTCGACAGCGCCGCCGCGTGCTCGCTGCACTCGACGCTGCCGGCCGGCGTCGGCTACACCTCGCTCGACCTCAATGTGAGGTTCCTGCGCCCCGTCACCGTCGACTCCGGACGGCTGACCTGCAAGGGCGGCGTGCTGCAGCGCGGTCGCCGCACCGCGCTCACCGAGGCGCGGCTGACCGACGCCGCGGGACGCCTCGTCGCACACGCCACGTCGAGCTGCATGATCTTCGAGGCGCCCCGGGCCTGACCGCGCCGGCGGGCGGTCAGACCGCCAACAGGCGGCGGACCGACTCGTCGCGCAGCTCGTCGGCCGTGCCGGAGCGCACGACCTCGCCCGCGTCCAGGATCACGAAGCGGTCGGCCAGGCGCAGCGCCAGTTCCAGGTACTGCTCGACCAGCAGGATGCTCAGCCCGGCCGCGTGCAGCTGCCGGATCGCCTCCTCGATCTCCAGCACGATCGACGGCTGGATCCCCTCGGTCGGCTCGTCCAGCAGCAGCATGCGCGGCTCGGTGACCAGCGCCCGGGCGATCGCGAGCTGCTGCTGCTGGCCACCGGAGAGGAAGCCGGCCCGCCGCTTGAGCAGCCCCCGCAGCGCCGGGAAGAGGTCGAACGCCTCGTCCACCGCGCCGGCACGCCGGTTGCCGACGCTCTCCCGGGCGACCTGCAGGTTCTCCGCGACGGTGAGCTGCGGGAAGGTCTCGTGGCCCTGCGGCACGTAGCCGAGCCCGAGCCGGACCCGCTCGTGCACCTTGCGCCGGGTGATGTCCTGGCCGTCGAAGATCACCGACCCGGAACGCGGCGGCAGCACACCCATGACCGCCTTCAGCAGGGTGGTCTTGCCGACGCCGTTGCGGCCCATCAGGCAGACCAGCGAGGCCGCCGGCGCCTCGAGGCCGACGCCGAAGAGCACCTGCGCCCGGCCGTACGACACGTGCAGGTCGCGCACCTCGAGCACGTCAGGCCACCTCCTTGTCGAGCTCGTCGCGGGTCCGTCCGAGGTAGACCTCCTGTACGCGGGGATCGGCACGCACCTCGGCGACCGTCCCCTCGCACAGCAGCCGGCCCTCGTGCAGCACGGTGACCGTGCTGGCGAAGCGGCGCAGGAAGTCCATGTCGTGCTCGACCACCAGCACCGTGTGGTCCAGGGCCACCGCCCGCAGCAGTTCGCCCGTGCGCTCACGCTCGTCGCGGCTCATCCCCGCGACGGGCTCGTCGAGCAGCAGCAGCCGGGGCCGCTGCACCACCAGCATCCCGATCTCCAGCCACTGCCGCTGGCCGTGCGACAGCACCCCGGCGGGCCGGTTCGCGTACGCGCCCAGCCCGATCGTGTCGAGCGCCGAGGCGACGTCGTCGCCGACCCCGCGCCGGCGGCGCAGCAGCGCCGGCATCCAGCGCCGGAAGCCCGCCGCCAGGTCCAGGTTGTCGACGACGCTGAGCTCCTCGAACACCACCGACGTCTGGAAGGTGCGCCCGACGCCCGAGCGCACGATCTGGAACTCGCGGCGGCCGACCAGCGCCTGGCCCGCGAACGTGACCGAGCCGGAGGCGGGCCTGGTCAGGCCGGTGATCACGTCGATCAGGGTGGTCTTGCCCGCCCCGTTGGGCCCGATGAAGAACCGCAGCTCGCCGGAGTCGAGCGTGAAATCGAGATCGCTGATGGCGTGAAACCCCGAGAACACCACGTTCAACCCCCGTACCTCCAACAACGCGGTCATGCCATCACCTCCGCTGACGCTCCGGCGCTGGCATGACTTAGACACTGAGTTGATGATTCGCTCGCAAGCTCGCTCCTCATGCCCGCACCTCCTCGGGAGTGGGTACGACCGGCAGCGGGGCCGGGGCGGGCGGCGGCGGGCGGCCACCGCGCCGCGGAGCTGGTCGGCCAGGCCGGCCAGGCCGCGCGGCGCCCAGAGCAGCACCGCGACGAAGAGCGCGCCCTGCACGTAGAGCCACCCGTCCGGCCACGACTCGCTGAAGATCGTCTTCGCGTAGTTGAACAGCAGCGTCCCGCCGACCGCGCCGGCCAGCGAGTAGCGGCCGCCGATCGCCACGCCGATGAGCAGCTCCAGCGAGGCGATGACGCCGAGGTTGGCCGGGGTGAGCAGGCCGACGACGGGCACGAAGAGCGCGCCCGCGATGCCGGCCAGGCCCGCCGAGACCGCGAAGGCGATCGTCTTGACCAGGGCGGGGTCGTAGCCGAGGAACCGGACCCGGTCCTCGCCGTCGCGGATCGCCACGAGCAGCAGCCCGTACCGGCTGCGGACGAGCTGCCGAACGCCCAGAAAGGACACTCCCAGCACGATCACGATGACCAGGTAGAGGATCCGGCGGTCCGCGTTCTCGTAGAGGTCCGGGCCGAAGAAGTACTGGAAGTCGGTCAGGCCGTTGGTGCCGCCGGTCAGCCCCTGCTGGCCGACCAAAAGGATCACGAACGCCGCGGCCAGTGCCTGGGTGAGCACCGCGAAGTAGGCGCCCCGGACCCGTTGCCGGAAGATCAGCAGGCCCAGCACCAGCGCGACGGTCACCGGCAGGACGACGACCATGACCAGCGCGAAGACCGGGTCGGCGAACGGCCTCCAGAGCAGCGGCAGCTCCTCGACGCCGCTCCACGACATGAAGTCGGGCAGCTTCCCCGGCCCGGCCTCGGCCAGCTTGAGGTGCATGCCCATGGCGTAGCCGCCGAGGCCGAAGAACACCCCCTGCCCCATCGTCAGCATGCCACCGCGGCCCCAGGCGAGCGCGATGCCGACCGCGACGATCGCGTAGCACAGGTACTTGGCCAGCAGGTCGAGCCGAACGGGGTGAGCAGCAGCGGCGCCGCGAGCAGCAGCGCCGCGACCGCCAGGGTGGTGGTCCACTTGCCTGGTGCCAGGGGGGACAGTCCCTTCGCCCGCGGGATGGTGCCCCGAACGTTAGGAACACGGCGTTTCACGGAACGTATCGGTACATGTCCAGTGCGTTAACGAGACCTCACAGGCCACATCAGCGGGGGCGCACGACCCCGGAGGTCGTCGTCCTGACGTCCGGGAACACCGAACGGGTGTTCGCCAGGCCGCAGCGCTTGCGCAGGATCTCGGCGATGACCGCCCGGTAGTCCGTGGTGACGGCGAGGTCGCCGTCGACGAGGTGTCGCTCGCCCAGCCCGGGCCAGCGACCGTGCACCTTGCCGCCGACCACGCCGCCGCCCAGCAGCAGCATGGCGTTGCCGTAACCGTGGTCGAGGCCGCCGGAACCGTTCTCCCGCACCCGCCGTCCGAACTCGCTGACCGTCACCAGGGTGACCCGCTTCATCCCGGCGGGGCCGAGGTCGGTGGCGAACGCGGCGAGGGCCTCGGCCAGCTTGGCCAGCTTGTCGTGCATCCTCTTGCCGGTCTCGGCGATGCCGAAGTTCTCGTGCATGTCCCAGTCGCCGGAGTCGACGCAGGCGGACATCAGCCCGGCGTTTCCCTTGATCAGCCGGGCCACGTCGCGCAGCGCCCGGCCGAGGGTGTCGTCCGGGTACACCGCGCCGCCGGCGGGCTGGTACGGCTTGGCCGCCAGCGCCTTCGTCGTCGCCAGCGAGGTCGTGACCTGGCGGGCCGGTCCACTGAGCACGGTCGGCGCGCCCGCGTACAGCTTGGCCAGGGTGTCCGCCATCGGCTGGTCCTTCTGGTCGCCGTACAGCGCGAACTCGTCGATCGACTTCATGCCGAGGGCGGGTGCCGGGCCGGCCATCACCCGGGCGGGCATCATGCTGCCGACGGAGACGGCCTGCATCGGGCTCGTCGCGCCGAGGCCGCCCAGCAGGCGGTCGAGCCAGCCCGTCCGCATCGACGTGCCGGGCGCGGCCCGTTCCAGTTGTTCCATCGCGGAGAAGTGCGAGCGGTTCGGCGCGGTCTGGCCGGCGGCCTGTACCGCGCCGAAGGTGCCCGCCTTCCAGAACGGCAGCAGCGGTGCGAGCGCCGGGTGCAGGCCGAAGCGGGAGTCGCCGCCGATGAGCTGGGCCTTCGGCACGGCGATGCCGGGCCGGGCGGCGTAGTAGGCCGGGTCGCCGGCGGGCACGATGGCGGACAGGCCGTCGAAGCCGCCGCGCAGCGACAGCACCACCAGCACGTCCCCGGTGTATCTGCCCGCGGCGAAGGCGAGCTGGGTGGAGAGCAGGTCACCGGCGAGGCCCGCGAAGGCACCGGCCGCGCCCGCGGCCGCCGCATTGCCCAGGACACGGCGGCGCGTCATCGTGGTGCGCTGGTCGTCCGCGCACCCGTCACAGCTCAAATCGGGCATCGAGGTCACCTCGCCGCAAAGTAGGGTGAGTCTAACATCAGGGCCACGAGCTGGGGAAACTTCCAGCCGACGGCGGAGTCGGCGGACCCGAGCGCCGATGTGGCGGTCTTGCCGAAGTACGCCGTCAGCGCCGCCGTGTGCGCCGCCGGCAGGGTGCGGCCGAACAGCCGCCGGGCGAGGGCGTCGACCAGCCCGCCGTAGGTGGCGGGCAGCCTGCCGACCAGCTCCCTCGCCAGGTTCTCGGGCCGCTGGAACTCCTTCGGCCGGTACCCGGCGACGATGTGCAGGTGCGCGTTCCACCTCGCCAGCAGCCCACCGGGCGACGCCCAGGCCTCGGCGACGTCCGGATAGCCGTTCGGCGGCGCCCAGGCCATCGGCGCCTGACCCGCGGAATTGATCAGCCAGTAGAGCGACTCGATGCCCGCGGTCCCCGACTTGTCCGGCCCGTAGCCGACCGCGCGTACCGTCGCGACGATGTCCTCGTAGGGGGTGCGGACCTTCATGCCGGCGGAGGCGCGGAACTCCGGCGAGGTGAACAGGGCCCGCAGCACCGGGACGATGGCGGACCTGTTCGCCAGATAGACCTTCGTCAGCTTGGTCACGAGCGAGGCGGGCGGGCGGTCCGCGACGAACCGCACGACCAGCTTGGTGACGATGCGCTTCGCGGTCGCGGGGTGCAGCGCCAGGTAGTCCAGCATCGCGAGCGCCGCCTTCTCGCCGCCGGCGGCGGTCGCGTTGGCGTTGCGGAAGCCGAGCACCTTCACCGGGCCGGTGGCGTGGGAGTTGAGGCTGTACCGGTAGTTGCCGGTGTCCCAGTCGACGGTCAGGCCGGTCAGCAGCCGGGCGGCGTTCCTGACGTCGGACTCCGTGTATACCAGCCCGACGGTGTGCAGCTCGAGCAGCTCGCGGCCGTAGTTCTCGTTCGGCGCCGCGCGGGTGGAGAAGCGGTTGTCCAGATAGGTCAGCATCGCCGGGTGCCGGGCGCTGGCCTTGAGCATGTCGGAGAAGCGGCCGAAGGTGTGCGCCCGGATCACGTTGCGGTCGTAGTCCTGCCGGTTGTCCCAGACGTCCGCGGACGGGTTGGTGACGTTGAGGTGGTTCGACCAGAAGTCGACCATCATCTCGAAGAGCTGGCGTTCGCTCCAGATGGCCCGGCTGGTGGCGGCGAAGCCCAGCTGGAGCATCGTGTCCCAGCCGTACCGCAGCGTGCCCGCCTTGACCCGGGACCGGATCTCGCCGATGGACAGGGAGGCGAGCGGGAAGCGGGTCATCAGCGCGTCGCAGGCCGCGTCGGGGATGCCGGCCGGTTTCAGCTGCCGGTCGAGCCACTTCGTCACGCCGAGCCGGCGGATCTCGGCGACCGACGCGGCGGTGGGTCCGTAGGTGGCGCGCCGGAGCAGGTGCAGCTGCGCGTCCGCCGCGACGTAGTCGGCGCCGCGGCGAACGGCGGTGGCGGCCTCGGCCGGCGCCGGCACGGCCGCGACAAGGCCGGTGGCGGCGGCGCCGGCGACCAGGCTGCGGCGGCTGATCGAGGTCTTCCGGGATTCCGTCACACAACCTAGTTCGGCCGGACTTCTCCCTTGCCGCGCGGCGGGGCCGACCGGCTACCCAGCCGCAACCGCCCGGGTTGCCGGCAGGGCGCCCTGCCGCGCGGCGGGGCCGTGCGGCTACCCGGCCGCAACCGCCCGGGTTGCCGGCCGGGGCGTCGGAAGCCGGTTCGCCGGGCCGTCGACGGGCCAGGACACGGCGACCTCCTCAGCCCGCCTGCCCATGCCGCGGTACTGCCAGCCGGCCGCCTTCCAGGCCGCGACGTCGAGGCAGTTGCGGCCGTCGATCACCCGCCGCACGGCGGCGAGCCGGCCGAGGTGTGCCGGGTCGGCGGTGCGGAACTCGTTCCACTCGGTCAGGACACAGACCAGATCGGCATCGCGTACGGCGTCGTCGAGGGATTCCTCGAAGTTCAGCTGCGGTTGCGCGCGTGCGGCGTTCGGCATGCCCTGCGGGTCGTGGACGTGCACCTGCGCACCAGCCTGGGCCAGGGCCGCCGCGATGGCGAGCGCGGGCGCGTCCCGTACGTCGTCGGAATGGGGTTTGAACGTCGCGCCGAGCACCCCGATGCGCGCGCCGTCGAAGTGCGGGCCGACCGGCCCCGGTACGCAGCCGAGCAGCTCGGCGGCGAGCTGGACCACCCGGCTGCGGCGGCGCTGGTTGATCAGGTCGACCTCGTGCAGGAAGCGGAGCGCCTCCCCCGCGCCCAGCTCCTGCGCCCGGGCCTGGAAGGCCCGGATGTCCTTGGGCAGGCAGCCGCCGCCGAAGCCGACGCCGGCATGCAGGAAGCGGCTCCCGATCCGCGGGTCGTAGCCGATCGCCCGGGCCAGCTGGGTGACGTCGCCCCCGGCGACCTCGCAGACCTCCGCCATCGCGTTGATGAACGAGATCTTGGTGGCCAGGAACGCGTTCGCCGCGACCTTGACCAGCTCGGCGGTCGCGAAGTCGGTCACCACGACGGGCACCTCGCGGTCCTCGGTGATGGCCAGGTCGAAGATGCCGCCGTGCGCGGCGTACAGCATGGCGCCGGCCCAGTCGCTGCGGACGCCGACGACGACCCGGCTGGGGCGCAGGACGTCCTGCACGGCGAAGCCCTCCTGCAGGAACTCGGGCGACCAGGCGACCTCGACGCCCAGCGCCGCGTCCGCGTGCTTGTCCACCAGGCGTTCCACCCATTCCGCCGTGCCGACCGGCACGGTGGACTTGCCCACGATCAGCGCCTTGCGGCTGAGCCGGGAGGCAAGCCCGGTGACCGCTGACTCCACATGGGACAGGTCGGCGCCCATCCCGCCGGCACGCTGCGGGGTGCCGACGCAGATGAAGTGGATGTCGCCGAAGTCGGCCGTCTCCTGGTACGAGGTGGTGAAGCGCAGCCGCCCGGCGGCGAGATTGCGCTCCAGCAACTCGTCGAGGCCCGGCTCGAAGAAGGGCGTCACACCGCCGGCGAGCGCGGCGATCTTCGTCGCGTCGATGTCGAAGCCGAGGACCTCGTAGCCCAGTTCCGCGAAGCAGACCGCGTACGTGGCGCCGAGATATCCGGTGCCGAGGAAGGTCAGCCGCGGGCGCTGCTCGCCCGAGGGCGGTACCGGCGCGGCGACGCCCGGCAGGGATCCGCCCGGAGAATAGGGAATCGTCATGTCACCTCACGTCCTTGCGGTTCAGTACGAAGATGCGGACGTGCTCGAACGTCCGGAATTCGCTGACGGTGTAGGCCGTCAGCAGGAAACCCTGGATGTGGCCCGGCATGCCGCTCATCGGGTTCAGGTGCGCCTCGGTCGGTGACACCAGCCAAATGCGGCGGGTCGCGCCGACGCACAGGCCCGGGTCGGCGCACTCCTGCGCACCGAAGGTGCCGTTCTGCTGCGACGTCCGCTCGACGAGGACGTCCCGCGGCACAGCCGTCTTCCGGCCCTCGTAGTCGAAGGCCCGGCGACCGTTACGGGTGACACCGGAGTAGACGATGCCGTCGCCGGGCGCCGCCGCGGCCAGGACGGCGGCGGCGGCGCCCCGGAAGTCGGGCTCGCCGTACACCGGGCTGTGCCGGGCGGCGCGCTGCCCCGGCCCGCCGACGAGGAGCACCGCGGCCACGACCAGCAGCGCGCTCAGCGACACGGGAATCCGCGCCCGCCGCCGGCCGAGGAAACGGACCAGCGTGAATCCGAGCGCGGCGGCGAGTAGGGCCCACGCCGGAACGGTGAAGAGCAGGTACCGGTGCAGGAAGAGGTGCAGCAGCGGGAAGGTGACGTAGCAGAAGACCGGCGGGAACAGCGCCCACGACAGCAGGAGCACGATCGGCCCCCGCTGCGTCGACCAGAGCAGGACCGTCGCCAGCAGCGCCGCGCCGAGCACCACGAGGGCGACCTGCCAGGAGCCGAAGATCCGCTCCGGCAGGGTCATCACCGCCGTGGCGTCGGCCCTGATCCAGGAGATGACGCTCGACTGGTCGGAGCCCTTGGCCGCCAGCGGGAGCGCCGCCGTCACCGCGAGGAAGGCGCCGGCGATCCAGCGCAGCAGCCGCAGGTCGCCGCTGACCCGGAACGCCCGCCACATGAAGACGGCGTGTGCCAGCAGGACGGTCAGGGTCACGATGTGTACGAGTCCGGCGAGGATGACACCGCCGCTGTACCAGTACCAGCGCCGCCACGTCGGCCGCTCCATCGCCCGCAACAGCAGCAGGGTCGCCAGCGTCGCGAGGCCGATCGCGAAGGCGTACGGGCGGGCCTCCTGTCCGTAGCGGGTGGCCGTGGGCAGCGCGGCCATGATCAGTCCGGCCGCCAGGCCGGTGCCCGTGTCGAACAGCCGGCGGCCCAGCGAGGCGGTCAGCGCCGCGGTGGCGGCCATCGCCAGGGCCGACGGCATCCGCAGGCTGGCCTCGGTGTCGCCGAACACGTCGATCCAGACGTGCAGCACCAAGTAGTAGGGCGCGACCACGGCGTCGACGTTGTTCAGCAGCTTGGCCAGGTCCCGGAAGCCGAGGGTCGAGGCGTACCAGGTGGCGTACTCGTCGTTCCACATGCTTCGCGAGCCGATGCCGGCGACCGACATGGTCAGCGCGAGCAGCGCCGGCGGCAGGACCAGCAGCACGGTGCTCGTCATGGACCAGCGCCGAGCGCCCGGTTCGGCCTGGTGCACCGTCCCCCGGCGCTGCGCGACGATGTGCGGGGAGGGTGGGGAGAGAACTTGCGCGTCGGTCATCGTTCTTCCTCGTTCATTCGGGGAGTTCCTGGTCCAGCAGGCCGCCGAGGCGCCTCGAGTAGGCGGACGTCAGGTGGCTGTCGTCGCGGTAGACGACGGTGTTCCCGATGACCGCCGGGCACACCGAGGGCGTGCAGAACCAGGCGGTGGTGTCGACGATCCTGGCCCCGTGCACCTGCACCATCGCGCGGACGATGCGCTGCTGGGACAGGGAGAGGGACCTGAACACGTCGAGGTTGCAACGCGTGATCGCCCGCGGATGCGCCGCCAGGCAACGCGGCACGTCGAAGCGGGCGACCGGGGTGTCCTGTACGACGACGGGCACGGCACCCGCCCGCCGGATCCGCTCGACCGTCTCGGACCAGGCGGCCGCCCAGTCCTGATCCGCACCCGCGGTCTCGACGATGTCGAGCGGGCTTCCCTCGCGGTGCCGGCCGGACATGATCACCATCGCCGGCCGCAGCTGCTGGATCCGGGCCAGCGCCCGCAGGCGCCACCGGTCGCACTCGGCGTACGGTCCGGTGCCGTCGCCTCTGGAGACCGTACCGAGCGCCGCCCCGCAGTCGGCCTTGGTGAAGACGGCGATGCGCCATCCCCGCTTGCGGGCGACCACGTCGAGGGCGTCGTACCACTGCTGGGCGTGCGAGTCGCCGAACAGGACGACGACCTTGCGGCTGGTCACGACGCCGCGCCGCTCGCAGCCCCGGCGCATGTTGTACGACACGAGGTCGACGGCGCGCGGCGCCAGGCATCCCCGGTCGTGCGGGAGGCTGCGCGCCGCCCGGGCGAGCGCCGGCGTCAGGTCGCGGGGAAGCGTCGTCTGCGCGACGCCCGCCCGGATGATGTGCTGTAGCCGCGTGACGGTGAAGTCGCCGGACCGCAGCACCTCGGCCGCGGTTGGCGCGGCCCTCGACTCCCGGATCGCCGGTACCGGTAGCTGGAGCGCGAGCACCGCCAGCCCGGCGGTGGCGGCCGTCAGCGAGCAGCCGAGCGCGAGCGCCCGGCCCGGGCGCGACCGCAGGCCGTGGTGCAGCCGGATCCGGTTCTCCACGGCCGCCACCGACATCGCCGCCGGCACGAGGGCCGCGACGACCAGGACCAGCTTGGCCGGCAGCGACAGCGGACGCCCCAGCACGTACGGCGCCAGGACCAGGATCGGCCAGTGCCACAGGTACCAGCTGAACGAGACCCGGCCGACCTCCTGGAGCGGCTTGATCCGCAGCAGGCGCCGCGCGCCCCAGGCGGGCCGGGCGCACCCGCCCGCGATCACCAGTACCGTGCCGAGCACCGGCAGCGCCGCGGCGGGGCCGGGCTGGACCGGCGCGAACGCGGAGATCCCGATCGCGCCCAGCCCCAGCCAGGTCAGGGTGCCCGCCGGCCAGGAGCCGAACCGGGCGAGGCGGTGCGCGACGAGGGCGACGAACCCGCCGAGGGCGAACTCCCAGGCCCGGGCCGGCAGGCCGTAGTACGCCCACGGATCGTTCGCGGCCGTCTGCCGCAGGCAGAGCAGGAGCGAGGCGGCCGAGAGGAGCGTCAGCACCGCGGCCACCGCGATCGTGCTGGGCCGGCCCCGCCGCGCCCAGGCCAGCGAGACGACGAACAGGAGCACGGGCCAGACCAGGTAGAACTGCCCGATCAGGCCCAGCGACCAGAAGTGTTGCAGCGCCGACGGCTCGGCGGCACCGCCGGGGTGCGTCGCCAGCCGCACGTTCATGGTCGAGGTCGCGGCGGCGATCGCGTCCCAGGAGATCGCACCGCGGGCCGTCGCAGGCAGCCAGTGCCAGGCCGCGGCGAGCGTGCCGAGCACGACCACGGCCGAGGCCGGCACCAGCCGCATGGCACGCCGGGCGTAGAACCGGAGCAGCGACAGCCGCCCGCCCTGCCTCAGCTCCCGCAGCACGACGCCGGTCACGAGGAAGCCGGAGATCACGAAGAAGACGTCGATTCCGGCCTGGCCGTCGATGACGCCCAGGCCGACGTCGTAGCCGACCACCAGCAGGATCGCGACGGCGCGCAGCCCCGCGACGTCGCGGCGAAACGGCGGCGGTGCCGGCACGGCGGCCGCCGGGGTGGTCGGCGCGGCCGCCTGCCCCGCGGTCAGGGAATCGGGCCTGCCGATCGTGGCGTGCGTCATGACGCCGTGTGTGTCGCGTAGATACCGGTGCCGCGTGCCTCGGGGATCGGCCACGCCGCCGGTACCGGCCGGCGTTCGGGGGTCGCCCGGTTGCCCAGCAGCAGCGGGCCGACGAAGTACAGCATCGGGCCGGCGAACAGCACCGTCGCCCAGAGCTGGGCCAGGCCGTGGTTCATGATGCCGACGACGATGCCCACCCAGGTCAGGGCCTGGGCGGTGATGAGCCAGACGCGGAGCAGGCGGAGCACGCGGCGGGCGGTCGGCGTCCGCTTGGCGGCGCCGGTCGGCACCCAGGCGGCGGTGCGGCCGCGCAGGAAGTCGAACAGGGCCAGTGCGTGGCAGAAGCCGATCAGCATCTGGACCCGGACGACGGCCGGCGACCACCGGTAGTCGGTCACCCGGGGCATCAGCGTCGACCACACGAAGATCGTGCCGATCAGCGGCAGGTAGTTGAGCGGACGGATCTGCTCCGGGAAGAACCACAACATCAGGACGCCCGGCAGCTGACTCGCGAACGCCGCGATCGCCGTGGTGATGTAGTAGAGGAACCCGGTCCAGAAACAGAGCTTCTGCTTGACGGTCAGTGCCGAGCGGTGGAAGGCCGGATCCGCCAGCAGGCTCATGCTGCCGGTGCACCACCGGTACTGCTGGTTGGCGAAGCCGTCGAAGTTGTCCGGGCACACGCCCTTGGCCAGGTTCACCGGCACATAGCGGGTCCGGAAGCCGGCCTTCGACAGGTTCACGCCGGTGTGCACGTCCTCGCTGTGGCCGATCTGGGCGAACCCGCCGGCCCGCCGCAGCGCGCTACGGCGATAGACCGCATTGGTACCGACACAGATGGCCGCGTCGACGGCGTCGCGGGCCGGCTGGATCCAGCGGTAGAACATCTCCTGGGTCGCGCCCGCCGAGCGCTGCAGCCAATTGAAGTGTTCCTGCTGCACGTCGAAGAATTGCGGCGACTGGACGATGCCCACGGCCGGATCCTCGAAGTACGGCGCCAGTTCACGGATCATATCGGCGCGCGGCGCGAAATCGGCGTCGAAGACGTGAATCAGATTACCGTCGGAGTGTTCGTATCCGTAGCGTAAATTTCCGGCCTTCTTCAGCTCGCCGCGATTCGGGCGCGAAAGATAGCGGAAGCCGAAGCGGGAGGCCAGCTCGGCGACCGATTCGCGGGCCGAGTCGTCGAGGACGTAGACGGTGAGCCGGCCGGGCCAGTCCAGCAGCGCCACGTGCTTGTACGTGTTTTCCAGGATGGTGAGCGGCTCGCCCGCCGACGGCAGGAAGACGTCGACCGAGGGATGCACCGCCGGGCGGTAGCCGGCCACCTTGGCGTCGTGCTCGGCCCGGGAACTGCGGCGCTTGCGGGTGCTGGAGAGCAGGCTGATGAAGACGGCGGCGACCTGCAGCGCGATCAGCTCGTACAGCAGGCTGGTCCACGCCGAGTTGGCGGCCAGCCGGGACATCCCGAACATGACGCCCGCGAACGCGAGCAGGAACACGCAGAAGATCCAGCGGCCCTGCCTGCCGTAGTAGAGGTACTTCTCCGTATTGGTCGGCGGTAGGGGCACGTAATCCACCACTGTCCGCGAGGGAGCGGCGGCTTGTGAGCTTATCCCGCCCCGTATCTGTGCGACTGCCACCGGTGAAACCTTCCAAATGAGTGGACGTATCCGGGTGATGCACCAGAGGATCAGGCGCCAGGCAATGCTGAACCGGAAACTGCCGATCGGTCACCCGGAGTCGGGACACGTGATCGGGAGCCCATTAGCCGCCGGCGCCATACGGGTCGCGGTAAGCGACCGAGAACCGTGGCTGCCGGGTGAAATTCCGAGAAATCAACCGCATCGAGGAGACCGGTGGCGTGGTACCCGCCGGCCGCCCTTCAGCCCGGAGCGCATGGAGCGGCCCGGGCTCTCAATGTCATAAGCACGTATCTGACATTAAGCACACAGGATGGACTATGGGTCGATAACGGGACAGAAAGCGTTCCTTGGGACCAATTTCTACCACGTGGCAGAAATTTGGCCGCGCGCAAACACGAATCAGTGGACGACCCGCGGGCGCGGGCCGTCCACTGACGACGGTCAGACGGTCAGGACCGGGAGATCCGCGGGCGCAGGTCCTCGGCCGGTGGCTGCCAGGTGGCGGCGTCCGCCTCCACCTGCTCGCCCGAGCGGATGTCCTTGATCGTGTCCGCCTCGCCGTCCGTACCCGGGAACCAGACGTACGGGATGCCGCGACGCTCGGCGAAGCGGATCTGCTTGCCGAACTTCGCCGCCGACGGCGCCACCTCGGTGCTGACGCCGCGGCGGCGCAGCGCCTGTGCGATCCGGTCGCAGACCGGGCGCAGCTCCTCGGCCGGCAACGCCACCACCACGCAGGTCGGCACGCTGCGCGAGGCGCCGAGGGCGTTCCTGCCGAAGAGCAGGCCGAGCAGCCGGGTCACCCCGATCGAGATGCCGACGCCCGGGAAGCGCTCGTTGCCCGACGTAGCCAGGTTCTCGTAGCGCCCGCCCGAGCAGATCGAGCCGAACCGCTCGTACCCCCGCAGCTGGGTCTCGTAGACCGTGCCGGTGTAGTAGTCCAGCCCCCGGGCGATCTTCAGCTCCGCCCGGACCAGCCCGGGCGCGTGCTCGCTCGCCGCCTCGACCACCCCCGCCAGCTCGGCCAGGCCCTCGTCCAGCAACGGGTTGTCGACGCCGAGAGCGCGTACCGCGTCCACGAAGGACGTATCGTCCGTGGAGATCGCCGCCAGCCGCAGGCACGCGGCCGCCTGAGCGTCGCTCGCCCCCGCGGTCTCCACCAGCAGCGCCGCCACCTTCTCCGGGCCGATCTTGTCGAGCTTGTCGATCGTCCGCAGCACCTGGTCGGGGTCCTCCAGGCCCAGGCCGCGGTAGAAGCCCTCGCAGACCTTGCGGTTGTTGACCTGAATCGTCACCGGCGGGATGGGCAGGGACGCGAAGGCGTCGCCGATCACCAGCGGCATCTCGGTGTCGTAGTGGAACGGCAGGTTGTCGCGGTCGACTACGTCGATGTCCGCCTGCACGAACTCGCGGTAGCGGCCCTCCTGCGGTCGCTCGCCGCGCCAGACCTTCTGGATCTGGTAGCGCCGGAACGGGAACTGCAGCCGGCCGGAGTTCTCCAGCACGAAGCGGGCGAACGGCACGGTCAGGTCGAAGTGCAGGCCGAGGGAGTCGTCGCGCTGCGCTCCCGGGTCCTCCTGCAGGCGGCGCAGGACGTAGACCTCCTTGGAGGTCTCACCCTTGCGCAGCAACTGGTCCAACGGCTCGACGGCGCGGGTCTCCAGCGGCGCGAAGCCGTAGAGCTCGAAGGTCGCGCGGATCCGCTCGATGACGTTCTGCTCGATCATCCGCTGCGCGGGCAGCCACTCCGGGAAGCCGGAGATGGGCGTGGGCTTGCTCATGGTGCTCGTTCTCCTCGCCGGGAAGGTCTCAGAGGCCCCGGCCGGGCGCGGCGGTCAGTTCCCGCAGGTACGGGTTCGCCACGCGCTCACGGCCGATGGTGGTTTCGGGTCCGTGGCCGGGCAGGACGACCGTGTCGTCGGCCAGCGGCAGGATCTTGTCCCGCAGGCTGGCCAGCATCGTCTCGGTGCTGCCGCCCGGCAGGTCGGTGCGCCCGATGGAGCCGGCGAAGAGCACGTCGCCGGAGAGGCAGATCTGCTCCGCCTCCCACGACGAGCCCGCGCCGGGCAGCCGGAAGAGCACCGACCCGCCGGTATGGCCGGGCGCGTGGTCGACGGTGATCTCCAGGCCGGCGAGGGTCAGCGTGGCGCCGTCGGTCAGCTCGGCGACGTCGTCGGGCTCGGTGTACGGCAGCCGCCCGCCGAACAGCGCGCTCAGGTCCATGCTCAGCCCCTTGGCGGGGTCGGCGAGCATCTCCCGGTCGGCGGGGTGCACGTACGCGGTGATCCCGCGGGCGCCGCAGACGGGCGCGACCGAGAACGTGTGGTCGAGGTGGCCGTGCGTCAGCAGGACCGCGGCCGGGTGCAGGCGGTGCTTGGCCAGCACCTCGTCGAGGCGGTCGAGCACCCCGATGCCCGGGTCGACCACCAGGCACTGCTCGCCGGGGCCCGCGGCCACCACGTAGCAGTTGGTGCCGAAGGCCTCGGCCGGAAAGCCGGTGACGAGCACTCCGCACCCCTCTCTAGCGGTCCATCTTCACCCGCAAGCCTAGTGGGACGCACCGTACACACCGCCACGGAACCTCGCACACCACATTCCCAGCGGCTACCCGTACACTCTTGCGGGCGTGTGGCGTGGCGCACTGGACAAGAGTTTAAGGAAGGGGAGCACTCGGTGGCTTCCAGCAGGGACAGGGCGCGGAAACTGGCGCGGGAGAAGCTCGACCGGCAGCTGGCACGCCGGGCGGGCAAGCAGCGCCGGCGCCGGCAGATCCAGGCCGGGCTCGGCGCCGCCCTGGCGCTCGTCCTGATCGTGGGTGGCGTGGCGTGGCTGGGTGGCGCGTTCGACAGCGACGAGCCCGTCGACACCACCGCCACCGATCAGTGCGCCTGGACCCCGCAGAACACCGGGTCGAACCCGGAGCTCAAGGACGTGGGCCAGCCGCCGAAGTCGGGCCTTCCGACCACCGGCACCCGGCCGATGACGATCACCACCGACAAGGGCGAGCCGATCGTGGTCGGCCTGGACCTGGCGAACGCGACCTGCAGCGCGGCGAGCCTGAGCTACCTGGCGTCCAAGCAGTTCTACGACAACACCACCTGCCACGAGATCACGGCCGAGGGCGCGATCCGCTGCGGCGACCCCAGCGGCACCGGCCAGGGCGGGCCGTCGTACACGGTCTACGACGAGAACATGCCGGTGGCTCCGGCGCCCGCGCCGAGCGCCTCCCCGGGCACCGCGGCGAAGCCGGCCGCGCCGCTCTACCCCAAGGGCACCGTGGCGCTGATCGGCAATCCGCCGGGCGCCAACGGCAGCCAGTTCCTGATCTTCTACAAGGATTTCACCCCGAAGGCGGAACCGCAGTACCCGATCGTCGGAACGGTCACCGGGGGCATGGCGACCGTCACCAAGTTGAGCAAGATCCCCACCGTGGCGAACAGCGCGGGCGACAAGGTCACACCGAAGGACAAGATCACAGTTCAGAGCATCACCGTCGGCGAGCCCAGTGCCGAGCCCGCCGCTGTCCCGTCGGCCGCCCCCTCGGCGTCCCCCCAGTCCTGAGTTCCGGATCAGACCCGTCCCGACATATCCCCTCACCGCACCGAGGCATACAGGAGGAACACCGTGTCGTCGATCAAGGACCGGCAGCGCGCGGCGGCGCGGGCCCGGCTGGAGAAGGAGATGGCCGAGCGCGCCAGTGCCGCGCGCAAGCGCCGGCAGCGTCAGGCCATTATCGGCTCGGCTCTCGCGGTTGTCGTGATCGCGGGCGCCGCCTGGTGGATCGTCGCCGCGCTCGGCAACGACGATGACAAGTCGACCGACACCGCGGCGGCACCCCCCGCCGGCACCGTCGCGTGCACCTGGATCCCGGAGGACGGCAGCAGCGGGGCCAAGGTCAAGGACGCCGGCACTCCCCCGCCGAACGTCCCGAACGTCGGCAAGGCCACGATGACCATGAACACCAACCTGGGCGTGATCACCGCCGAGGTCGACCAGTCCAAGGCGCCCTGCACCGCCGGCGCCTTCACCCACCTGGCGAGCAAGCAGTTCTGGGACAACACCAAGTGCCACCGGCTCACCACCGAGGGCATCAAGGTGCTGCAGTGCGGCGACCCGACCGCGACCGGCAAGGGCTGGCGCAAGAGCGACGGCTCCGGCGGTCCGAGCTTCCGCTACGCGGAGGAGAACCTCCCGGTCAACGCCAAGCCGGCGTACCCCAAGGGCACCATCGCGATGGCCAAGACCTCGGCGCCCAGCAGCACGGGCAGCCAGTTCTTCATCGTCTACGAGGACACCGACCTGCCGCCCGACTACACCGTCCTGGGCACCATCACCAAGGGCCTCGACATCGTCGAGGGCGTGGCCAAGGCGGGCAGTGACAACTCCAACGGCCAGGGCGACGGTCATCCCAAGAAGGAGATCACCATCGACTCGCTGACGATGGCCGCGGCCTGATCAGAGCGGAACGAGAGGGCGGGCCGGTGACGGCCCGCCCTTTCTCATGCCCCTGAGGTGACCCGGTACGCGTCGAAGACACCATCCACCTTGCGCACCGCGGCGACCAGGTGGCCCAGGTGTTTCGGGTCGGCCATCTCGAAGGTGAAGCGGCTGACCGCCACCCGGTCCCGGGTGGTGGTGACCGTCGCGGAGAGGATGTTGACCCGCTCCTCGGAGAGCACCCGGGTCACGTCGGCGAGCAGCTTGTGCCGGTCCAGTGCCTCCACCTGGATGGCGACCAGGAACGTCGACGCGGACGTCGGCTTCCAGCTGACCTCGACGACCCGCTCGCTCTGCTCCCGTAGGTCCTCCGCGTTCGCGCAGTCCTCACGGTGCACGCTGACGCCGCCGGAGCGGGTCACGAAGCCGAAGACTGCATCGCCCGGCACCGGGGTGCAGCAGCGGGCGAGCTTCACCCAGACGTCGCTGACGTCCTTGACCACCACGCCGGGGTCCTGAGCGGTGCTGCGGTTGCGCGGCGGCCGGGTCGCGACCGCGGTCTCGGCGATGTCCTCGACCGCGCCCTCCTCGCCGCCGAACCCGGCGACGAGCTTCTGCACGACCGACTGGGCGGAAACCGCGCTCTCGCCGACCGCCGCGTACAGCGAGGCGACGTCGGCCAGGTGCAGGTCGCGGGCGATGGTCGTCAGGTTGTCGCTCGTCAGCATGCGCTGCAGGGGCAGACCCTGCTTGCGCATCGCCTTGACGATCGCCTCCTTGCCGTCCTCGATCGCTTCCTCGCGGCGTTCCTTGTTGAAGTACTGCCGGATCTTGGTACGGGCGCGCGGGCTCTTGACGAAGCCCAGCCAGTCCTGGGTCGGGCCGGCCGTCGCCGATTTCGACGTGAAGATCTCGATGACGTCGCCGTTGGACAGCGTCGACTCGAGCGGCACCAGCTTGCCGTTGACCCGGGCGCCGATGGTCTTGTGACCGACCTCGGTGTGCACCGCGTACGCGAAGTCCACCGGCGTCGAACCGGTCGGCAGCGGGATGACGTCGCCCTTGGGGGTGAAGACGTACACCTCCTGGCTGGACAGGTCGAAGCGCAGCGCGTCCAGGAACTCGCTCGGGTCGCTCGCCTCGCGCTGCCAGTCCAGCAGCTGCCGCAGCCACGTCATCTCGTCGATGTGCGCGGGCGGGCCCACGATCGTGGCGCCCTTCTGCTCCTTGTACTTCCAGTGCGCGGCGATGCCGAACTCCGCCGTCCGGTGCATCGCGAAAGTCCGGATCTGCATCTCGACCGGCTTGCCGGTCGGGCCGATGACCGTCGTGTGCAACGACTGGTACATGTTGAACTTCGGCATCGCGATGTAGTCCTTGAACCGGCCCGGCACCGGCTGCCAGTTCGCGTGGATGACGCCCAGCGCGGCGTAGCAGTCGCGGACCGTGTCGACCAGGATGCGCACGCCGACCAGGTCGTAGATGTCGTTGAAGTCGCGGCCCCGGACGATCATCTTCTGGTAGATCGAGTAAAGGTGCTTCGGGCGGCCGGTGGTCTCCGCCTTGATCTTCGCCGACTTGAGGTCGAGCTGGACCCGCTGGGTCACCTGGCGCAGCAGCGCCTCGCGCTGCGGCTGGTGCTCGCCGATCAGCCGGTTGATCTCCTCGAACCGCTTCGGGAACAGCGTGCCGAAGGCCAGGTCCTCGAGCTCCCACTTGATCGTGTTCATACCGAGGCGGTGTGCCAGCGGCGCGAGGATCTCCAGCGTCTCCTTGGCCTTCTGCTCCTGCTTGGGCCGGGGCAGGAAGGTCAGGGTGCGCATGTTGTGCAGCCGGTCGGCCAGCTTGATGACCAGCACCCGGGGGTCCTTGGCCATCGCGACGACCATCTTGCGGATCGTCTCGGCCTTGGCGGCGTCGCCGAGCTTGACCCGGTCGAGCTTCGTCACGCCGTCGACCAGCAGCGCGACCTCGCCGCCGAAGTCGGCCCGCATCTGCTCGAGCCCGTAGTCGGTGTCCTCGATCGTGTCGTGCAGCAGGGCGGCCACCAGCGTGGTGGTGTCCATGCCCAGGTTCGCCAGGATCGTGGCGACCGCGAGCGGGTGGGTGATGTAGGGGTCGCCGGACTTGCGGTACTGCCCCGAGTGCCAGCGCGCCGCCACGTCGAAGGCGCGCTGCAGCGCCCGGCCGTCGGCCTTGGGGTGGCTCGCCCGGTGGGTCGCGATCAGGGGCTCGAGGACCTCGCTGACCTGGGTGCTCTGCCAGGGCGCGTTGAAGCGCGCCAGCCGGGCCCGGACCCGGCGGCCGGTGGGCGCGCTGGCCAGGCCGAAGCCGCCGCTGGGCTCGTCCCCGGGAGAGAGCGGCTGGGTGGTCTCGATGTCGTGCGTCTCCCCGGCCGGCGCCTCGGGCCTGGTGGCCTGCGCCGAGGCGCTTTCGCCGGTCGGTTGCACCGTGCCCTCCGCCTGCGGGGCGACGTCGCTGGACACCGGCCTCCTCACACCATCGCCTGGGACCGCTCCGGTCCGTAACCGTTGCTCACCTGGTTGAAAACGCCATCCTACCCGCCCCCACTACCCCCATGGCCTGGCCCGAACCTCCGAAAGAGTGCCGCCGTAAGGGGCGTATACGGATCAAACGGTCAACAGCGTATGGACCGCACGCGGGGCCAGCCGTGCCCGCCCGTCCAGGAAGCTCAGCTCCATCAGGACCGTGAAACCCGCGACGGCGCCGCCGGCCAGCTCGACCAGCTCCAGGGCCGCCACGGCCGTGCCACCGGTGGCCAGGACGTCGTCCACCACCAGCACCCGCTGGCCGGCCACGAACGCGTCCTCGTGCACCTCGAGGGTCGCCTCGCCGTACTCCAGTGCGTAGGAGATCGAGTGGGTCCTGCGGGGCAGCTTGCCGGCCTTGCGCACGGGCACGACGCCCTTGCCGGTCGCGTACGCGACCGCGGCGGCGACCACGAAGCCGCGCGCCTCCACGCCCGCGACCACGTCGAACGAGTCCGGGCCGTGGTAGGCGACGATCTCGTCGATGACCTGCCGGAAGACCGCTCCGTCGGCGAACAGCGGCATCAGGTCCTTGAAGACGATGCCGGGCTTGGGGAAGTCGGGCACGTCCACCACCCGGCTCGCCACGAGAGCGGCGGCCCGGGGGCCGCTGTCTCCGCGTACCTCTCGAGTCTCAGTCACGCGCCACAGCCTAGACAGGCCGACGGCCCGCCACCGACGCGGTGGCGGGCCGTCCTCGACCTCGATGGATCAGCGGCGCTTCTGGCCGCCGCTGGGGCGGTTGCCCGCGCCGCCGCCGCGGGTGCCGGTGCGCTTGGCGGCCGGCCGCGCGCCGGGCCTCGGCGTGGTACCGGCCAGCGCCGGCGCCTCGTCGGCGGCGTCGGCCTGGCCGGAGCGGGCGCGCTCGCCGCGGGCCACGTCGCCGGAGCGGGCCGCGGTGCGCCGGGCCAGGACCCGGGCGTTGTGCGACTTGATCCGCGGGTCCTGGTTCTTGAGCGCCACCAGCATCGGCGCCGCGAACAGGATCGAGGAGGCGACGCCGAGGCCCATGCCGACGAAGAGCACCAGGCCGAGGTCCTTCAGCGAGCCGGCGCCGAGCAGACCGGCGCCGATGAAGAGCAGACCGCCGACCGGCAGCAGCGCCACCAGACCGGTGTTGATCGAGCGCATCAGCGTCTGGTTGACCGCGAGGTTGGTCGCCTCGGCGTAGGTCTGTGTGGTGCCGCCGGTGATGCCGCGGGTGTTCTCCTGGACCTTGTCGAACACCACGACCACGTCGTAGAGCGAGAAGCCGAGAATGGTCAGGAAGCCGATCACGGTCGACGGAGTCACCTCGAAGCCGACAAGCGAATACACGCCGGCCGTCAGCACCAGGTCGATCAGCAGCGACATCACCGCCGCGACCGCCATCCGCCACTCGAAGCGCACCACCAGATAGCCGAGCACCAGCACCAGGAAGATGCCGAGACCGAGAAGCGCCTGCTTGGTCACCTGATCGCCCCAGGCCGCGGAGACCCGGTCGTCGCTGATGTCGCCCGGCGGCACGTTCAGGTCGGCGGCAACGGCGTTCTTCACCGCCGTCGACTCCTCCTGGCTCATCGCGGCCGTGCGGACGGTGTAGACGGCGTCAGGCCCGTTGCCGACCTTCTGCGCGGGCTCGATCTCCGCCGCCTCGGCGACACCGGTGGTCTCGACCGCCTGTGCCACCGCGTTCTGCGCCTCGGCCTGGGTGCCCGTGGTCGCCGGGATCACGAACTGCGTGCCGCCGGCGAACTCGATGCCGAGGTGGAACCCGCGAAGGACGAAGCTGCCGAGGGCGACGAGGATCAGCGCCGCGAAGATCCCGAACCACATCTTGCGGCGGCCGACGATGTTGAGGTTCGCCTCGCCGAGATAAAGGCGGGCGCCGAGACCCTTGCTGGCCATGTCAGGCCTCCTTGACGTCGGTCGAGACACGCTGCTGCTTCATCGCGCGGCCGAGGCCGCTGACCCGCGGCGACATGAACGCCTTCGTGTTGGCGAACATCGTCATGATCGGGTGCCGGAACAGGAACACCACGACGAGGTCGAGGACCGTCGACAGGCCGAGCGCGAAGGCGAAGCCCTTCACCGCGCCGATCGACACGATGTAGAGCACCACCGCGGCCATGATCGTGATCGTGTTGGCCGAGATGATGGTACGCCGCGCGCGGATCCAGGCCCGGGGTACGGCGGCACGCGGGCTGCGGCCCTCGTGGATCTCGTCCTTGAGCCGCTCGAAGTAGATCACGAACGAGTCCGCCGCGACGCCCAGCGAGACGATGAAGCCGGCGATGCCCGCCAGGGTCAGGGTGAAGCCCGTGGTGCGGCCCAGCACCACCAGGGCACCGAAGGTCAGCAGGCCGGACAGGAGCAGGCTCAGGAAGATGACCGAGCCCAGCAGGCGGTAGTAGAAGAACGCGTAGATCGCGACCAGGCCCATGCCGATCGCGGCGGCGAGCAGACCGGCCTCGAGCTGCTTCTTGCCGAGCGTCGCCGAGATTGACTGTGCCGCGTCGACCTTGAAGGTGACCGGCAGCGCGCCGTAGGTGATCTGGTCGGCGAGCTCCTTCGCGCTCGCCGCGTCGAACTGGCCGGTGATCTGCGACTGGCCGGTCAGCACGCCCTGGATCTCGGGGGCCGAGATGACCTCCTTGTCGAGCACGACCGCGACGAGGCAGTGCGTCGCACCGGTCGACAGCGCCTGCGCGGCGGACAGGCACGGGTCGTCCGCCGCCGGCTGGAACGCCTCGCGGGTGAGCGCGGTCCACTTCTCCTGGCCCTCGGCCGTGAAGTCGAGCGAGACGACCCACTGGCCCTGCTGCTGGTCCAGCTGCGGGGTCGCGCTGTCGATGTCGGTGCCGACGACCTTCGCGACGTCGAGGAACATCTTGGCGCCGCTCTGGCACGCGACGACCTGCTCGCCGACCGCGCTGATGGCGCCGTTGGGCCTCTCGGCGAGCTGCGCGCAGCTGATCGTCGGCACGTTGAACTGCATCTCCGGCGTGAGCGCGTTGACCTCGTCGCCGTTGAGCGTGCTGAACGCCTTGAACGGCAGGCCGGCGGTCGGGTCGGTCTGCAGGTCCACCGGCGCGGTCAGCTTCTCGGCCGCCGCCCAGGCCTGCGGGCCGACCTTCTTCTCGACCGCGACGCGCTGCTGTTCCTTCGTCTGGAAGCCCGGGGTCGGTGCCGGTGCCGGCGCGGAGGCGGACGGCTTCGGGGCCGCCGCGGGGGCGGACGCGCTGGCGCTCGGGCTCGGTGCCCGCTCGCCGCCGCCCTGGCCACCGGCGGCACCCGACGGCTTGGCGCTGACCTTCGGACCGGCGCCGGCGCCCGGCTTCGGCGCGGCGCTGCCGCTCGGCTTCGGCACGGCGCTGGCGCTGGGGTCGGCCGTCGGCGGGCTGACCGCCACCGCGGCGTTGTCGCCGGTCGCCTTGAGCACCTTACGGAAGCGCATCTCGGCGGCCTGGCCGACGTTCTTCAGCTGATCGTTGTTCTCGCCGGCGACGGAGACGATGATGTTGCGATCGCCCTCGATGACGACCTCGGCCTCGGACACGCCGAGCGCGTTGACCCGCTGGTCAATGATCTTGCGGGCCTCCTCCATCGCGGTCTTCGTCGGTGGCTTCCCGTCGGCGTCGAGTGCGGCGACATAGGTGGCCTGGGTGCCACCGATCAGGTCCAGCCCGAGCTTCGGCTGCAGCCGGTCAGTAAAGCTGCCTGAGGCGCCCGGCCCGAAGAAGACCAGCGAATAGAGGATCACGAAGAGGAGACCCAGCACGGCAAGCTGCCGCCCGGGATGCATCTGTCCCTGTGGTGGTCGTGCCACGACTGTCGATCTCCTCGTGCTTTTCGGCCGGCGGGAGCGCGCGGCGCTGGGGATTGTGCGGGTCGGGCGGTCTTGAACCGGAAATGAGTTTCCGGCCGATTTGCCCGGCGACGATTATTCACAACTACAGGCCGCACGGCTGCCCCGCCCCGCGGCCTGTTGTGGTTTCCGTGTTCACGGCCCGCCCGTAGCGGCGGGCCGCGCACGTCGGATGGTCAGTCCTTGGACTTACGGGTCTCGACGACCGGGCTCTCGATCGGGGCCTGCTCGACCGGGGCCTGCTCGACCGGGGCCTCCTCGTCGGAGGCCTCCTCGACCGGCTCCGGGACGACGTCGGACGCCGACTTCACGACCCGGGCGATGGCCGGGCGGGCGAAGCGCACGTCGACACCCGGGGAGATCTCCACCGTGACGACGTCGTCGTCGACGGAGACGACGGTCGCGTGCAGGCCGCCGATGGTCACGATCTCGTCGCCGGGGCCGAGCGCGGACTGCATCTGCTGGGCCTCACGGCGGCGCTTCTGCTGCGGACGGATCATCATGAAGTACATGACGCCGAAGAGCAGGGCGATCAGAAGCAGAGGCGTGAAGCTGCCGCCGCCCCCCGCTGGTGGTTCTGCGATAAACACGAAGAAGACCTTCCATGGGGCCTCCGACGCGGCTCAGGGCACACGACGGGGCGATATACACAATCCCGCTCGAACGGCGGGGAGTCTAATCCCTTTACCTGGGAACTCCGTAGGCGGCACGCGTCACGTTCACATTACGTCGTGGTTTCCGCATCCCGGGCGAACAGGTCAGGCTGATTCGGCAGCACACCCCTGCCCTCGGGGGGCTTGCGGCCCAGGTGCCGCCAGCCGGCCTCGGTGGCGACCCGGCCCCGCGGCGTCCGCGCGAGCAGGCCGGCCCGGACCAGGAACGGCTCGCACATCTCCTCGACGGTGTCGGACTGCTCCCCCACGGCGACCGCGAGCGTGGAGAGGCCCACCGGACCGCCCCGGAACGACTCGATGAGCGCCCGGAGCACCGCCCGGTCCAGCCGGTCGAGCCCCAGCTGATCGACGTCGTAGACGGTGAGCGCCGCCTTGGCGGTGGCCTCGTCGACGACGCCGTCGCCGCGGACCTCGGCGTAGTCGCGGACCCGGCGCAGCAGCCGGTTGGCGATGCGCGGCGTGCCGCGCGACCGGCCGGCGATCTCCGCGGCGCCCTCGGGCGTGATCGGCACCCCGAGGATGCGGGCGGAGCGGTGCAGCAGCGCGTCGAGGTCGGCGGGCGAGTAGAAGTCCAGGTGCGCGACGAACCCGAAGCGGTCGCGCATGGGTCCGGAGAGCAGGCCGGCCCGGGTGGTGGCGCCGACAAGCGTGAACGGCTCGACATCGAGCGGGATGGCGGTGGCACCGGGCCCCTTGCCGACGATCACGTCGACCCGGAAGTCCTCCATCGCGCTGTACAGCAGCTCCTCGGCCGGCTTGGCGATGCGGTGGATCTCGTCGATGAACAGCACGTCGCCCTCGGCGAGCCCGGTGAGGATCGCGGCGAGATCGCCGGAACGCTCGATGACCGGCCCGCTGGTGGTCCGGATCCCGGTGCCGAGCTCCGCCGCCACGATGTTGGCCAGCGTCGTCTTCCCCAGCCCGGGCGGGCCGGAGAGCAGGATGTGATCGGGCGGCGTCCCCCGGCCCATGGCACCCCTGAGCAGCAGTTCCAGCTGGTCGCGGACCCGGTGCTGCGCGATGAAGTCGGCCAGCCGGCGGGGCCGGACGCTCGCCTCGGCGTCCAGCTCCTCGTCGCCCGCGAACGGGGAGACCAGGTCGCCGGGATCGTCGGTCATCGGGTGCGGCCCAGCAGCCGGATGGCCTGGCGCAGCAGCACCGGCACGGCCGGGACCTCGCCGTCGATCGACTCGGCGACGGCGGCCACCGCCTGGTCGGCCTGCTGCGCGGACCAGCCGAGCGCGACGACGCCCTGGCGTACCTGGTCCTGCCAGCCGCCGCTGAGCGCGCCGGCCACGCCGTCGGCGCCGGTCGAGACGGCGCCGATGCGGTCGCGCAGCTCCAGGACCAGGCGCTCGGCGCCCTTCTTGCCGATTCCGGGCACCCGGGTCAGCGCGGCGATGTCGCCGCTGGAGATCGCGCGGCGCACGACCTCGGGCTGGTGCACGGCGAGCACCGCCTGCGCCAGCCGCGGGCCGACCCCGCTGGCGGTCTGCAGCAGCTCGAACAGGTGCTTCTCGTCGTCGTCGGCGAAGCCGTACAGGGTGAGCGAGTCCTCGCGCACGACCATGCTGGTCGACAGCCGGGCCTCGGCGCCGGCCTTGAGCCCGGCGAGCGTCGCGGGCGCGCACTGCACCTGCAGGCCGACACCGCCGACCTCGATGACGGCGCTGTCCGGGGCGATCGCGGCCACCAGGCCGCGCACGCTGGCGATCATCGTCGGACTCCTCCCCTGCGAGCCGAAGCGGCGGCAGCCTGGATGCGGGCGCGGGTTCCACCGCGCCAGATGTGACAGATGGCCAGGGCGAGCGCGTCCGCGGCGTCGGCAGGCCGCGGCGGCGCATCGAGACCGAGCAACCGGGTGACCATGCTGGTGACCTGCGCCTTTCCGGCGGTGCCCGACCCGGTGACGGCGGCCTTGACCTCGCTGGGCGTGTAGGTCTGCACGGGCAGCCCGGCCCGCGACCCGGCCAGGATGGCGATGGCGCTGGCCTGGGCGGTGCCCATGACGGTGCGGGTGTTGTGCTGGCTGAAGACCCGCTCGACGGCGACGCTGTCCGGCTTGTGCTCCGCGACCAGTTCGCCGAGCGAGGAGTCGAGATGCAGCAGGCGCAGGGCGATGTCCTCGTCGGGCTCCGAGTAGACGACGTAGTAGCCGATCAGCTTGCCGGGCCGGCCGGGGACACCCTCGACCACGCCCACCCCGCACCGGGTCAGGCCGGGGTCGATGCCAAGCACCCGCAAAGCAAGCCCCCTCTACTCGGACGTGTGTTCGACACCCTATTACCTGGAGTCCGAGCCGCCTCAACCGACACACGACCAAGACGAAGATCAAACTCTCCGAGTACCGGCCGGTTCCTTGCGCGGGGGCGCCGGCGGCGCCGACCATGGGTGCGGGAGGTCTCCATGGCACACCTCATCCCGCCGATGGACGACGAACCGCCCGCTGAGTTCATCGCGTTCGTGGCGGGGCGGCTGGCCTCCCTGCGCAGCGAGACGGCCCGCCTGGTCGGCGGCGAACGCTTCGCGCCCGAGGTCTACTCGGAGGTACTGACCGACCTCGCCGGCCACTGGCGCCGCCTGTGCTGGCGCAACCGCATCAGCCACCGGGACGCCCGGACCGACTACCTGGACCGCCGCCTCGTCACCCGCACCCGGCAGTGGCGCGAGGACCAGATCTACCCGGTCGAGGTGAGCGTCGTCCGGCAGGACCCCGGGCCGGCGCCCCCGGCCGGCACCGCCGCGCCGGTCCGCCGGGCCGCACCGCCGGCGGAGACGGTCGCACGCCGCCTTGCGCCGCTGCTGCCGACGACCGCCCGGGCCGAGGCGCAGGTGGTGGCTGAGGCGGGTATCGCGTGGGTGCACGCCTACCGGCGCTACGTCTGGCGGCGGTACGCCCGGCTGTGCGGCGGGATCGTCCTGCTGATCGGCTACCTGGTCCAGTTCATGTCCCAGGTGTCGGCGCCGGGCTGACGGCGCCGCGCCGCGGACTGATCAGGAATCGAGAAGCACCGGTCCGAGGCCGCACGTAGCGTAGCCGCCATGGGCATCACCGCTCACCGACCTCCGGCTCGAGCGCTCGCGGACGAGAACCGGGAGCGCCGCTTGAAGCTGGTTAGATCAAGTCAGGGCCAACAGATGGAGAGACGATGAGCAAGGCCACGAGGGCGGACCCGCAGTCGGCTGCACCGCACGTCGCCGACAGCCACGATCTGATCCGCGTGCAGGGCGCGCGCGTGAACAACCTGAAGGACGTCAGCGTCGAGCTGCCGAAGCGCCGGCTGACGGTGTTCACCGGCGTCTCCGGCTCGGGCAAGAGCTCGCTGGTCTTCGACACGATCGCCGCGGAGTCCCAGCGGATGATCAACGAGACCTACAGCTCCTTCCTGCAGGGCTTCATGCCGACGCTGGCGCGGCCGGAGGTCGACGTACTCGACGGGCTGACCACCGCGATCATCATCGACCAGGAGCGGATGGGCGCCAACGTCCGCTCGACGGTCGGCACCGCCACCGACGCCAACGCGATGCTGCGCATCCTCTTCAGCCGGCTCGGCAAGCCGCACATCGGCTCGCCGCAGGCCTATTCGTTCAACGTCGCCTCGATCAGCGGGGCCGGCGCGGTCTCCATCGAGCGCGGCGGGCAGACCGTCAAGGAGCGCCGCAGCTTCAGCATCACCGGCGGAATGTGCCCGCGCTGCGAGGGCCGGGGCTCCGTCACCGACATCGACCTGACCGCGCTCTACGACGACAGCAAGTCCCTCAACGAGGGCCCGTTCACCATCCCCGGCTACACCATGGACGGCTGGTACGGCCGCATCTTCACCGGCTGCGGCTTCTTCGACCCGGACAAGCCGATCCGCAGGTACACCAAGCGGGAGCTCAACGACCTGCTGTACAAGGAGCCGACCAAGATCAAGGTCGAGGGCATCAACCTGACCTACGAGGGGCTGATCCCGAAGATCCAGAAGTCGATGCTCTCCAAGGACGTCGACTCGCTGCAGCCGCACATCCGCGCCTTCGTGGAGCGCGCGGTGACGTTCACGACCTGCCCCGACTGCGAGGGGACCCGGCTGTCCGAGGCGGCCCGGTCGTCGAAGATCAAGGGGATCAGCATCGCCGACGCCTGCGCGATGCAGATCAGCGACCTCGCCGACTGGCTGCGGGGCCTGAAGGAACCGTCCGTCGCGCCGCTGCTCGCCTCGCTGCGGCACACCCTCGACTCGTTCGTCGAGATCGGCCTGGGCTACCTCTCGCTCGAGCGCCCCTCGGGCACGCTCTCGGGCGGGGAGGCGCAGCGCATCAAGATGATCCGCCACCTCGGCTCGTCGCTCACCGACGTCACCTACGTCTTCGACGAGCCGACCATCGGGCTGCACCCCCACGACATCCAGCGGATGAACAACCTGCTGCTGCAGCTGCGCGACAAGGGCAACACCGTGCTGGTCGTGGAGCACAAGCCGGAGGCGATCGCGATCGCCGACCACGTGGTCGACCTCGGCCCGCACGCCGGGACCGAGGGCGGCGAGGTGGTGTTCGAGGGCACCGTCGACGGGCTGCGGGCCAGCGGCACGCTGACCGGGCGGCACCTGGACGACCGCGCCCGCCTGAAGCCGTCGGTGCGCAAGCCGTCGGGGGTGCTCCAGGTGCGCGGCGCCGACACCAACAACCTGCAGGACGTCGACGTCGACATCCCGCTCGGCGTGCTGATGGTCCTGACCGGCGTGGCCGGGTCGGGCAAGAGCTCCCTGATCCAGGGCTCGGTCGCCGCCCGGGACGGCGTCGTGACGGTCGACCAGAGCGGGATCAAGGGCTCGCGGCGCAGCAACCCGGCGACCTACACCGGGCTGCTCGAGCCGATCCGCAAGGCCTTCGCGAAGGCCAACGGCGTGAAGCCGGCGCTGTTCAGCGCCAACTCCGAGGGCGCCTGCCCCAACTGCAACGGCGCCGGCGTGGTCTACACCGACCTGGGGGTGATGGCGACGGTCGCCACCGTCTGCGAGGTGTGCGAGGGCAAGCGGTTCATGGCCGAGGTCCTCGAGTACACCCTCGGCGGCAAGGACATCAGCGAGGTGCTGTCGATGCCGGTGACCGAGGCCGAGGAGTTCTTCGGCGCCGGTGACGCCCGGACGCCGGCCGCGCACGCCATCCTCGCCCGGCTCGCCGACGTCGGGCTCGGCTACCTCACCCTCGGCCAGCCGCTCACCACGCTGTCCGGCGGCGAGCGGCAGCGGGTCAAGCTGGCCAGCCGCATGGGCGAGAAGGGCGGCGTCTACATCCTCGACGAGCCGACCACCGGCCTGCACCTCGCCGACGTCGAGAACCTGCTCGGCCTGCTCGACCGGCTGGTCGACTCCGGCAAGTCGGTGATCGTCATCGAGCACCACCAGGCGGTCATGGCGCACGCCGACTGGATCATCGACCTCGGGCCGGGCGCCGGCCACGACGGCGGCCGGATCGTCTTCGAAGGCACCCCCGCCGACCTGGTCGCCGACCGCTCGACCCTCACCGGCCAGCACCTGGCGGACTACGTCGGCGCCGGACCGGCGGCGCCCAACCGTCGGCGCCGGAGCGCCGGCGCCTGACCGGCACCGTGCCGCCGCGTCCCGGACGCGGCGGCACGGCACGGGCTACAGCTCGAGCAGCGCGAGCGTCTCGTCCGAGACGTCGAAGTTGGCGTAGATGTTCTGCACGTCGTCGCAGTCCTCGAGGACGTCGATCAGCTTGAACACCTTGCGCGCCGCCTCCTCGTCGACCGGCACCGTCATGCTCGGCACCAGCGGGGACTCGGCCGACTCGTAGTCGAGGCCGGCGTCCTGCAGGGCCGTGCGGACCGCGACCAGGTCGGTCGGCTCGCTGACGATCTCGAACGACTCGCCGAGGTCGTTGATCTCCTCGGCGCCCGCGTCCAGGACGGCCAGCATGAGGTCGTCCTCGCTGACGCCGTCGGTCTTCTGCACGATCACGACGCCCTTGCGGGAGAACATGTAGTTCACCGAGCCGGCGCCGGCGAACGCGCCGCCGTTGCGGGTCAGCGCCGTGCGTACCTCGGTCGCCGCGCGGTTGCGGTTGTCGGTGAGGCACTCGATCAGCATGGCGACGCCGTTCGGGCCGTATGCCTCATACATGATCGTCTGCCAGTCGGCGCCGCCCGCCTCGAGGCCGGAGCCGCGCTTGACCGCCCGGTCGATGTTGTCGTTCGGTACGGAGCTCTTCTTCGCCTTCTGGATGGCGTCGTAGAGGGTGGGGTTGCCGGTCGGGTCTCCACCGCCGATGCGCGCCGCGACCTCGACGTTCTTGATCAGCTTGGCGAACATCTTGCCGCGCTTGGCGTCGATGACGGCCTTCTTGTGCTTGGTCGTCGCCCACTTGGAGTGGCCGGACATGCGAAACCTCCGTGGTCTACCGCGTCAACGAGCGTCGTCTGCGGCCCGGCGGACCAGCTCGACGAAGTACCGGTGGACGCGGAGGTCGCCGGTCAACTCCGGGTGGAAAGCCGTGGCGAGCAGGTTCCCCTGCCGAACGGCGACAATCCTACCGGCGGCTGGTCCGGACGTGACGCGGCCCATTACGCGTACGTCCTCGCCCACCTCCTCGACCCACGGCGCGCGGATGAAGACGGCGTGGAAATCGTCGCCGGGCACGTCCTCGATCCGGACCGCTGCCTCGAACGAGTCGACCTGGCGCCCGAACGCGTTGCGCCGCACGGTCATGTCGATGCCGGCGAACGACTCCTGATCGGGCCGGCCGTCCAGCACCGTCGTGGCGAGCATGATCATGCCCGCGCAGGAGCCGTAGACGGGCATACCGCCGGCGATCCGCTTGCGGATCGGCTCCAGCAGCCCGAACGTGATGGCCAGATTGCTCATCGTGGTGGACTCCCCGCCGGGGATGACGAGGGCGTCGACCTCCTCGAGCTCCTCGGGCCGGCGCACCGGCCGGGCCAGGGCGTCGCTCTCCGCGAGGGCGGACAGGTGTTCCCGCACGTCGCCCTGGAGGGCGAGCACTCCGATGTTCATGAACCCCTCAAAAGGTTTTCGCCACTCACGCAGCAGGAAGGGCGCAGGGTCCCGTTCTGGAGCGACAGCTCCATGGGGCCCTGCGCCCGGCCTCGGCGGGAGCGACGGTCAGCACCATGCAACCAGGCACGACAGCCGAATTTGATCTTTTGGTGACTTACCAACCACGCTCGGCGAGCCGGTGCGGCTGCGGGATCTCGTCGACGTTGATGCCGACCATTGCCTCGCCCAGGCCGCGCGACACCTTGGCGATCACGTCGGGGTCGTCGTGGAACGTGACGGCCTTGACGATCGCGGCGGCGCGCTGCGCGGGGTTGCCGGACTTGAAGATGCCGGAGCCGACGAACACGCCCTCGGCGCCGAGCTGCATCATCATGGCGGCGTCGGCCGGGGTGGCGATGCCGCCCGCGGTGAACATGACCACCGGCAGCTTCCCGGCGGCGGCCACCTCCTTGACCAGCTCGTACGGCGCCTGCAGCTCCTTGGCCGCGACGAACAGCTCGTCCTCGGGCAGCGAGGTCAGCCGGCGGAGCTCGCCCCGGATGGTCCGCATGTGCGTGGTGGCGTTGGAGACGTCGCCGGTGCCCGCCTCGCCCTTCGACCGGATCATGGCGGCGCCCTCGGTGATCCGGCGCAGCGCCTCGCCGAGGTTGGTCGCACCGCAGACGAACGGGACCGTGAAGGCCCACTTGTCGATGTGGTTGGCGTAGTCGGCCGGGGTCAGCACCTCGGACTCGTCGATGTAGTCGACGCCGAGCGACTGCAGCACCTGCGCCTCGACGAAGTGCCCGATCCGGGCCTTGGCCATCACCGGGATCGAGACGGCGTTGATGATGCCGTCGATCATGTCGGGGTCGCTCATCCGCGAGACGCCGCCCTGCGCCCGGATGTCGGCGGGCACCCGCTCGAGCGCCATGACGGCCACGGCGCCGGCATCTTCGGCGATCTTGGCCTGCTCCGCGTTGACCACATCCATGATCACACCGCCCTTGAGCATCTCGGCCATCCCCCGCTTGACGCGGGCGGTACCGGTGACGGACGTGGGCGCGCTCTCCGAGCTGGACACAGCGAAACTCCTCAAGGTGGGTGGACTGCCCCGATTTTAGGCGCGTCCACGCGGGCCGCCGATGGCCAATCAACCCCACGGTGGCCTGCTTACCCGGCCGCGGAAATCCGACGATCATGCGGTAACGCGACATTCCCGGACGACCGCCGGGGTGTCGTCCTCAGGCCGCCTCGACCGGGACCGGCGGTTCCGGGATCGGGCCGCGCATCGCCGCCGCGGGCTCCGCCAGGGTCGGGTCCGCGATCTCGAAGTAGCGGGGCCGCTCGTAGCCGCGCGCCATCCGCAGCAGCCGGACCAGCGGGCGCCGCCGGGCGGTCAGCGCGTCGCGGACCAGGTCGGTGTGCACCTGCCGGGCCAGCGCCACCCGCCTGCTCGTCGCAACCAGCGTGTGCGTCGCCGCGTCCGTCGCCGTCGACCGGACCGACTGCAGCTGCCGGGTCAGGTCGTTCTCCGCGACCTCGCGTTCGTCCTGCTCGGCGTCCAGCGCGAGCCGGGCCGCCGCGTAGAGCTCGACGAAACCCGTGTGCTCCGCCACCACCGCGGCCGCCGCGGCGCGGCGCAGCAGGTGTGCGTCCAGGGCCCGGCCGGCCGAGGCCGCGCGGACGTGTACCCGCTCCACCCGGTGTGCGGTCCAGGCCAGGTACGCCGACAGAGCGGCCGCCACCGCGAGCACACCCAAGACCCACCACATGCGGGCATCGTAGCGACGATCCGTTTCGCCGGGCTTACGCCCCGGCCCGTGGCCCGGCCCACTCCTCGTCGAAGACCCGTCCGTCGGTGGCCTCGATCGCCGCGGCATAGACCTCGAGAATGCGGTCGGCCACGCTCGGCCAGTCGAACGCCTCGACCGCGACGCCGGCGGCCGCCGCCAGGGCCGCCCGGCGGTCCGGATCGTCCAGCAGCCCGGCGAGCAGGGCCGTCAGCGCCGCCGCGTCGCCGGTCGGGAAGAGTGCGCCGGCGCGGCCGCCGTCGAGTACCCGGCGGAAGGCGTCCAGGTCGCTCGCCACGATCGCCGCGCCGGCCGCCATCGCCTCCGTGAGGATCATGCCGAAGCTCTCGCCGCCCGTGTTCGGCGCCACGTAGATGTCGACGCTGCGCAGCATCCTGGCCTTGTCCGCCTCGCTGACCAGGCCCAGGAACTCGACCCGGTCGTGCAGGTCCGGTGGGATGCCGTCGAAGAGCTCGGCGCGCTCGCCCGGCCCGGCCACGAGCAGCCGCAGGCCGGCCCGTTCGCGTGCGAGCGAGACGAACGCCGTACGCAGCAGGTCGAAGCCCTTGCGCGGCTCGGTGAAGCGGCCCAGGAAGCCCAGCGTCCCGCCCGCTCCGGGCCATCCCGGCAGCGGCTGCGCCGCGACGAACTTCGCCACCGCGACGCCGTTCGGTATCTCCACCGCTCCGCCGCCGAGGTGCTCGACCTGCACCTTGCGGGCCAGCTCGCTGACCGCGATGCGGGCGGTGATCTTCTCGACCACCAGCTGGAGCATGCCCTGCGCCGCCGACAGCGCGCGGGAGCGGATCATCGCCGTGTGGAAGGTCGCCACGACCGGGCCGCGGGCGGAGAGCACCGCGAGCAGGGCGATGCTCGGCGTCAGCGGCTCGTGCACGTGCAGCACGTCGAACCTGCCGCGGGCCAGCCAGCGGCGGACCCGGGCGGTGGAGAGGGGCCCGAACGAGACCCGGGCCACCGAGCCGTTGTAGGGCAGCGGCAGCGCCCGTCCGGCGGCCACCACGTACGGCGGCAGGTCGGCGTCCTCGTCGGCGGGCGCCAGCACGCTCACCTCGTGCCCGAGACCGATCAGGGCCTCGGCCAGGTCGACGATGTGGTTCTGCACGCCGCCCGGCACGTCGAACGAGTACGGCGAGACGATCCCGATCCGCACGCCGGCCCCGCCCCTCAGCCCCGGGTGTTCTGGTCGAGCCACATCTTCTGCAGCATGTGCCAGTCCTGCGGATGCGCCGCGATGCCGAGCTCGAACGCGTCGGCCAGCCGCTGGGTGGTCACCCGTACCCGGTGGTCGAGCGCGCCCTCGGCCGGGTCCGGCAGCTCGATGCGGCGTATCTTCCCGACCGTCTGGGTCGGGGTGAACCACAGGTCGACCGCGTAGAGCGGCGCGCCGGTCCGCAGCGCCACCAGGGCCGGCCCGACCGGCATCCGGGTGCGCCCGCCGAAGAACCGCACCTCGACGCCGCGCGCGGACAGGTCGCGATCGGCGAGCAGCGCGACCGCGTACCCCTGGGTGGCCTTCTCCGCGAGCACGTCGAGCGGCGGGCGCTCGCCGCCGGTGAGCGGGACCACCTCCATGCCGAGCTTCTCGCGGTACGCGACGAAGCGCTCGAACACGCCCTCGGGCTTGAGCCGCTCGGCGACGGTGATCAGGTTCCAGCCGTTCGAGACGACCCACGCGGCCGCGGCGTCCCAGTTGCCGACGTGCGGCAGGGCGAGTACGACCCCGTTGCCCTCCTTCAGCACGGCGTTGAACTCGTCGGCGTCCTGCAGGTGGAAGTCGGTGAGGAAGTCCTCCCTGCGCTGCGAGGGCAGCCGGAAGGCCTCCATCCAGTACCGCGCGTACGAGCGCAGGCCCGCCCGCACCAGCTCGTCCAGCTCGGCCTCCGGCAGGTCGGGGCCGCAGACGGTGCGCAGGTTGCGGCGCAGCCGCTGGGTGCCCGGGCCGTTGCCCCGGGCCGCCCGGTCGGCTCCGGCGTTGAACAGGGCCCGGGCCGCGGGCAACGGCAGCATCCGGACGAGGCGCCAGCCGGCGGCGTAGCCCAGCTCGGTCAGCCGATCGCGCCGGGAGGTCACGCCGGCTCACCCGTGACGGGGGCCTTGTCCGATTTCGCGGCGTGTACCAGGCGCTGGAGGACCGTGATGAGTGAGAGCACGGCCAGGAACCATAGCGTGGCCGGCAGGCCCCACTCCAGGCCGGCGGCGCCCAGGAGGCCGCCGACGCCGACGATGAGCAGCCGCTCGAGGCGCTCGGCGATGCCGACGTCCGCGTCCAGCCCGAGGCTCTGCGCCCGGGCCTTGACATAGGAGACCACCTGGCCGGCGGCGAGACAGATCAGCGCGGCGACCAGGCCACCGTACGGATTGCCCAGGCCGGCCAGGTAGTAGGCGACGGCGCCGAACACGGCGGCGTCGGCGAGCCGGTCCATCGACGAGTCGAGCAGGGCACCGAACTTGCCGGACGGGCCGCGCATGCGGGCCATCGTCCCGTCGAGGGCGTCGGTGAGTGCGAACGCGGTGACGATCACCGTGCCCCAGAAGAGCTCGCCGCGCGCGCCGAAGCCCAGCGCGCCGATCAGTACGCCGACGGTGCCGGCGACGGTGACCACGTTGGGGGTGACGCCGATGCGGAGCAGGAAGCGGGCGGCGGGGTTGAGGACGTACGACACGAGGGCGCGCGCGGGCACGCTGACGATCTTTGCCATGGCCGTCCCACCATAACGGCGCCCGACCGCAAGGGGTACGGCCTGCGTCACGCGTCGCCGGATCGTCACAAAGGCCGGTTCAGGACTACAAAGGGTTGCGGCGGTGACTGCGCTGGGTGTCAGATCCAAGGACGGGGACGCAACAGCCAGGGAACACTGAGGGCTGCCCGCCCGGGTCCGGCCGAGTGCCGGGTTCCGGGAGAATGGGCGCCGACCGGCTGCCGACAGGAGGGCGTCGCAGATGACGCAGAAGATCCAGGAGAAAGGGCTCACCGCGGCGGTGGTGACAGAGCCCGGCAGGGTACGCAACGTGGTGCTGGTAGGCCACTCCGGCGCGGGCAAGACGACGCTGATCGAGGCACTGCTCGCCGCGACCGGCACCATCTCGCGCGCGGGCACGGTGGTGGACGGCACCACGGTGACCGACCACGATCCGGCCGCCGTACGCCAGCAGCGGTCGGTCTCGCTCTCGTGCGCGCCGCTGGTGCACGACGGAGTGAAGATCAATCTGCTCGACACGCCCGGCTACGCCGACTTCGTCGGGGAGCTGCGGGCCGGCCTGCGCGCGGCGGACGCCGCCGTCTTCGTGGTGTCGGCGGTCGACGGCGTGGACGAGGCCACGGTCGTGCTCTGGGAGGAGTGCGCGGCGATCGGCATGCCCCGGGCGGTGACGATCACCCGGCTGGACCACCCGCGCGCCGACTACGAGGGCACCCTGCAGGACTGCCAGGAGGCGTTCGGCGAGAACGTCATGCCCATCTACCAGCCCATGCTCGGCGACGACGGCCAGTCCGTCGTGGGCCTGCTCGGGCTGGTCACCCTGCGGGTGCTCGACTACTCGGCCGGCTATCCGCCGCAGGCCCGCGAGGCCGAGCCCGAGCACCTCAACCCGATCAAGGACGACCGCGACCTGCTCATCGAGGGGATCATCGCCGAGAGCGAGGACGAGACCCTGATGGACCGGTACGTGGCGGGCGAGCTGATCAGCACCGACACGCTCGTCCCCGACCTCGAGAAGGCCGTGGCCCGGGGCAACTTCTACCCGGTCATCCCGGTCTGCGCCGCGACCGGGGTCGGGCTCGACGCCCTGTTGGACGGCCTGGTCAGCAGCGCGCCCACGCCGCTCGAGCACGAGTTGCCCGTGGTCACCGGCGTCGACGGCACCCCGCGACCGCCGCTCACCTGCGACCCGGACGGCCCGCTGGTGGCCGAGGTGGTCAAGACGACAATCGACCGGCACGTCGGCCGGGTCTCGCTCGTCCGGGTCTTCTCCGGCACGCTGCACCCCGAGCTGACCGTGCACGTCTCCGGGCACGGGCTGGCCGAGCGCGGCCACGCCGACCACGACGCCGACGAACGCATCGCGCACGTCTACTCCCCGCTCGGCTCCCAGCTGCGCGAGGTGGCGTCCTGCGTGGCCGGCGACATCTGCGCGATCACCAAGTCCGGCAGCGCCGAGACCGGCGACACCATCTCCGGCAAGGACAAGCCGCTGCTGATGGAGCCCTGGACGATGCCCGAGCCGCTGCTGCCGATCGCGGTCGTGGCGAAGTCCCGCTCGGACGAGGACGCCCTGGCCAGAAACCTCGCCCGGCTCGTCGCCGGCGACCCGACGCTGCGCCTGGAACGCAACCAGGACACCCATCAGCTGGTGCTCTGGTGCATGGGCGAGTCGCACGCCGACGTCGTCCTGGACCGGCTCCGCTCGGGCGGCGTCGAGCTGGATACCGAGCCGGTGAAGGTCTCGCTGCGCGAGACCTTCGGCGCGGCGGCGAAGGGCCACGGCCGGCACGTCAAGCAGTCCGGCGGCCACGGCCAGTACGCGGTCTGCTCCATCGAGGTCGAGCCGCTGCCCCGCGGCGCCGGCTTCGAGTTCGTGGACCGGGTGGTTGGCGGCGCGGTGCCGCACAACTACATCCCGTCGGTGGAGAAGGGGGTACGGGCGCAGCTCGAGCGGGGCATCGTGGCCGGCTACCCCGTTGTCGACCTGCGGGTGACGCTGGTGGACGGCAAGGCGCACAGCGTCGACTCCTCCGACGCGGCGTTCCAGACCGCCGGCGCGCTGGCCCTGCGCACCGCGGCCGAGCAGGGCCAGGTCACGCTGCTCGAGCCGGTGGACGAGATCGTGGTGCGGGTGCCGGACACCTACGTCGGCGCCGTGATGAGCGACCTGTCCGGCCGCCGCGGGCGCCCGCTGGGCACCGAGGCCGAGGAGAACGGCGAGCACAGCCTGGTCCGGGCCGAGGTGCCCGCCACCGAGTTGGTCCGCTACGCCGTCGAGCTGCGGGCCCTGACCTCCGGCTCGGGCACCTTCACCCGGGCGTACGCCCGGCACGAGCCGATGCCCGCACACCTGGCCGACGCGGTACGCAAGGAGCACGCCGCAAGGTAGCTCGGACGGCCGGCGCCATCGGGTGGGAAGGCAGCTCGATGGCGTTGGCCGCCTCGTGCAGATCGCCGCCGGGGTCCGCGCGCTGTCCGGCGCACCGGCCGGAACCCCGGGCCCGGGCTAGTCGGCGGCCTCGGCCCAGGACTTGACGAGCAGCGCCCGGGTGTCGCCGAGCAGCTGCGGCAGCACCTTGGTCCGCCCGATGACCGGCATGAAGTTGCCGTCGCCGCCCCAGCGCGGCACCACGTGCTGGTGCAGGTGCGCGGCGATGCCGGCGCCGGCCACCGAGCCCTGGTTCATGCCGAGGTTGAAGCCGTGCGGGCTGCTCGCGTGCCGGATCACCAGCATCGCCCGCCGGGTGAACGCGGCCACCTCGGCGGACTCCGCCCCGGTCAGCTCGGTGTAGTCGGCGACGTGCCGGTACGGGCAGATCAGCAGGTGCCCGGGGTTGTACGGGTAGAGGTTGAGCACCGCGTAGACCAACTCGCCGCGGGCCACCACCAGGCTCTCGCCCTCGGGCAGGCCCGGCGCGACGCAGAACGGGCAGCCCGCCGGCTTCTCGTAGCCGCCCTCGGGGCGGCCCTCACCCGTGATGTAGGCCATCCGGTGCGGCGTCCAGAGACGGTCGAGGCCGTCCGGCTCCCCAGCACGTTCCCCACCGTCGCTCACCCTCCCACCCTAAGGCCTGTCCCGCCGGCGCCGCCCGCGTGCGCGAGACATCGACATGCGTCATAGAGTGGCGGCGATCTATGCGAGGTGGACGACCATGCGTGGAACGCATACTCAGGGACGGCGGGACGTCTCGCCGACGACGCTCGCGGTGGTGGCGCTCGTCGCCTGCGCCGCGGCGGTGGCGATCGGCGTGATCCGGATGCGCGACGACGACGAGGCACCGGCACGCCCGGCCGTCGCCGACGCCGGGCGGCGGCCCTGGCAGCTGACGCTCGACCTCGACCCGACGGCCGGATACCTGGTGACCTCCGGGGTCAGCGACGGCCGGCGGCAGAGCCTGACCGTGCAGGACCTGGCCTTCAGCGGCAGGCAGGACGGCGTCTACGGCGGTGAGGTGACCGCGTTCCCGCCGGGCACCCTCGACGAGGGCCAGTTCAGCGCCGGCGAACGGGTAAACGGCGCGTTCTATCTGCCGGGCTTCGTCTTCCCCGAGCACACCGCCGGCGACGCGAAGCCGTGGCGCACACCGGCGGTGGGCCGGCCGGACCCGTCCGGCCTCTGGGTGGTCGTCTACGCCGACCCGGCCCTCGCCACCGCCGGCGCGGCCGTCGACCGCGCCGGCCTGCTCCGGCTGGCCTCGGCCGCCCGCATCGGGCCGCCCCGCGACCTGCGGATGCCGGTGCGCCTCGGCGCCGGGCTACCGGCGGGACTGCAGCTGACCTATGTGCGCTCCCCCGACCACCAGATCGACCGGCGGCCGTCCGCGATCGGCCTGAGCGCGCCCACCCGCAGGCCGACCGGCGCGGGCGTATACGCCCAGGTGCCGCAGGGGCTGGACCTCACCGTCCTCATCGCACCCCGCGACGCCGAATGGGACCGGCGCCGCGCCACGCTGACGGGTGCGACCCGCAGCGGCGGCCTCGAAGCCTGGTACGACGAGGGCAGGCGGCTCACCGTCCAGGCGGAACGCTGCGTCGTCACGATCGAGGCGACCCTGCCGCGCGCGGAACTGGACCGGCTCGTCGAGCAGATGACCATCGGGGACTGCGCCGACCCGGACTCCTGGATCCCACCGCTGAGCTGACGGGGGCACGGGCGCTGCGCCCGTACCCCCGGTCGCTGCGGTCTGTCAGGCCGCGGACGGCCCGGTGTTGACCCGCGAGCTCACGACCTCGACGACGTGCGCCACGGCCTCGTCCAGCGGCACCCCGTTGCGCTGCGAACCGTCGCGGTAGCGGAACGAGACGGTCCCGCCGTTCACGTCGTCGTCGCCGGCGATCGCCATGAACGGGATCTTCTGCTGCTGCGCGGTGCGGATCTTCTTCTGCATCCGGTCGTCGGAGTAGTCGACCTCCGCGCGGATGCCCTCCTTGCGGAGCCGGGCCACGAACTCGCCCAGGTAGTCGGCGTGGTCGTCGCGGATCGGGATGCCGACCACCTGGACCGGCGCCAGCCAGGCCGGGAACGCACCCGCGTAGTGCTCGGTGAGCACGCCGAAGAAGCGCTCGATCGAGCCGAACAGCGCCCGGTGGATCATGATGGGCCGCTTGCGGGTGCCGTCCGCCGCCGAGTACTCGAGCTCGAAGCGCTCCGGCAGGTTGAAGTCGAGCTGGATTGTCGACATCTGCCAGGTCCGGCCGATCGCGTCCTTGGCCTGCACGCTGATCTTCGGGCCGTAGAACGCCGCGCCGCCCGGGTCCGGCACCAGGTCCAGGCCGGACTCGGTGGCGACCCGGCGCAGGGTCTCGGTGGCGATCTCCCAGTTCTCCTCGGTGCCGACCGACTTCTCCGGGTTGCGGGTGGACAGCTCCAGGTAGAAGTCGTCCAGGCCGTAGTCCTTGAGCAGCTGCAGCACGAAGGTGAGCAGGGAGGTCAGCTCGGCCTCCAGCTGATCCTCACCGCAGAAGATGTGCGCGTCGTCCTGGGTCATGCCGCGCACCCGGGTGAGACCGTGCACGACGCCGGACTTCTCGTAGCGGTAGACGGTGCCGAACTCGAACATGCGCAGCGGCAGCTCGCGGTAGGACCGGCCCCGGGACCGGAAGATCAGGTCGTGGAACGGGCAGTTCATCGGCTTGAGGTAGTAGTTCGCGCCCTCCATCTCCATGGGCGGGAACATGCCGTCCGCGTACCAGTCGAGGTGCCCGGAGGTCTCGAAGAGGTGCCCCTTGGTGATGTGCGGGGTGTTCACGAAGGAGTAGCCGGCCTCCTCGTGCTTGCGCCGCGAGTAGTTCTCCATCTCGCGGCGGATGATGCCGCCCTTCGGGTGGAACACCGGCAGGCCGGAACCCAGCTCCTCGGGGAAGGAGAACAGGTCGAGGTCGGCGCCGAGCTTGCGGTGGTCGCGGCGGGCGGCCTCCTCGAGCAGCTTCTGGTACGCCTTCAGCTCGTCGCGGGTCGGCCACGCGGTGCCGTAGATCCGCTGCAGCTGCGGGTTCTTCTCACTGCCCCGCCAGTACGCGGCCGCGCTGCGCATCAGCTTGAACGCGCCGATCAGCCGGGTGCTGGGCAGGTGCGGGCCGCGGCACAGGTCGCCCCAGACGCGCTTGCCGTCCTTGTCGATGTTGTCGTAGTGGGTCAGCTCGCCGCCGCCGACCTCCATCACCTCGGCGTCGTCCACCTCGCCCTTGATGTCGACGAGCTCCAGCTTGAACGGCTCGTTCGCCAGTTCCATCTTGGCCTCGTCCAGCGAGCCGTACTCGCGGCGGCGGAAGGTCTGGCCGGACTTGACGATCTCCTGCATCCGCTTCTCAAGCTTCGCCAGGTCCTCGGGCACGAACGGCTTGGCCACGTCGAAGTCGTAGTAGAAGCCGTTCTCGATCGGCGGTCCGATGCCGAGCTTCGCCTCCGGGAAGACGTCCTGCACGGCCTGCGCGAGCACGTGCGCGGTCGAGTGGCGCAGCACGTTGAGCCCGTCGGGCGAGTCGAGCGGCACCGGGGTGACCTCGGTGTCCAGCTCCGGCACCCAGTTCAGGTCGCGGAGCCGGCCGGCGGGATCGCGCACGACGACGATCGCCTTCGGGCCCGCGGCGGGCAGGCCGGCGGCGGCCACCGCGTCGGCCGCCGTGGTCCCGGCCGGGACGACTAGGGCGTCGGCCACGGCATGGGTACGGGGTGCAGACACGGTGATTCTCCATTCATTGGAAATGCGGGGTCGACAACGATGCTAGTAGGTCCATTTGCTCACCCTTCGCGCGACGCGGCCACCCATTTCGGCAGCGGCTCGCGTGCGGCCGGCCAGTCCACCGGAATCCCATCGACACCCGCGTACGCGGCCACGACGCCACCGGCCATGGCGGCGGTCGTGTCGACGTCCCCGCCGCCGGTTGCGCAGGCCCGCATGGCGGCGCCGTTGCCGGCCGATCCCTGCCCGTCGAAGGCGGCCGCGGCGGCGACCCGCCACGGTGTGCCCCCGCGGATCCGCCGGAGCATGACCACGGCGCCCGGGCCGTAGCCGCGGTATGCGTCGAAACGGGTACCGAGCAGGCCGGCGAAGCGGTCCCGGTCGAGGTCGAGATCGTCACTGTCGGTCAGGACGGCGACGAGGCAGCAGGCTTCCTCGGTGTCGTCGGTCCGGGGCCACGGCGGCGCGGGCATGCCCCCGGAAATGACTACTCTCCGTGCTTGATCGCTGCCCCTCAATGACGAATTCGGCGTGGCTTGCCAAGGGCAGTACCTTCTTCGCATGGCCACGGTGTTGCTCGTCGAGGACGACCACGTCGTGCGCGGTGCAATGCTCCGATCGCTCGCCGATCGGGGGCACGCCGTGCACGCCGTCGGCACGGCTCTCGACGCCCTGCGCCGGGTCGCCGCGGAGACCCCGGACCTGGTGGTGCTCGACCTGGGCCTGCCCGACCTGGACGGCTCGGACGCGCTGCGGATGCTGCGCGGCATCACCGACATCCCGATCATCATCGCTACGGCGCGTGACGACGAGCAGACGGTCGTACGCCTGCTCCGGGCCGGCGCCGACGACTACATGGTCAAGCCGTTCACCGGCGCACACCTGGACGCGCGCATCACCACGGTGCTGCGCCGCGTCGGCCGGGCCAGCCGGACCACCCAGCCCGCCGTGCACGAGGTCGGCGAGCTGCGGGTGGACATCGGCGAACGCAGCGCCAGCCTGGCGGAGCAGCCGCTGGCACTGACCCGCAAGGAGTTCGACCTGCTGGCTTACCTGGCCGCCCGACCGGGCCGGGTCGTCTCGCGTCGTGAGCTGTTGGAGGAGGTATGGCGACAGCCGTCAGTCGGCGAGGACCAGACGATCGACGTGCATCTGTACTGGCTACGTCGGAAACTGGGCGAGTCCGCGGCGAAGCCTCGCTACCTGCGCACCGTGCGGGGGGTCGGATTCCGGTTGGTGGCGCCGGACTGAGGGCGCGGCTGGCCTACGTCAGCGCCGCCACCACCACCATCGCCGCACTCGCGTTCCTCGTCCCGCTGGGCTGGGAGCTGCGTCAGGACCACCGTGACCAGGCCATCTCCGCCGCCGAGCAGCGCAGCGCCAAGGTCGCGGGCGCGGTCGTCTCCGGCGCGAACAAGAAGGCGCTCGACGCCGCCGTAGCGGGCGCGGGCGGCGGGCTCATCGTGCACGCGCCGGGCGCCACCGGTAACACCCGCGCCGGCGCCGACGACGTCCTCGACGCGGCCAAGGGCACCGAACCCCTCGTGATCGACGTGGACGGCGGCCTGGTGGTGCTCGAGCCCGCCCGGGTCGGCGAGAAGACGTCGGTCGTCGAGGTCTTCGTCAGCGACGACGAGCTGAGCGCGGGCACCGCCCGCGACCTGTGGATCCTGCTCGGCATCATGTTCGGCCTGGTCATCGGCTCGGTGATAGTGGTCGACCGGCTCGCCCGGGGCGCGGTCGCGTCGGTGCGCAACCTGGTCCAGGCGGCGATGGCCGTCGGCGGCGGTGACCTGGGCGTGCGCATCCACCCGTCCGGCCCGCGCGAGCTGGCCGAGGCCGGGTACGCGTTCAACCGAATGGCCGACCGGCTGGTCACGTCGCGCACCAGCGAGCGGGAGCTGGTCGCCGACCTCTCGCACCGGCTGCGGACGCCGCTGACGGTGCTGCGCCTGGACGCCGAGGCGCTGGACCCCGACGACACCCACATCGGCGAGTACTCCGCGGCCGAGCTGGACCGCCGGCGCGGGATACGGCGGATCCGGCAGGCCATCGTCACCCTCGAGGCCGAGGTCGACCAGCTGATCAACACCACCCGGCAGGCCGTCGCCGCCCAGCTCGCCGCGCCCGAGGAGGGCGTCTGCGACGCGAGCGAGGTGGTCCGCGACCGGATGGTCTTCTGGTCGGCGCTCGCCGGCGATCAGGACCGCCAGTACCGGGTGGTCGGCGCCCACCTGCGCATCCCGGTGCCGGTGGCGCGGGCGGAACTGGCCGCGGCGCTCGACGCCGTCCTCGGCAACGTGTTCCGTTACACCCCGCAGGGCACGGCCTTCGAGGTGGGCATCTCCCGTCGTGACGGATGGGTGGCGGTCCGGGTGGACGACGCGGGGCCGGGCATCGACGACCCGGAGAAGGCCCTGCGTCGCGGCGAGAGCGACCAGGGCTCGACCGGCCTCGGCCTGGACATCGCGCGGCGGGCGGCGCAGGCGACCGGCGGCTCGGTGAGCCTCGACCGGGCCGCGATGGGCGGGGCCAGCGTCGTGATGCTGCTGGCCGACGCAGAGGCCTCGCCGAAGCAGGCGAGCCGCTTCGGGCTGGTCGGGCGGCTGGCCCGGGAACGCGATCCGGTGAAGCGTAAGTGGCCGCATCAACGCACGGACGAGACGTGAGAAACGGCCGCGACGCACCGCCCACGCGAAACACCCCGGACGGTACAACAAATGCTTAGATCTGTATTAAAGGCGTTCCCCTGGCGCCCCAGGGCTGGCACGCTCGGTCCCGGTCCCATCCGGCTTTCCGGTCCGCATCCCACGGCACGACCCCACACCCTGGGCCGGAAGGGCCACCCAGCGGTGGGAGGTGGTCACCCCATAACCCCCTCCCACCGCGCCCCCGCAGCACGAGGAGATGGTTTGTCCAGCCACCGACAGTCCGCGCTGCATGGGGAGACGCCGCCGGGCCGCCGGCGTCCGGTCCCCGAGCACGGACGGCGGCGCGCGACACCCCGCCCGCACCGGCTGCTGCCGGTGCTGCTCGGCGTCGCGGTGCTGGGCATCGGCGGGGTGGTCGGGCCGAGCGTCGTCGGCGGCGGCTGGAGCCCGGACGGCGGCGGCGACCGCGAGCGGATCACCTACGCGTCCCTGCCGGACGACGACCCCGGACAGGGCCTGGTCTACGACGGCCTGGTGCCCGCCGGCGCCGACTCGCTCTGCGCGGGCATGTACGAACTCGACGAGGAGACCTGCACGCACGGCCCCGACGCGGCACCGGCCGGGCTCGCGGTGAGCCGGGACGTGCCGCCGGTGACCGTGAAGGCGCCGGAGCCGGAGGAGCCGAAGCGCGAGGCCGCGGCGGTGCCGCCGGACGCCGAGATCGTCCGCGACCAGGGCGGCAGCTCCCTGTCGCCCGGCGCGCCGGCGCTGATCCCGGACGCCGCGCCCGGCGAGGCGGACTTCATCATGGGCACGCACGACGTCGCCTGCGAGGGCGACGGCCGGACCGGCAAGCGGGTGCAGGTGCTCTACCTGCACGAGTTCGGGACGCCGAGCCGCTACACCGACTTCCTCGGCTCGATGCGCACCTGGTCCGCGGGCGTCGACCAGATCTTCGACGCGAGCGCGGCCGAGACCGGCGGCTCCCGGCACGTCCGCTTCGTGACGACACCGCAGTGCCGGGTCGACGTCGCCGAGGTGCAGCTGCCGGAGGCGGCGCTCGAGTCGTTCACCGGCAACATCTCCGCGCTGCAGACGCTCGGCTACAACCGGACCGACCGCAAGTACCTGATCTTCGCGGACACCAACGTGTACTGCGGCATCGGCACGTTCGTCGCCGACAAGCGCCCGGGGCTGGGCAACCGCAACAACGGCGGGCCGTCGTACGGCCGGGTCGACTCGGGCTGCTGGAGCTCTGTGGTGGCCGCACAGCAGACGACCCAGATGCTGGGCGCCCTGCTGCAGGACTCGCCGAACTCCACCGGCGCCGGCAGCTGCACCGACGACCACGACCTGCTCTGCGCCGGCGACCGCTCGGGCACCGCGGTGCGCACGGTCTGCCCGAAGAAGCACGAGAACCGCCTCGACTGCGGTCACGACGACTACTTCAGCACCGACCCGGCGCCGGGCAGCTACCTGGCGAAGAACTGGAACGTCGCGCAGAGCGAGTTCCTGCTGGCCGGCGACGGCGGCGACGACGCCCCCGCCGAGGCGAAGGCACCGCCCGCGAAGCCGGCCGCGACCCCGCGTGCCACGCCGCACACCGGTGCGACGCACGCGCCGGCCCCGGGAGTGCCCGTGCCGGGCGCGAGCGGCGGCGACGCGTCCGACGGCGGCGGCGACGCCCCGCCCGGCGGCCCGGCGGCCCCGGGCCCCGGCCTGCCGGCGCCGACGACGGGCGCGCCCGCCGACGCAACGACCGGCCCGCCCCCGGTGGTCGTCGCCACGGACCCGGCCGCCGCACCGGCGCAGGCGTTCCTGGAGGTACGCGAGCCGACCAGCACCTCCGTCCGGCTCATCTGGGGCGCCGCCGCACCGAAGGCGACGTACGAGGTGGAGGTCGACGGTGTGAAGATCGCGACCACGGTCGCCACCCGGGCCCGGCTGATCGGGCTGCGGCCGGACTCCAAGTACCAGGTGACCATCCGCAGCACGGCGAACGGCTACACCGCCAAGGGCACGGCGCAGTCGGCGCCCGCGGCCCGGCCGGCGGCGAACGCGTGGTTCGTGCTGACGAACTCGCTGACCGGCGGCGCCGCCGACCTTTACGCCGCCCGGACCGCGAACGGCACCCCGGTGGCGCTCGGCGGGGTGGACGGCGACTCACAGCAGCAGTGGCGGCTCGTACCGGCCGGCGGGGGCGGCTACTCCCTGCAGTCGCGGGCCACTGGCAAGTGCGTGGTGCCGCTGGACGGCAACCCGGTGGTGGGTGCGCCGCTCGTGCAGGGCGACTGCGCGAGCGCCGACAGCGGCCGGTGGTCGCTGTTCGCCACGGACCACGGATTCAGCCTGCGTACCACCGTCGGTGACCTGGTCGCCGGCGTGGGCAGCCAGCGCTTCGGCGCCGCCCGGCTGCTCGTCCTGCAGCAGCCGGACAAGGCCCGGCACCAGAGTTGGACGGCGGTTCCCGGCTGAGGTCCGGGCGAGGGGAGTGACGATGCTGGACACGGACGTACGGAGCGACCCGGAACTCGAGCCGGAGGACGACCCGGGCCGGTTCAACCGGCGCCGGGTCGTGCGGGTGGTCACCATCCTGACGCTGGGCATCCTCGCGGTGCTGGCGATCTGGCAGGACCCGCTCTACGCCGACTTCTAGACCGAGCCGGCGTAGCCGTCGATCTCGGCCAGCAGGGCGGACTTGCCGCCGGCCGGGAGGAAGGACGCCTGCACGGCCGCCCGGGCCAGCCCGGCGACCCCGGCCGTGTCGAGGCCCAGCAGCCGGGCGGCGACCGCGTACTCCTCCTCGAGGGTGGTGCCGAACATCGGCGGGTCGTCGGAGTTGATCGTCACCGGGACCCCCGCGGCGACCAGGGCCGGCAAGGGATGCTCGTCGAGGCTCGGCACGGCCCGGGTCCGCACGTTGGAGGTCGGGCAGACCTCCAGCGGCACCTGGTTGTCGGCCAGGTAGGCCATCAGCTCCGGGTCGGCCGCGGCGGAGATGCCGTGCCCGATGCGCTCGGCGCCGAGGTCGCGCAGCGCGGACCAGATCGTCTCCGGCCCGGTGGTCTCCCCCGCGTGCGGGACGCTGTGCAGCCCGGCCGCGCGGGCCTTGTCGAAGTACGGCTTGAACTGCGGCCGCGGCACGCCGACCTCCGGCCCGCCGAGCCCGAAGCTGATCAGCCCGTCGGGCCGTTCCTCGAGCGCGATCCGCAGCGTCTCCTCGGCGGCCGGCAGCCCCGCCTCGCCCGGGATGTCGAAGCACCAGCGCAGGTCGATACCGAAGTCGGCGGCGGCGCTCGTGCGGGCGTCCTCGATGGCCGCGCAGAACTCCGCCGCCGGGATCCCCCGCCGCACGTGCGAGTACGGCGTGATGGTCAGTTCGGCGTACCTGACCTGCTGACGGGCCAGCTCCCGGGCCACCTCGTAGGTCAGCGTCCGGACGTCCTCGTCGTCGCGGATCAGATCGACCACGCTGAGGTAGACCTCGATGAAGTGGCCGAAGTCGCGGAACGCGAAGTAGTCGGCGAGCGCCGCCGGGTCGGCCGGGACCGGGCTGGCACCCTCGTGCCGGGCCGCCAGCTCGGCGACGATGCGCGGCGAGGCGGATCCGACGTGGTGCACGTGCAGCTCGGCCTTGGGCAGCCCGGCGATGAACGAGGTCAGATCGGTCAACTTCTCCCCCAAAAGTCTCACTGTCCTAGGCGATGGTCGCCACCACGAAGATCCGGCGGAACGGGAACGCCACAAGCCCGTTCTGCGCAGGGTATTCGGCCGCCAGCCGGGCGCCGAGCGCGGCACGGAGATCACGCCACCGCGTGTCGTCCAGCGCGGCCTTCACCGGCCGCAGCGCGGTGCCCTCCATCCAGCGCAGGACCGGGTGGTCCGCGCCCGTCTCCGGCAGCAGGTGCACGTAGGTGGTCTCCCAGGCGTCGACGGCCGCGCCCACGCCGGTCAGCAGCGCGGCGTAGCCGCTCGGATCGTCCACCGGCGCCTCCCGCACGATCTCGCCGATCGCCGCCCGGTACTCCTGGCTGCGGGCGATCTCCTGCAGGGCGCGGTGCGACGGGGCGCCGAAGTTGCCGGGCACCTGCATGGCGAACCGGGCGCCGGGCGGCAGCGCCGCGGCCCACCGGCCGATCAGGTCGCGATGCTCGGGCACCCACTGGAGCGCGGCGTTACTGACGACCACGTCGGTGTCCGCGCCGGGCCGCCAGTCGCGCAGATCGGAGACGGCGAACTCCACCGGGGCATCCAGGCCCCGGGCCTTCTCTATCATCTCGGGCGACGAGTCCAGGCCGGTGATCCGGGCGCCCGGCCACCGTGCCGCGAGGGTGGCGGTGAGCTCGCCGGATCCGCAGCCGAGGTCGGTGACGGCCCGTGGCCTCTCGGCGCCGACCCGGGCCAGGAGGTCGAAGAACGGGCGCGAGCGCTCGTTGCCGAAGCGGTGATAGACGGCGGGATCCCACATGAGCGTCTCCAAACCGTACGTACGTCTTTTTTGCACGGTACCACCGGACGGATAGGGTCACGAGGTGGAGAAACGCACCTTCGGCCGGATGGGCCGCACCGTCGGCGTGATCGGGCTCGGCGCCTGGCAACTCGGCGCCGACTGGGGCACCGTCAGCGAGGACGACGCACATGCGACGCTCGCCGCGGCGGTGGACGCCGGCGTCACCTTCATCGACACCGCCGACGTCTACGGCGACGGCCGCAGCGAGCAGGTCATCGGCGAGTTCATCAAGGGCCGGCCACAGCTGACCGTGGCGACCAAGATGGGCCGCCGGGTGCCGCAGGAGCCGGAGAACTACTCGCTCGACAACTTCCGGGCCTGGACCGACCGGTCCCGCGGAAACCTCGGCGTCGACACCCTCGACCTGGTGCAGCTGCACTGCCCGCCGACCCCGGTCTTCTCCACCGGCGCGGTCTACGACGCCCTGGACACGCTGGTGCAGGAGAAGCGCATCGCGGCCTACGGCGTGAGCGTGGAGAGGGTCGACGAGGCCCTCGCGGCGATCGCCCGCCCCGGCACCGCGAGCGTCCAGATCATCCTGAACGCGCTGCGGCTCAAGCCCCTCGAGCGGGTGCTGCCGGCCGCCGCGGCGGCCGGCGTCGGCATCATCGCCCGGGTGCCGCTGGCCAGTGGCCTGCTCTCCGGCCGCTACGACGAGCGGACCACCTTCGGCGCCGACGACCACCGCAACTACAACCGGCACGGCGAGGCCTTCGACGTCGGCGAGACCTTCTCCGGCGTGGACTTCGGCACCGGGCTCGAGGCCGTACGCCGGCTGCGGCCGCACGTGCCGGCGGGCGCGACCATGGCGCAGTTCGCCCTCCGCTGGATCGCCGACCAGGACGGGGTCACGGTGGTCATCCCCGGCGCGCGCAACCCGGAACAGGCGCGCGGCAACGCGTCCGCCGCCGCGCTTGCGCCGCTGGGCACCGAGGCGCACGAGGCGGTCCGGGCGGTCTACGACGAGTTGATCAGGCCGCAGGTCCATGACCGCTGGTGAGGGAGTGCCGATGAAGGGTTGGTCCTGGCTCACCGCGGGCCTGCTCTGCGTCGTGGTGGGCGGGCTCTGGACGGCTCAGGGCCTCGACCTGCTCGGCGGCAGCGTGATGAGCGGCGTCACGGCCTGGGCCGTCATCGGGCCGATAGTCGTCGCCGCCGGGTTCGCGATGATCGTCATCGGCGTCCGGGTCCGCGCGCGGAGCAAGCAGCAACCCTAGGGCGGGTACAGAAAAACCCCGCATCCCCAGGACAGGGATGCGGGGTCACTCAAGCCGATCTCCGCCAGGCGATCGACAGCCGGCGTCGCCGCCGGCAGGTTGGTCTCAGAGCGGGCGAACCTGCTCCGCCTGCGGGCCCTTCTGGCCCTGGGCGATCTCGAACTCGACCCGCTGGTTCTCTTCCAGAGTGCGGTAGCCGCTCGTCTGGATGGCCGAGAAGTGGACGAACACGTCAGCACCCCCGCCGTCGACGGTGATGAAGCCGAAGCCCTTGTCTGCGTTGAACCACTTCACGGTTCCTTGCGCCATGCTGAACTCTCCTTCTGAAAATGCCGGCCCGGTGATGCGGGGCCGATGGTCGTTTTCGAGCAGCGGCACCGCGAGGGGGCGGCTTTTCAGAAGGACGAGCCCCTGAACCACTTACACAAAAACTGGCCACACTGTACCCGAAGAAGCAGTCCGAAGGCTGCCCCTTGGACGAATCGAGTCGGTCCCGGCAAAGCCGGAAAAGGCCTCCGGCAGCGCTCAGACGGGCGCCGGAAGCCTTGACCGAGGTCTATGCGGTGTGCGGACGTCAGCCCGGCCACGGTCTATGCGAGTCGGTACGTCAGTCCGGCCACTCGCCGGTGATGCGACGGATGCCGGCCGCGCCGCCGCGATCGACGAGCGCCTTTACCGTCGCGAAGATCGCACCCTGCAGGGCCGCCGCGGCGACGACCTCGCCCCAGCCCCGATCCTCGTCCGTGGCGTTCGGTGCGTCGTCGTCGCCGGAGGCCAGTCGCCAGACCTCCTTGAAGACGAAGCCCGCCACCGCGCCGGCGGCGACGCCGAGCAGCAGGCCGACCGGCTTGTACGCCACCTTCCGCAGAATGTGACTCACTTGAGCCTCCCGCGCACGATCAGGATGATGCCGACGAGGGCGGCACCCGCCACCAGCGCGGCCGCGAACGGCACCGGGTTGCGCCGCACCTTCTCGGACGCGTCGTGCACCTGCGCCCTTGCCCGCTGCTTGGTCTGCTCGACCTGCTCCTTCGCCCGCGCCTTCACGTCCGCCTTGGCCGCGAGGGCCTGCACCGTCTCGCCGAGATCGGCGCGGGTCTGCCTGATGTCCTCGCGAAGGGCGGCCACATCGGGCCGCCCCCCAGCCGAACCATTCTTATCGCTCATGCCATCGCCTCCGCTGGCGCTCCACCGATGGCATGAGTCTTGGACTGGGCTGATGATTCGCTCGTAAACTCGCTCATGTCCGGCTCCTGGTCTTGATCGCGTGCTTGACCTCGTCGACGTCCGCCTTCGCGCTGGCGATGGCGGCCGACGGCTCCGGCGGGACTGCCTTGGTGACCTGTCGCTTGCCGAGCAGCGCCAGGATGCCCGCCGAGGCGAACAGCACCACGGTGACGATCAGCGCGGCGAGCCACAGCGGCAGGAACAGGTCCAGGACGATGATCAGCGTGGCGAACAGGGCGCCGACGCCGTAGAGCGCGAACGCCGCTCCCCCGCCGAACAGGCCCGCACCGATTCCGGCGTGCTTAGCCTTCTCCGCGAGCTCCGCCTTCGCAAGGGTGATCTCGTCCTTCACCAGACGCGAGATCTGCTCCGTCGCCTGCTGTACCAGTTCCGAGGTGGACTGGTCGGTCACCGGACGGGCCGGGCTACCGTTCAGGACATCGGCCATGGTGTCCTCCTTCCAATGACGGCTGTATGCCCTGCACAGGGCCGGATCAATCCTCGCAACTGAAGTCCAGAATTACTGCCGCATACCGGACGTGGAGGGCCTGGCAGGCTCTTCGGGTCCACCGAAGGTGGCAGCCCGCTCGTCGCCGTCGCCCGCGCCGCTGAAGACCCGGGCGTCGTCGGGGGCGTCCGGACCGGCCGCGGGGCGCCGGCCGGCCTGCATCGGGATCCTGGGTTCGGCGGGCTCGGTGGGCTCCGCGGGCGCCACGTCGGCACGCAGCCGCGGCAGCGAGTCGCGCCGGTGCTCGAACACCCAGGCGACGAGCCGCTCGCGGACCAGGCAGCGCAGGTCCCACAGCGATCCGGCGTCGCCGGCGCTGACCAGGGCCCGCAGCCGGATCATACCGCCGACCGCGTCGGTCACCTGCAGAACGCAGACCCGGCCGTCCCACAACTCGGTGCCCTCGCAGACCGAGCGCAGCTCGGCCCGCATCGGCTCGACCGGAGCGGACCAGTCGACGTCGATCTCGGCGGTACCCAGCACGGCGGAGTCGGTACGGGTCCAGTTCTGGAAGGGCTTGGTGGTGAAGTAGGAGGTGGGCAGGATGAGGCGCCTGTCGTCCCAGATCTGCACGGCGACGTAGGTCAGCGTCATCTCCTCGATGCGGCCCCACTCACCCTCGACGACCACCACGTCGTCGATGCGCACCGCGTCGCTGAAGGCGAGCTGCAGACCGGCGATCAGGTTGCCCAGCGTGCTCTGCGCCGCCAGGGCGGCGACGACGCTGACCAGGCCGGCCGAGGCCAGCAGGCTCACGCCGAGGGCGCGTACCGCCGGGAAGGTCATCAGCATCACGCCGACGGTGACCACCACGATGCCGGCGACGGTGACCCGGCGCAGCATCACCACCTGCGTCTTCAGCCGCCGGGCCCGCAGGTTGTCCGGCACGTCGACCCGCCAGCGCGCCAGCGCGACGTCCTCGAGCACCAGCAGCAGGGCGCCGACGAGCCAGGCGGCCGAGGCGATCACGAGGAGCACCAGGCCGTGCAGCACGAGGTCGCGGCCGGGGAAGTCACCGGCGAAGCCGCGTACGGCCTGCTGCACCGCGAAGACGGTCAGCGTGGCGAGGAAGGGCCGGTGTGCCGTCGCCGCCAGTTCGTTCAGCAGAATCGATCTCCGGCCGAGGCGCTTGACGATCCAGTGCAGGGCCTCGGCGAGGACGATCGCCGAGCCCGCCGCAATGACGACGGCGAGCAGGGCGGTCAGAACGCTGGTCACGAAGTCCCCTCTCCAGGTTCAGGGTCGTTGCCAGCGTTCTACCTTGCCCTGCCCGCCTGTGCGAAGAACGTCATCCGGGGGGATGTCGGGCCTTGGTTTACGTCACACCTTGCGGTATCGCGACTGCGAGAAGCAGTAGACGCCGTACGCCGCGATGCCCAGCGCCACCAGGCCGAGCAGCCACGGCCCGTACGGCTGGCCGGCGAGCAGCTTGAGCGCGGCGTCGAGCCCGCGCGCCTTCTCCGGGTCGTAGGTGACCGCGGCGGCCACGATCAGGCCGCCGGCGATCGTGTAGGCGACGCCCTTGGCGGAGTAGCCGGCGACGCCGAGCCGCCGGGTCGTCCTGCGCACGGTGGTGTTCATCTGCTGGGTGTTGAGGTGCTTCTCGAACTTCCCGGTGACGCCGTAGACCACCAGGCCGATGCCGATGGCGGCGACCGCGACGCCGATGAGGCCGACGAGGAGGCGGCCACCGGAGCCGTCCATCATGGTCGACGCGTTCTGCTGCTGGCTGTCGCCGGTGGAGGCGTTCGCGCCCTGCAGCACCTTGATGCCGATCCAGGCGAAGTAGAGGTACAGCACCGCCCGGAAACCGGAGACGACCCGCTCGGCGACCGCCGACCTGCCCCGCATGCCGCTCTCCCCGATCGCGGCCTCGAAGGCCTGCCAGACGGCGAGGCCGATCATGCCGACGACGGAGACGATCACGAGGAACCTGCCGAACGGCTGTGCGGCGAGGTGCTGGATCGCGCCGGACTGGTCGCTCTCGGCCGAGCTGCCGAAGGCGACCTGCAGGGCGAGCCAGGCGAAGAGCAGGTGGATGACGCCGTACATGACGAAGCCACCACGGGCGAGAAGCTCGAGCGGCTTGCTGTCGGCGGCGCGTGAGGCCGTTCCGCGGACGTGTTCGGTGGCAGACATGCGGCCTTGTTTGACCCGTGACGCGATTGTTGAAACCTGTCACCCGTGCCACGCCTGCTCTACTGGCGCGCCACCACGAAGCTGATGTTGTCGGCGTTGATGCTGTCCAGCGAGACCTGGAGGCCGCCGACGTCCACGGCCTGCTGTCCCTTGCTGAGCTGGATCTGCTCCCCGGCCACCTCGAGGGTCACCGTGTTGGAGTCGGCGCTGACGAACTTGGCGTCCACGCCGAGGACGCTGGCGCTCGCGCTGGTGCTGCGCTCGAGCGTGACGGTGCACTGGTCGAGGCCGCAGCTGACGTTGTCGCTGCTGCATCCGGCCAGCAACGTCAGTCCGAGGGCTGCGGAGGTGAACAGGGCGGCCAGACGGCGTGCTGCGGGTTTCGTCACGACATCAAGAGTACGTGCCGCCCGCCATCCGCCTGGCTCACGCCGCGAGCGCCTGCCTCGACGGGTGCGGGACCGCGGCGCCGGCGATGATCTCGGCGGCCGCCTGGCCGCAGGCCCGGGTGGCCCCGTAGGTCGCCACGTGCACGCCGCCGCTGATCGCGACCGGCACGCCCATCTCCACGACGACCGCGTCCGGGCGCACGGCGAGGGTGTGCTCGAGCGCGGAGGCGATCCACCGGTGCCGGTGCGCGTCCCGCACGACGAGCACCAGCGGGCGCGCGCCCGCTCCCGCCAGGATCAGTGCCGCCACGTCGGCGACGCCCGCCAGGTCTTCGGCGCTCAGCCGGACCGAGGTCGTGCCCGGCAGCAGCGTGCTCAGCGGCGCACCCACGCCCCACGGCGTCTCGGCGCCGATGGCGATGTTGCGCTCCGGCGCGAACTCGACCACGTGCGGCGGGCAGGTCAGCGGCAGTTCGGGGGCCGTCGCGGCGGCGGTGACCCGGACCGCCCGGCGGGCGGCGGCCTGGCCGACGGCCGAGCCGCCGATGACCGCCACCTCGTGTGCCTCGGAGCCGGCGGCGTCGGCGACGGCGCGGGCGCCGATCGCGGTCTGCGTCCGCTGCGTCCAGCCGGCCAGCCTGCGTACCCGGGCGGCGGCGTCACGCAGCCGCGCCTCGGGCAGCTCGCCGCTGCGCACGGCGGCGACGATCGCGTCACGCAGCCGGACCGCGGTGTGCTCGTCGGCGTGGTCACCGCCCACGCAGATGGCGTCGGCGCCGGCGGCCAGGGCCCGCACGGTGGCGCCCTCGAGGCCGAAGGTGCGGCGCACGCCCTGCATCTCGATGCCGTCGGTGACGATCAGCCCCTCGAAGCCCAGCTCCTCGCGGAGCAGCCCGGTGAGGATGCGCCGGCTCAGCGTCGCGGGCAGGTCCGGGTCGTACGCGGGCACCAGCAGGTGGCCGGTCATCACCGACTGCACGCCGGCGGCGATGGCCGCCCTGAACGGCACGAGTTCGACCTCGGCGAGCCGCTCGCGGCTGCGGTCGATCAGCGGTACGTCGTGGTGCGAGTCGACGGCGGTGTCGCCGTGCCCGGGGAAGTGCTTGGCGCAGGCGGCGACGCCGGACTCCTGCAGGCCGCGGATCCACGCCGCGCCGTGCCGGGCGACGAGGTCGGGCTCGGCGCCGAACGCCCGTACCCCGATGATCGGATTGTCCGGGTTGCTGTTGACGTCGGTGTCCGGCGCGTAGTCGAGCGTGATGCCCGCGTGGGCCAGCTCGAGGCCCAGGTCCCGGGCGACGGCGCTGGTCAGCTCGGTGTCGTCGATCGCGCCCAGGCCCAGGTTGCCGGGGCGGGAGCTGCCGTGTCGCGACTCGAAGCGGGTGACGTCGCCGGCCTCCTCGTCGATGGCGACGATGACGTCCGGGCGCTCGGCCCGCAGCTGCGCGGTCAGGGCGGCGACCTGCGCCGGGGTCTCGACGTTGCGGGCGAAGAGCGCGACGCCGCCCAGCCCTTCGCCGAGCCAGCGGCGCACCCAGTCGGGCGCCGTGGTACCGACGAACCCGGGCTGAAGAACCGTCGCGGCCAGATCTGGCAGTTCGCCATGATTCGGCATAAGTCCGCGTACCTCCGGTGACGACGAATACGCGCTCAGCGAGCACGTCCCCCAACGTGATCGACCGGACCGTCATTGGGCGCGGCGACGACTTATGGTCACCCACTTCCCGGCTTTAGTCAACAAACCTTTCTATTAAGCCCACTTAAAGTGTTCGGCCGGTAGCTCGTCTCGGTAGGCTTCGATGCGTGCACACCGATGCGTTCCCCCCGGCCCTGGCGGCCTCTTCAGTGGACTGGTCCGAGGTGCACGCCGTGCGCCTGCTGGGCGTCGCACTGGGGGCATTGATCCTGTTCTGGGCGATCCGCCGGATGTTCGGGGGCAAGTAGCCGGGATCCGCCGGGCGGACGACCCGCGTTTGCCTGTCGCACCCGTGGGGCACAATGGCCGCTCGATGAAGCTACCCATCTATGGCCCACGCCTGCGCAGGGTCGCCCGCCGGCACTTCGGCTGGCCCTCCCTGCGCCCCGGCCAGTTCAAGCCCATGCGGGCCGTGCTGCGCCGCCGCGACGCCCTCGTCGTGCTGCCCACCGGTGCCGGCAAGTCGGCGATCTATCAGATCCCGGCGGTCCTGCTGCCCGGGCCGACGGTGGTGATCTCGCCGCTGCTCGCCCTGCAGCAGGACCAGATCGCCGCGCTCAACGAGCGCGCCGACCCCAAGGTCCGCGCGGTCCGGGTCAGCTCCGCCGAGACCCCCCGCCAGCGGCACGAGGCGATCCGGGAGGTCGCCGAGGGCCGGGCGGAATTCCTCTTCATCACCCCGGAGCAGCTCAGCAACCCGGAGTGGATGGCCGAGGTGCGGGCGCTGCGCCCCGGCCTGGTCGCGATCGACGAGGCGCACTGCATCTCCGCCTGGGGCCACGACTTCCGGCCCGACTACCTGTCGCTCGGGCACCTGATCAAGGGCATCGGCCGCCCGCCCGTGCTGGCGCTGACCGCGACGGCGTCGCCGCCGGTGCGCGACGACATCATCGCCCGGCTGGACCTGCACCGGCCCGAGATCCACGTCTCGGGCCTGGACCGGCGCAACCTCTTCCTCGAGGTGGCCTACTGCCCCGACGAGGACTACCGCTGGCGCCGGCTCACCGCGCTGCTCGACTCCTCGCCGCGCCCCGGCATCATCTACGTCGCCACCCGCCGCGCCGCCGAGGAACTGGCCGAGCGCCTCACCGTCGCCGGCTACCGCGCGGACTTCTACCACGGCGGCATGGCCGCGGGCGCCCGCCAGCAGCGGCACGAGGACTTCACCGCCGACAAGGTCGACATCATGGTCGCCACGTCGGCGTTCGGCATGGGCATCGACAAGGCGAACATCCGCTGGGTGGCACACGTCGCCCTGCCGGACTCCCCGGACAGCTACTTCCAGGAGATCGGCCGGATGGGCCGCGACGGCGCGCCGGGCCGCGCGCTGCTGCTCTGGCGCGCCGAGGACGAGGCGATCCAGCGGTTCTTCAACGGCGGCGGCCCCGACCCGGTGGAGCTCCGCGAGCTGGCCGCCGCGCTGCGCGCCGGCCCGGCCACCAAGTCGGCCCTGCGAGAGAAGACCGGCCTCGGCGCCCGCCGGCTCGGCTCGCTGCTGGGCCTGCTCGAGCAGGTCGGCGCCGCCGTCGCCGGAAACGGCAACAAGTGGACCGTCCCGGTCTTCGCGCCGCTGCCGGCCGCCGCGGCCGAGGCCGCCGTCGCGGAATACGAGCGGCAGCAGGTCGTGCAGCGCTCCCGCAACGACATGATGCGCGCCTTCGCGCAGAGCAACGCGTGCCGCTCACAGACCCTGCTGGCCTACTTCGGCGAGGACCTCGCACAGCGCTGCGGGCACTGCGACAACTGCGCCGGCGGCGCGGCGGCGCAGACCGCGCAGGAGTCCGGTGACGAGCCGTTCGCCGTGCACAGCACGGTCCGGCACACCGAGTGGGGTTCCGGCATGGTGATGGGCTACGAGGCGGAGCGCATGACGGTGCTCTTCGAGACCGTCGGCTACAAGACCCTCTCCGTCCCGGTCGTCACCGAGCAGCAGCTACTCACCTCCGGGTAGTGCACACGGGACTCGGGGGTTCCGTCCCGCGCCCACTGGGTACCGTCAGCTGTCTCAACCGCTCGGTGCCGGCACGGGGAGAGTGACCGCCGGTCGCCCGGGAAGAAAGAAGCGAGGATCAGTGACGGACGCACCGCAGTACGCCGAGTTCGGCTTCACCGATGCCGAGTGGGGCCTGCTCGTGGGCCTGCCGCAGGCGGTACTGACCGCCGCGAGCGTGGCCACCCATGACAGCGCGCGCAAGACCCGCGCCGAGACGGCCGCCGGGCTCGACCGGATCTCCGACGGCCGCATCTCGGCCAGCCCTCTGGTCACCACGATCACCGCGGCCGTCCTGGAGCAGACCGGCGACCCGGACCGCGGCGAGGAGCTGCCGGCGATCGAGCCGGCCGACCCGGTGGGCTACGCGCAGGACGTGCTCGACCGCGCCGCGCAGGCGGCGGCCCTGCTGGCCAACACGACCGCGGCGGTGGACGCCGAGACGTACAAGCACTGGCTGGTGGAGATCGCGGAGAGCGTGGTCGGTGCGGCGACGACCGGCGGCGTGCTCGGCCTCGGCGGCGACGTCGTGACCGAGGACGAGCGCACCTTCCGCGACGAGCTGGCGAAGGCCCTGGCGGGCTGACACCCGCGATGCGGCCGCGCCGGCGCCCAGGGCACCGGCGCGGTCACGCGTCACCGTCGCCGCGGCCTGCGCTCAGACGCGGAACCCGGCGACCAGGGTCTGCAGCGAGCGGCTCAACTCGTCGAGCTCGCCGGCCGCGCGCCGGGACTCGTCGACCGAGGCGGTCGTGTCGCGGGCGGCGTCGGCCACGCTGCCGATGTTCACGGCGATCTGCTCGGACGCGGCGGCGGCGTCGCCGACGCTGCGGTTCATCTCGTTGGTCGTCGCGGTCTGCTCCTCGACCGCCGAGGCGATCGTGGTCTGGTAGTCGCTGATTCGGGTGATGACCTCGGTGACGTCGGCGATGGCGGCGACGGCGCTGGCGGTGTCGGCCTGGATCGCCTCGACCCGCCGGGAGATGTCCTCGGTCGCCCGCGCGGTCTCCTGCGCCAGGTCCTTGACCTCGCCGGCGACGACGGCGAAGCCCTTGCCGGCCTCGCCGGCCCGGGCGGCCTCGATGGTGGCGTTGAGGGCCAGCAGGTTGGTCTGCTCGGCGATGTTGGTGATGGCCTTGACGACGTCGCCGATCATGCGGCTGGATTCGCCGAGGCGGGACACCGTGTCGGTGGTGGTCTGGACCGTGTAGACGGCGGTGGCCGCGACGGTGGCCGCCTCGTGGGCGTTGTGCGAGATCTCGCTGATCGAGGCGCCCATCTCACCGGCACCGGCCGCGACGGTCTGCACGTTGAGGGAGACCTCCTGCGCGGCGCCGGCGACGACGTTCGCCTGCGCCGAGGACTCCGCCGCGCCCTTGGCGATCTGCCCGGACAGGCCACCGATGCGGCGGCTGGTGTCCGCGAGCCCCTCGGCGCTGTGCGTCAGCTCGGTGATGACGTTGCTGATCGACGCCAGGGCCGCGTTCGCCGACCGGCCCATCTGGCCGACCTCGTCGGTGGAGGTCACGTTCACCCGCCGGGTCAGGTCTCCGTCGGCCACCGCGGCGAGCACGGTCGCGGCGTCGTCGAGCGGCCGGGTGATGCTGCGGGTGATCCGCCAGGCGACCAGGGCCGCGACGGCGGCCGCCAGCAGGCAGCCGAGCACCATCGTGGTCAGGAAGCCGTCGGCGATGTCGCGGGCCTGCGCCGTCGCGGCCTGCTGCGTGCCGTCGAGGTCGTTGACCGCGGTCAGCCCCGCGCCGATCCTGTTGACCTGGGAGACCCCGACCGCGGTGAGCGCGACCATGCAGAGGATCACCACGAGGAAGCCGGCACCGAGCCTGTGTCCGACCTTGAGGTTCGAGAACTTCACCTGATCACCATTCGACAGCGGGTAGCAGGCCCGAGGTGGGCCTGAAGGATCAGGTCGGCCGGTACGGGGTGCACGTGAGGGTTTTCCGGGACTGCCGCACCCCGCGCGGGTGAGATGCTCGGAACATGGTGGTGGACGAGTCCGCGTGGGCCCGGCCGTCGGCGGCGCTGCGGCCCTATGTCGCGCACTATGCGGGCTGGCGCCAGGTCGGCGTGCCGTCCGTCACACACCGCGGTCTGCCCTCGCCCTACCTGACGCTGGTCCTGACCCTCGACGACCCGCTCGTCGTGCGGGCCCACCCCGACCGGCGGCAGACGCCGGGGCGCTACGACGCGCTCGTCGGCGGCCTGCATCTGACCCCGGCCCTGATCGCACACGGCGGCCGGCAGTCCGGCGTGCAGGTCGCCGTGCATCCGCTGGGGTGCCGCGCCCTCTTCGGCCTGCCCGCGGGCGAGCTGGCGGGCCTCGACCTCGAGCTGGCGGACGTGCTGGGGGCGCTCAGTGCCGAGGAGGTACGCGAGCGGTTGCGGGCGGCACCGCACTGGCCGGGCCGGTTCGCGGCGCTGGACGCCGCGCTGCTCGCGCTCGCCCGCCGCGCCGCCGCCGAGGTTCATCCCGACGTGATACACGCCTTCGGGCGGCTGCTGGCGACCGGCGGCAACCTGCCGGTGCGGGAACTCGCCGGCGAGGTCGGCTGGAGCCCCCGCCATCTCACCGACCGGTTCCGGGTCGAGACCGGGCTGGGGCTCAAGGAGGCCGCCCGGGTCGTCCGCTTCGACCGGGCCCGGCGGCGGCTCACCCCGCGGACCCGGCTCGCCGACCTCGCCGCCGACGCCGGCTACTACGACCAGGCACACCTGAACCGTGAGTTCCGGGCGATGGCCGGCTGCTCGCCGTCGCGATGGCTGGCCGACGAGTTCACATTCGTCCAAGACCGGCCGGGCCGGCGCGACGAGGATGGGTCACATGGCTGAGACGAAGACGGCGCCCCCTCCCCAGGTGTGGCCCACGCTGCGGGCCCGCGACGCGCGCGCCCTGATCCGGTTCCTGGTCGACGCGTTCGGCTTCACCGAGACCGCCGTGCACGGCGAGGGCGACCGGGTGCACCACGCCGAGCTGGCCTGGCCGCTCGGCGGCGGCATCATGCTCGGCTCGCACCGCGACGACCCGGACGACCCGTGGGCGCTGCAACCCGGCACCTTCGGCGCCTACGTGGTCACCGACGACCCGGACGGGCTGCACGACCGGGCGCGCAAGTGCGGGGCGACGATCATCAAGGCGCCGGCGGACACCGACTACGGCTCGCGGGACTTCGCCGCACGCGACCCGGAGGGCAACCTGTGGTCGTTCGGGACCTACCGGGGCGAGCCCCGCTAGGCCACCGCCTCCGCACCCTCGCCGGAACGGCGACCGGCGACGGTCGCGTACACCGAGCCCAGCTGGGAGGCGACGCGCTTCCACGAGTACGCCTGCCGGGCCCGGTCCAGCGCCGCCGTCGCGTACGCGAATCGCCGGACCTTGTCGTTGACCAGCCGCCGCAGGGCACCGCCCAGCGCGCGGGGGTCGCGGGCCGGCACCAGGTCCCCGGTGAGGCCGTCGACGACGGTCTCGTTGAGCCCGCCGACCGCGGTGCCGATCACCGGCAGGCCGCAGGCCATCGCCTCCAGCGGGGCCAGCTCGAACTGCTCCTGCCAGGGCGCCGCCACCAGCAGGTCGGCGGAGCGGTACCAGCGCGGCATCTCGGCGCCCGGCACGCCGCCGACGAGGCGGACCCGGTCGGCGACCCGGAAGTGCTCGGCGATGGCGCGCAACCGCTTGGCCTGTGGGTCCGCGGCGAGCTGCTCGGCGCACGGGCCGCCGACGACGACGTACTCGGCGCCGGGCACGTAGCGCATAGCCTGGATGACGTCGCCGAAGCCCTTGCGCTCGACCAGCCGCCCGACGGACAGGATGCGGGGCCGCTCCGGGTCACGCTCGGCGGCCGGCCCCTCGGGGGTGAAGCGTTCGCTGTCGACGCCCGCGGGTACCACGGTGAGCCGGGTCCGGGGTACGCCGATGCGCACCAGCCCGCGCGCCTCGTCCTGGCTCTGTGCCACCACCCGGTCGACGGCGCGGCCGAGGGCGCGCTCGTAGCCGTTGCGCGACGGCCCGTCGTGTGCGGCCTCGGCGACGCCGAGCTCGTGGAACGACTGCACGACCGGGATGCCGACCCGCCGGGCCGCGGTGACCGCGGCCAGGCCGCTGGTCCAGAAGTGCGCGTGCGCGACCTCGGGTACCCAGCCGGTCCCCCGCCATTCGGTACGCAGCCACTCCGCGAAATCGCCCATGTGCGACAGCAGCCGCTCCGCCGGCAGCACCCGCGCCGGGCCGGCGGGCACGTGCACGACGTGCACGCCCTCGCCCAGCTTCACGATCGCGGGCAGGCCCGGATCGTCGCGGCGGGTGTACACCCGCACGTCATGGCCGGCGGCGGCCAGCGCGGTGGAAAGGTCGGCGACGTGACGCTGCTGCGCGCCGGTGTCGCCGGTGGGCAGCGGGCTCGCCTGCTCGGAGATCATGGCGATGCGCACAGGGTCCTCCTCCGACAGCTTGGTTCCGGGAGAAGACCGGAGTTGAGGCTGCACTACGCGGCGAGACTTGCCCTTCACCCAGAAGCGTAAACATCGTCGTGCCGGGTATGTCACACCTCGTGGCTATCGTGCAGCGTACCGTCCCGGCCCCACCCGAGCGCGTCTTTGCCGTCCTCGCCGACGGCTGGAGTTACAGCGACTGGGTGGTCGGCACCGTACACATCAGGGACGTAGATCCGCACTGGCCGCAGGTCGGCGCGGAGCTCCACCACAAGGCGGGCCCGTGGCCGCTGTCGCTGCACGACAGCTCGACGGTCGTCGCGGTCGAGCAGGACAGGTCGTTGACGCTGATCGCGGGCCTGTGGCCGCTCGGTTCGGCCCGGGTCAAGCTAGTACTGGAACCGGTGGACGCCGGCGCGACCCGGGTCACCATGGAGGAGGACTTCGAGGCCGGACCCCTGCTCTGGGTCCGCAACAAGGTCAACGATCTGGTGCTGCACCGCCGCAACATCGAGTCGCTGCGCCGCCTGTCCGACATCGCCACCCGCGCGGCCGGCAGGACGGCGGCCTGAGCCGGGTCAGCGGTAGACCGCTCGATGGGCGGCGCTGATCGCGGCCTGATACAGCCTCCCGGTCAGCGCGCGGTCCCGGGCCAGCGCCGCCCGGGCCGCGTTGGCACCCGGCGCACCGTGCACTCCCCCGCCCGGATGCGCCGACGCGCTCGCCAGGAACAGTCGCTCCACCGGCGTGTCCGCCCGGCCGAGGCCCGGGATCGGCCGCAGGAACAGCTGCTGGAACGCCGCCGCCGTCCCGCCGCCCAGTGCCCCGCCGACCAGCGACGGGTTCTCCCGCTCGAGGTCGGCGGGGGAGAACACGTTGCGGCCCACGACCATCGTGCCGAAGCCCGGCGCGTACTGCTCGAGCACCGCCTCCATGCGGGCCACGTGTGCCGCGATCTCGTCCGCGGACCAGCGCCCCCGGTGCGGCAGGTGCGTGTACGCCCAGACCGACTCCGTACCCGCCGGCGAGTGTGAGGCGTCCGCCGTCGTCATCTGGCCCAGCAGCAGGAACGGGTGTGGCGGCGTCTCCCCGGTGGCCAGGTGGGCGGCGTACCGGGTCAGCCCGTTCAGGTCGGCGCCGAGGTGCACGGTTCCGGAACCGGCCGCGGCCGGGTTCTTCCACGGCATCCTGCCGTTCACCGCCCAGTCCACCTTGACCGTCGCGCCGTCCCAGCGGAAGTGCTCCAGGTCCTGCGCGACACGCGGCGGCAACCACCGGGCGCCGACCAGGTCGAGATAGAGCGTCGGCGCCGGGACGTCGGCGAGCACCGCCCGGCGGGCGCGCCAGTCACGCCCGTCCGCCGTCCGTACCCCCATCGCCCTGCCCCCCGCGACCAGCACGCGGGTCACCGGGGTCTCGTAGGTGATCCGCCCGCCCCGCTCCTCCAGGCGCCGGACCAGCGCCGAGGTGATCTCCTGGGCGCCGCCGACCGGGACCGGCCAGCCGACCTCCTGGCCGAGCATCGCCAGCAGCCAGCCGTAGACGCCGCCGCCCGCGTCCTCCGGCGACAGGTCGGTGTGCAGCGCGCAGCCCGCCAGCGCCAGCCGCGCGCCCTCGCCGCGGAACAGCTCCGAGCCGAGTTCGCGCGCCGACAGCACCAGCCGGCGGGCCAGTCGCAACGAGCCGCCGACCCGCAGCCGCCGGGCCAGGTCCAGGCCCGGGCGCACCGGCGGGAAGGGCTGGAGCAGCGCCTTCAACAGCTGCGGGGAGATGTCGCGCCACTGCGCGTACGCGTGCCGCCAGCGCTCACCGTCGCCCGGCGCGAACCGCTCCATCGAGGCCATGGTGCTTTCCAGGTCCCGGGTCACCGTGGCCGCCCGGCCGTCCGGGAGCAGATGGGTGAACACGTCCGGGGCGTGTGTCCACTCCAAACCCTGCTCCTGCAGCTCCAGCCCCTTCAGCACCGGCGAGGCGAAGCCGAGCGGGTAGAAGGAGCTGAACAGGTCGCTCAGGTAGCCCGGTGCCGTGACGTATCCGGAGCGGACCGCGCCGCCGGGCCGCGCGGTCGCCTCGAGGACCTCCACGCTCCAGCCCGCGTCCACGAGCAGGTTCGCGGCGACCAGGCCGTTGTGCCCCGCTCCGATGACCATCGCATCCGCACGCTCCACCGCGACCAGCCGCCTCTCGTCCCGCTCGCCGTACCCCGCCGATTTCGGCGCAAACACGGGTGCGGCGGATGCCGGGTCAGCCCCAGACGGTCACGGTGCCGACCTCGGACTCCACGTCCACCGCGTACCTGTTGCGGGCGGTGACCCAGCCGGCCGGCGCGACCAGCACCCCCGCCTCTGCCCGCGCCCGGCGCGTCCAGGGCACGGCCACGAGCTCCGCGCCACCGCGCAGGCGGAAGCCCAGCGGCGTCCCCGCCGGAATGGCCACCGCGATCTCGCCGACGCCGCCCGTCAGCTTGATCGGGACCGTGCCGCGCGGCGGCGGCAGCCGCATGCTCACCAGGCCGGTCCCCGAGCCGAGTTCGACGCGGCGGATCCGCCCCGAGGCCAGGTCCAGGTGCTGCTCGCCCGCGCCGGCCGGCAGCCGGATGTCCCAGCGCACGGCCCGGTTGAGCAGGATCTCGACCGTGTCGGGGCCGTCGGCGCCGGTCGGCCGGAGCCCCAGCCGCACCCGGCCGGGCGTGCCGGTGACCGCGGGCGCCAGCCCGGAGTCGGCGGGCGTGCTGATCCGGTAGAGCAGTCCCGGCAGGTCCGCGAGGCGCACCTCGACCCGGGAGGCGGCGTCCCGGACGATCAGGAAGGCGCCCTTGCGGCCGTGCAGGGCTCCCGCGAGGACATGTTGCTGCGGCCCGTCCTCGGCCGGCATCTGTCGCGCACCAAGCGTCGACACCGGCGAGCAACCGGCCACGGCGAAGCTCGCCAGCAGGCCCGCGACCAGCAGAAACAAGGGTCGCGTACCGGCCGTTGAGCGACGACGACGCTGCGCAGTGGGCACCATCGGACAACCCGAGATCGGCCGAAAGGGTGACGGCGAAGCGTCCAATTCCGGTGAGACTGTCCGAATGCGTTCTGCCGGTTTCCTGTCCGAGCGTCAGCGCCGCTTCGCCTGGCTGGGCTTTCTGCTCGCCGCCTTCCAGGCCCCGATCGCGGCCCGGCTGGTCGACGACGCCTCCTGGCTCTTCGCCGTCGTCGTCGCCCTCGTGGTCGCCACGGTGATCCTGGCGGACGACGCCCAGCGCCGTCGCCCGGAGGCCGAGGCCGCCGAGTAGGTGCGGTCAGCGGGCCTCGTGGCCCTTGCGACCGTGGGTGCGGCGCCGCTCCTTGAGCTCGGCCTCGTAGAGGTGCCGCCGGCCGCCCGCCAGTTCGTCGCGGGCGTCCCGCTCCACCGCGCGGAAGTCGGCGTAGTAGCCGTCGTCGAACTCCTCGACGAGCTGGAACGTCCAGTGCCCCGGCACGATGTTGCGGCCGATGAGCTCCCGCTGGATCCGCTCGGCGATCCCGGCCTGCCCGGCCTGCATGAACAGCGACACGGCCTCGTCGAGCTTGAAGTCGGCCTGCCCGGTCAGCTGGTGCACCTCGTAGAGACACCCGCGGACGCGCTCGACCACCTCGAGCGCCTCGCTGAGCTTGCCCAGCGCCTCGACCGTCGCGTCGCTCATGCCCTCCGGGCGCCGGTGCGCGTCGTCGGGTCCCTCGTGCGTCACAACCGCCTCCGTCACCGCCGGGGTCCGGTGCCCGGCTTCCCCCGCCGGCCGGAGTTCAACCGAGCTGCACCGGTCAGGGAAACCGTTGCATACCCCAGCATCCCTAACGTTCCGCTCATGAATGGCCTGTTCAGCGGCGCTGCCGCCCGTGCTGCCCTGCGTTCCGCCCATGCCTGCCTCGAGGAGCTGATGAAGTCCGTCGGCAATTCCGGCCTCGCGGCCGCGGCGGAGTCACCGGGGCTGCTCGCCCTCGTCGACCAGCATGCCGCCGGCGTCCGCGACAGCCTGTCGTCGGACGTCCGCCCCCTCACGGCGGTCATTCTCGCCGCGTACGCCGAGGGCGTCCGCGACGCCGCCTTCAAGCACGGCTGGCGCCCGCCGGCGGGCCCGGTGGACTGGGCCGACCACGACTGGGTGCTGAGCCGCCTGCTGGCGGTCTGCTCGCTCGCCCGCACGCTGCCCGAGAGCCGCTGAACGCCGCACACCGCTGACAGGCCATACCGACCGTTCTGGGGCCGGTACCGGGACTCCCGGTGCCGGCCCTTTCGCTCACGTCCCGTCGCCGGGCTGCTGCGTCCGGATCACCTGGGTCTTCTCCTCCTCGCCGGATCCGCCCTGCCGGGGAGGCGTCCGCCGCCGCCGCTCGCTCTCCGGGATGATCGCCGTCGTCTCCGGATCCGCGGCGATGTCGACGGTGGCGTCGGAGTCCTCCGTCTTACCGCCCGCCGCCGGCGTCGCGGCATCGGCACGGGCCGCGTCGCCGGGGCCGGGCTCGCCCTGGTCTGCACCGTCCGGATCATCGGCCGCCCGCGCGCCGGCATTCACATCCGTGGTGGCATCCGGATCATCGGCCGCCCGCGCCGGGCCGCCACCGACGTCCGCCGTGGTGTCCGGATCCGCCTCCGGGCCGGTGTGTGCCGTTGCGCCGACCGTCAGCCGGGTCGTGGTCTCCGCGCCGGCGACGAGCGGCTCCGGTTCGCCGAATCCGGGTACCGGATGCGGCCGGTCGTCCTCGCCGCCGCTCTGTTGCAGGGGGATGATCTGTGTCGTCTCCACGGCGGCCGCCCGCGCCGCCCGCTGCCGCTCCGCCTCGGCCGCCGCCCGTTGCGCCTCCAGCGCCCGCTGCCGCTCGGCCTCGGCCGCCTCGCGCTCCGCCGCCAGCCGGGCGGTCTCGGCGAGGGCCTCTTTCCGGGCGACGCGCTCCTCTTCGGCGATCCGGGCCTGCTCGGCGAGCCGCGCCTCCTCGGCCGCGCGTGCCGCCGCGGCCTCCTCGGCCGCCTTCTTCTCGGCGGCCGCCCGGGCCCGCTCGTCGGCGTAGTTGCGGGCGTGCTCGCGGATCGCCGCCGACTCGGCGCCGGCCCGCTCCAGCCAGACCTCCCATCGCTGCTGCATCGGCCGGATCAGCCCGCCGCCGACCCCGACGATCAGCACCCCCGCGACGGTGGCGAGCACGGCGATGAGCACCGGCTGGGTGACCGCCGTGGCGATCTGGACCTGCTCCAGCGCGGCGATGACGCCGAGCGCCACGATCAGCCAGTACGCGGCCTGCGCCAGCACCCGGCCGTAGGGCAGCCCGCCGAGCGCGCTGCCGATGAGGTCGCGGACGGCGCCGCCGATCGCCGCGGCGACCACGATGATGACGATCGCCACGAACGCCCGGGGCAGCCAGGCGACGAGCGCGGTGAGCAGGTCGCTGACCGCGTTCGGGCCCCAGATGCCGAAGGCCAGCTGCAGCGCGAAGAGCAGCACCGCGTAGAAGGCGATCTTGGCGCACAGGTCGCTCGGCTCGACCCGGCCGCCCAGGGCCCGGCCGATCGCGCCGCGTTCGACCGCCCGGTCGAAGCCGACCCGCCGCAGGGTCTTGCCGACCACCGTGCGCACGATCCGGGCCAGCACGTAGCCGATGATCAGGATGGCGATGAACGCCAGCGCGATCGGCACGAACAACAACACGGAACGCCACATGTCGCTCAGCGCATCGCTCAGATCGGGCCCGGTCATCCGCTCTCCTCCAACGCCCGCTACCCGCCCGGCATCGATGCCGGCTGTGCCGACCATAGGTCGCCCCGGGCCTGATCGCAGGTCGGCGGGGCCGGCGTTCCGAACCCGGCCGGGTGCGTTGCGAAAGTCGATCATGGAGTCCGGCGCCCCCGGCCCCTGTCGAATATGCGACACCGCGGGCCGCCGGGCCGCCGAGGCCGGCACTGCGGACAGTGGCCGGGCGAGGACACCGGCCGGCGGCGGCGGTCCGTGGACGCACGCCGGCTCCGGAGCGGATCGTCGCAGCTCAGCGACGTGCCCCACGACGCAGGGCCCGAGGGACGCCGCCGCCTGACGGGCGAGGATCGAGGGCACCGGGACCGGATCCCGCACACCCGGACCACGCATCGTAAGATCTCGCGGGGACGGGTCACGAGCGGCACACCCATCTCACCTGCGCGTACCGGTCATAATCGGACGACCGTATGGTGCCCCCATCGTCCGAACGGCCGAGGCGGGCTACGCTCATCTCATGGTCGGCATGGGGAGCCCTTCAGCGATGACCACGCTGCCCAACCAGACCGGCGCGCCGGCGGGGCCTCCCGCCGACTGCGCCGCCCGGGTCCGCGTCCACCCCTGGAGCGGCACGTCGCTGGGGCCGGCCGAGGCCTGGGATCCGGTCGTCCGCGCGACGATCGACGTGCTCCTCGCCTCGCCGGTGCCGATGGCGCTGGCCTACGGCGACGACCACGTGCTGGTCTACAACGACGCGTACGCGGAACTGCTCGGCGCCCGGCATCCCGCCGCGCTGGGCAGCCCCGCCGCCGAGGTCTTCGGCGAGCTGTGGCCGGCGCCCGGCGTCGGCGGTGTCATCGAGGACGTCTACCGCACCGGCCAGCCGTTCCTCGAGGCCGAGACGCAGGTGGCGGTGGCCCGTGGCAGCGCCGGCCAGGTCGAGCAGGCCTCGTTCACCCGCGGCCACTCGGTGGTCCGCGACGCGCAGGGCACCGTCGTCGGGGTGCTCACCGTGGCGGCCGAGACCACCCAGGTGACCCGCCGGCTGCAGAGCCTGGGCGACCTGACCGCCAAGCTCGCGGCGGCGCTGACCATCGACGACGTGGCGCGGGTCGTCCTGGCGTACGCGATGACCTCCTTCGACGTGGACCACTGCGTCTTCGCCGTCGACGACGGGCCGGAGTTCCGCTACGTGCGCCGCATCCGCGGCGAGATGATGGACGAGGCCGACGAGCGGCTGCCCCCGCTGTGGAAGCGGATCGGCAGCGACCCGGCGTCGCCGCTGGTCGCCGCGGCACAGACCGGCCGCCCCCTGTTCCAGCCGGACGGCTCCCCCCTCGCCAAGATCGCTACCGACCGGCACGAGCGCCGCATCCGGGCCCTGGCGGCGATGCCGCTGCGCACGGCCTCGCTGGTCGGCGCCCTGACCATGGGCTACCGCACGGCGCACACCTGGCTGCCGGCCGAGCGGGCGCTGCTCTACGCGGCCGCCGAGCTGGTCGCGCAGGCCGCCGAGCGCGCCCGCCGCTTCGAGGCGCAGCACGGCACGGCCCAGCTGCTGCAGCGCAGCATGCTGCCCGAGCACCTGCCGGAGCTGGAGAGGTTCCGGATCGCGGCCCGCTACGACGTCGGCGTCGACGGCAACGCGGCCGGCGGCGACTTCTACGACGCCTTCGAGCTCGCCGACGGCCGCCTGGCGATGGTGCTGGGCGACGTGGCCGGCCACGACGTCCGGGCGGCCGCCGTGATGGGCCAGGTCCGGGCCGCGCTGCGAGCGCTGGCGCTCACCGACCCGGCGCCCGGCACGGTCCTCGCCGGGCTGGACCGGCTGGTCACCTCGCTGGGCGCGGAGTCGCGCAACGAGGAGATCTTCGTGACCGTCGTCTACGGGGTGCTGGACCCCGCCGACGGCACGATCACGGTGGCCAGCGCCGGCCACCCGCCGCCCGTGGTGCGCCGCTCGGACCCGGAGGGCGGGCCGGCGACCGCGGAGCTCGTCCGGGTGCCGCCGGGCGCGCCGCTGGGCCTCGGCGGGCAGTGGCGGACGGCGTCCCTGCGCCTGGAGCCGGGCGACTCGATCCTGCTGTTCAGCGACGGCGTGGTGGAGCGCCGCCACCGGCCGTTGAGCGACGGCCTCGCGGATCTGGTGGCCGCGGCCGCGGCGGCGACCAGCGGCGACCCGCGCAACCTGTGCTCGCTGGCGACGGCGGCGGTGGCCGGCCGCACCGACGACGACGTGGCCGTGCTGGCCGTCGAGCGGGCGGTGACCCTGAGCCGCTCGGCGACGATGCTGGTGGCGGCCGAGCCGACGGGCCCGAGCCGGGTACGGCAGTGGATGTCGGCCCGCCTGCGCGAGTGGTCGGTGCCGGAGCCGGTGATCGGCGCGGCGATCCTGTGCACGAGCGAGCTGACCACGAACGCCCTGCTGCACGCGGGCACCCCGGCCCAGGTGCACATCGACCTGAGCGCGGAGCGCCTGCTGGTGTCGGTGGCCGACACGGGTACCCGGGGAAGCGTCACCCGGGCCCGCACGGACACGCTCAGCAGCCGGGGCCGCGGCCTGGGCCTGATCGAGGAGCTGACCGACACCTGGGGCACCGACCCGACCGTTCGCGGCTCGACGGTCTGGTTCGAGATGCTCATCCCGCCGCGCTGAGTCGCGCCGCGCCGCATGTTTCGCCCCCTGGCGGGGCAGTCTGCCTGCCGTGCAGCTGTCCGATCTTCTCTTCGCCCTGTTCGGCGTGGCCGCCCTGCTGGCCGGCATCCTCCCGCGCGTGCTCGAACGCCGGCCCCTGTCCATGCCCATCGCCTTCCTCGCCCTCGGAATGCTCGTCTTCGCGCTGCCCCTGGGCCTGCCGAAGATCGATCCGGTGGCCCACCCGGAGCTGACCCAGCACCTCACCGAGGTGTGCGTGATCGTCGCCCTGATGGGCGCCGGCCTGAAGATCGACCGCCCGCTGGCCGGCCGCCGCTGGTCGTCGACGTGGCGCCTGCTGGCCGTCGCGATGCCGGTCACCATCGCGGCGGTGGCGCTGCTCGGCTGGTGGTGGGCCGGCCTGGTGCCGGCGGCGGCGCTGCTGCTCGGTGCGGCCCTCGCACCCACCGACCCGGTGCTGGCCGCGGACGTCCAGGTCGGCGAGCCGACCGACGAGGAGGACTCCGAGGACGAGGTGCGGTTCGCGCTGACCTCGGAGGCGGGCCTCAACGACGGGCTGGCCTTCCCGTTCGTGTATGCGGCGCTGGCGATGGCCGGCGCCGCCGTGACCCACGAGAGCTGGCTGGCCGAGTGGGTGCTGGTCGACGTGCTCTACAAGAGCGTGGTCGGTGTGATCGGCGGGCTGGTCATCGGCAAGCTCCTCGGCAAGCTCTTCTTCCAGGCGCCCAGCCGCGAGCTGCGCCTGGCCCGTCACGCGGAGGGCTTCCTCGCGCTGGCCGCAACGTTCCTCGCGTACGGGCTGGTCGAGGTGATCGGCGGGTACGGCTTCCTCGCCGTGTTCATCGCCGCGCGCGCGATCCGGTCGGCGCAGCGCTCGCACGAGTACCACCAAGTGCTGCACGACTTCGCGGAGCAGATCGAGCGGCTGCTGACCGTGTTACTGCTCCTGCTGCTCGGCGGAGCCGTGGTCGGCGGCCTACTGACGCCGCTGACCTGGCCCGCCGCCCTCGCCGGCCTTACGCTGATCTTCCTGATCCGCCCGGTGACCGGCTTCCTGTCGTTACGCGGCGCTCCGGGCCGCACGGCCGAGCACTGGGTGATCGCCGCGTTCGGGATCCGCGGCATTGGTTCGTTTTATTACCTCGCCTATGCGACGAGCCACGCGACGTTCCCGAACGTGGATGTCATATGGGCGACAGTGGCTTTAGTCGTGGTCGTGAGCGTCGTGTTGCACGGCGTTGCGGCCACGCCGGTGATGCGGCTTTTGGATAGGTCCAACGAACGATCCCGGACCCCGGAAGAGCGCCACGCTCAGTAATGATCGCAACTCTGAGTAATGCATGCCCCGCGAGTTCGTAGTTTATTTAGGACATTGAACCCGGGCATGGTGGCAGAGCGTATTCATACCTGTAAGGTGATCGGCACCTCCCCCAAGGCCGAGATTCCACGATGGAACGACAGGAAAGGTGCGGCCGATGCGAATTCGGGGCTTTGCGCCGGCGACCCCCTGCTGGGTCGAACTGGCGAGTGCGGATCCCGCCCGGGCAGCGGATTTCTATGCCGGCCTTTTCGGCTGGGAGGCGGCCGGCGACCGGTTCAAATTGGGCGGGCGCGCCGCGGCCGGCCTGACCCGGGCGCGCGCCGACCGCCCCGTCGGCTGGCTCACCTATCTCACCGAGCACAACCTCGAGGCGTCGATCAACCGGGTCCGTGAGGCCGGCGGCCGGCTGGTCTCCCCGCCCGCCGACGGGCACGGCGGCCGCTCGGCGCTGATCGCCGACCCGGCCGGCGCCCTGCTCGGCCTCTGGGAGAGCGGCGACTTCACCGGCGCCCAGGTGGGCGGCGAGCCGGGCACGATGACCTTCCCGGAGCTGCTCACCGACGACGCGGTCGCGGCGGCGGGCTTCTACGGCCGCGCGTTCGGCTGGCTGCTGCGCGACGAGTACGGCAGCGACGGCACCCGGGGCGAGTGGATCACCACGGCCCACGACGCGATGGCCGGCCTGGCGCCGAGCCGCGGCGGCAACTGGTGGCGCGCGGCCTTCCAGGTCGCGGACTGCGCGGAGACGATCGAGCTGTGCCGGAGCCTCGGCGGCGGCATCATCGCGGGCCCGACGGACATGGGCTTCGGCAGCTACGCCGAGCTGCTCGACCCCTGGGGCGTCCCGTTCTCGGTGGCGGCGCCGGCGGCCCTGCCGGTCGAGCTCAGCATGTCCTTCACCCCCGCGGCCGGCATGGAGCTGACGTTCGGGGCGTAGCGGTACCCCAGATCGGGAAATGTGGAAGGCGCCGGACCCCGGGTCCGGCGCCTTCTCCGTGTGCCGCGCCGAGTGTCAACCAGAGTTGACAGGCCGTCCGTGTCAACGTAGGTTGACAGCATGACCGAAGCAACCGATCTCGCCGCGGCCGCGGGCAGCGCCGACCCACGGGTCGGCCTGCGCGCGGTGGTGGCGCTGCGCCGCCTCCTGGAGGGCCTCGAGCACCTCCAGGTGGCCAACGCCCGCCGCAAGGGCTGGTCCTGGCAGGAGATCGCGGACGCCCTAGAGGTGACGCGCCAGGGCGTCCACAAGAAGCACGCCGGCCGCGTGCCGATGCAGGACCCACGGGAGGGCTGAGATGTTCGAGCGATTCACCCACGCAGCGCGAAACGTCGTCGTGCGCGCCCAGGAGGAGGCCCGCGAGTTACAGCAGGCCCCGATCGGGACGCAGCACGTGCTGCTGTCACTGCTGGCGGACGAGACGGGCCCGGTCGCCTCGGCGCCGGCCCTGCGGGAGCGGAACATCGACGCCGCGTACGTCCGGGCCGAGATCGTCCGCCGCGTCGACGGCGGCGCATCGCCGTACCGGGACGTGCTGGCGGACGCGGACGCCGAGGACGCGGCGGCCCTCAAGGCGATCGGCATCGACCTGGACGCGGTCCGCCGGGCCATCGAGGAGAACTTCGGCCCGGGAGCGCTGCGCCTGCCGCGGAACGCCCCGCCGAAACGCCGGGGCCTGCTCGGCCGCTTCACCGGCGGCGGGCACACGCCGTTCTCGCCCCGGAGCAAGAAGGTCCTGGAGCTCTCGCTGCGCGAAGCGATCCGCCTGAAGCACAACTTCATCGCCCCGGAACACATCATGCTCGGCATCCTGCGCGAGGGGCAGGGCCTGGCCGTGCGGATCCTGACGGATGCGGAGGTCGATCTCGCCCGGCTGCGCGAGGACGTCACCCGCTCCGTGCGGGACCAGGCGGCCTGAGCCCGGGATCCGAGCGGCAGGACATGCCTATTCCGGCGGTCGCCTGGGTATTACCGGCGACCTGGGCGACCGCTGGAGGCACGATGAACTACCGCGTCGAGTACAACGGCGATGACATCGATCTTCCCACCCTGGACGCCGCGCTCGACAACGCGAAGCGTGCCATCGCCTCGGACATCGGGCCGATCAGCGGGTGGAGTGTCGAGCACGACGAGTCGATCAACGACTGGTTCATCCAGGGCGTCATCGACGGCGAGGCCGTCGGTGCCACCGCCGTGGTCACCGGCCCGGAGCCGACGCTGACCGCGCGGAACCACCCGCGGCACGCGCCGGCCCTCGCCGACGATCTCGCCCGCCGCCGGGTGTTCACCGGGAGCACGCCCGCGGACGTGCTCGCGATGGCCGCCAACTGGCTCGCCGGGCGCACCGAGGTGCGCGCTGTCGACGATCTGGGCTGGCGGTACCGCACCGACGGCTTCGAGCTACGCGTCTACTACCGCTCCTGACCCGCGGGCACCACGACCGCCGGACCGGGCCGACCACTGCGCCAGCGCCGCCTCGCTGGTCACGTGGTCCAGGGCCACGATCGCCGCGCCCCGCAGGGCGCCGTCGTCGCCGTGCGCCGCGTCGACCACCGGCGGCGGCTGTCCACGATGGAAGGCCATCAGACCCTGGTCGTACGCCCGCGCGAACGTGCCGGGCGCGGCGGCGCGCAGCGGGGCGGCGAGCCCGCCGAGCGTGACGGTGTCCGGGTCGTGCACGTTGACCAGCGCGCCGATGCCGGCGCCGAGCGCGGCGGCGACCGTCTCCAGCGCCCGCCGGGCCGCGGGGTCGCCGCGGTCCAGGACCTGCCGGGCGTATCCGCGGGGGTCGGACGGTGCGGGTTCGCCCAGGTGCCGGGCGAGCGCGCGCCCGTCGACGTCGAGATCCCAGCAGCCGCGCGCCCCGCAGGGACAGAGCAGAGCGCGATCGCCGTACGGCTGGTGCCCGTACTCGCCCGCGGCGCCGTGCGCGCCGGTCGCCGGCCGGCCGTACACGGTGAACGCCCCGCCGATGCCCACCTCGACCATGAGATGCAGCGCGGCGCCGGCACCCACCGCCGCACCGGTACGGGCCTCGGCGACCCCGGCCAGGATCGCGTCGTTGCCGGGCAGCAGGGGCAGCGTGGTTCCCGCGGTCAGCACGGTCAGGTCGACGTCGCGCCAGCCGAGGGTCGCGGACTGGGCGAGCCTGCCGTCGTGGATGGTCCCGGCCACCGCGACGGCGACGGCACGCAGCCGGTCGCCGTACCGGGCGCGGGCCGCTTCGAGCGCCCGGCGCACGCAGCCGAGCACGGCTGCCGGGTCGCGGGTGGCGTGCCGGGCCCCGGTCACGTCGTACGGGCGGCCGTCGAGCCCCGCCACCGCGTACCGCCAGTCGGCCATCCGGACGTCCACCGCGAGCACGACCGGCCCCTGCGGGTGTGGGCCGAGGATCGTCGTCGGCCGCCCGCGGCCCTGCGGCGGCGCGGGCGTCTCGGCGAGCAGGCTCAGCGCGCGCAGCCGCCCGGTCAGCTCGGTGGCCAGCCCGCTGGCGAGTTGCAGGTCCCGGGCCAGGGCCGCCCGGGTCCCGCCGGGATTCTCCCGCAGCCAGGCCAGCACCTGGGACGCGGTGTGCCAGCGGGCCTGCTCGGCCCGGCGGCGGATCGGACCTGGCATGACCGGCACCCCCACTCTTATCCTCGCAGTACGAGGATATTGGAGGACGACGTGGACCTGACCATCATCGCGGCGGTGCTCTTCGACATGGACGGCACCCTGGTCGACTCGGACGCGGCCGTCGAACGCGCCTGGAGGACCTGGGCCGGCGAGTACGGCGTCGATCCGGACGCGGTGCTCGCGGTCGCGCACGGCGCACCGGCCGAGCGCACGGTCCGGCTGATGCTGCCCGGCCTGGCCGGCGACGGCGTGGCGAGCGCCGCGGCCCGCCAGCTCGAGCTGCAGTACGACGACCTGTCCGACGTCGTGCCGACCACGGGCGCGCACGAACTGCTGGCGGCCCTGCGACTGCCGTGGGCGGTCGTGACCAGCGCCGACCTGCGGCTGGCCAAGGCCCGGCTGGACGCGGCCGGCATCGAGGCGCCCGTACTGGTCACGGTCGAGGACGTCCGGGCCGGCAAGCCGGATCCGGAGGGCTACCTGCGCGCCGCCGAACTGCTCGGCGTCGCTGCGCGGCGCTGCCTGGTCGTCGAGGACGCGGAGGTCGGCGTCGCCGCGGGCCGGGCGGCGGGCGCCAAGGTCGCCGCGCTCAAGGGCGTCGACGGCGACCTGCGCATCGAGGACCTCACCCGGCTGCACCGGCTGCTGAACCCCTGACGGGAGGACCGTGACGGCCGCCACCGCCGTATCGGTGGTATTTCAGATTTGAAAGAGTTACCGTCGACAGCATGACCCGACCGCTCAGCGACAGCCAGCAACAGGCCTGGCGAGCCTTCGTGGAGAGCAGCTGGGCGCTGCACACACGGCTCGAGGACGACCTGCGCGCCACCACCGGCCTGAGCATGTCGGATTTCCACGTCATGGTGGTGCTCTCCGAGGCGCCCGGGCACCGGGTGCGCATGGGTGAGCTCGCCAACCGGCTGGTCTTCTCGCCGAGCCGGTGCACCTACCAGATCACCTCGATGGTCAAGCGCGGTCTGGTCCGCAAGCAGAGCTGTTCCGACGACGGGCGCGGCCAGGAGGCCGTCCTGACCGACGCCGGGCTGGCCGCGCTCACCGCCGCCGCGCCGCTGCATCTCGCCACCGTGCGGGAAACGTTCATCGACGACCTCGACGACGCCGAGATCGCCACCATCACCCGCGTCTTCGGGCGCCTGGGTCCGCGACTGCGCTCGCTGCCGGTCACAGCCTGAGGGAGAGAGAAATGCCCGCGATCACCGTCGACGACGTCCTGGTCCTGCCGCGCCTGCCGCAGCCCGACCCCGCCACGACCAGCTACCGGCCCGTGCACCGGCTCACCACCGCGCCGTCGGGCTACGAGGGCGAGGGCTTCCCCGTCCGGCGCGCCTTCGCCGGGGTGCCGACGAACGAGCTGGACCCGTTCATCCACCTCGACCAGATGGGCGAGGTCGATTACGCGCCCGGCGAGCCCAAGGGCACGCCCTGGCACCCGCACCGCGGCTTCGAGACCGTCACCTACATGATCGACGGCCAGATGGACCACCAGGACTCCAACGGTGGCGGCGGCTCGATCACCAACGGCGACACACAGTGGATGACCGCGGGCGGCGGCATCCTGCACATCGAGGCCCCGCCGGAGCGGCTGGTCACCAGCGGCGGGCTCTTCCACGGCCTGCAGCTCTGGGTGAACCTGCCCCGGGCGGCGAAGATGATCGCCCCGCGTTACCAGGACATCCGCGGCAACCAGGCGGCGCTGCTGACCACGCCCGACGGCGGCAGCCTGATCCGGGTGATCGCGGGCGAGATCGCGGGGCACGCCGGCCCCGGCTCAACCCACACCCCGATCAACCTCGCACACGTCACCCTCCAGCCGGGCGCCCAGCTCGACCTGCCCTGGCAGCCCGACTACAACGCGCTGGTCTACGTGCTCGCCGGTCGCGGAACGGTCGGCGTGGAGGCGCGCCCGATCCAGATCGGCCAGCTCGCCGCGCACGGCGCCGGCGACACGATCCGGGTCGCCGCCGGAAAGTCCCAGGACTCGAACGTCGCGGCGATGGAGCTGTTCATCATGGGCGGCCGGCCGATCCGCGAGCCGGTGGCCCAGTACGGCCCGTTCGTGATGAACACCCGCGAGGAGCTCATGCAGGCGTTCGAGGACTACCAGAAGGGCCGCCTGGGCGTCATCCCGGCGGAGCGCCTCCCGCACGCCGACTGACGGCGCGGGCCGGTCACCGGGCCCGCGATCATCCCCGGGCGCCCGGCTCGCTCGCCGAACCCGGCCCGGCGAGTCCGGCTCCGACCAGCCGGGCGGCGGCCGCGGCCCGGCGCGAGACGCCGAGCTTGGCGTACACCCGGCCGACGTGGATCGACACCGTACCGGGGCTGAGGTAGAGCCGGTGGGCGATCTCCTTGTTGGTCAGGCCCTCGGCGACCAGGGTGACGACCTCGGTCTCCCGTGCGGTCAGCGCGGCCAGCCCGCCGGCCTTGGCGCCGTCGTCCGGCGCCGACAGGGCGGCGTCCAGCCGCAGCCGGGCACCGCGCGCGCCGAGCTGATCTCCGGCCGCGGCGAGCAGGTCGGCCGCGAGCCGGGCCGCATCGGCCGCGGCCGCCGGATCGGCGCCGAGCAGCGCGTGCGACTGCGCCAGCGCCGCGTAGCCCCGGACCCGGCGGCCCGGCGAACCCGCCGCGAGGCGACGGGCCGACGCGGCGCAGGCCGAGGCGGAGGTCGCGAACCCCCGGTCCGCGCACGTCATCGCGGCCAGTTCGAGCCAACGGACCCGCACCAGCGGATCGCCGCCGGAGGTCTCCAGTTCGCCACCGAGGCGGTCCGCGGCGCTCGCGTCGTCGCCGAGGCGCACCCAGTCCCCCACCGCGGCGCCGCCGACCAGCCGGGACGCGACCGCGCCGTCCTGCTCGTGTGCCCGCTCCGCGAGCCGCGCCGCGGCCGCGGCATCCCCCTGCCACAGCGACGACCAGGCGAGGCACGCCGTGGCCTCGGCGAGCCGCGCCGGACTGCCGCTGCGCCGGGCGTCGGCGGCCGCCCGGTCGAGGCTCTCCGCGGCACGCGGCAGGTCGCCACCGAGCAGCCGCGCCCGCCCGGCGATCCCGTGCAGCGCGGCGAGGATGTCGAACCGGTTCGACCCCCCGGCGACGGCCAGCATCCGGTCGGTGTGCCGCAGGGCGTCGCCGATCCGTTCGGCCGCCAGCTCGGCCTCGGCCAGCCAGCGGACGTCATCCAGCACGGCGACGAGCCGGTCGTCGACCATGGCGTCGACCAGGTCGGCCGCCTCGTCGAGGCGGGCCGCGACCCCAGAGCGCGCACCGTCGCTATCAGGCTCGGCATCCGCAGACCCACCGAGACGAGCGGCGACCCCAGAGCGGGCACCGTCGCTATCAGGGCCGGCATCCGCAGACCCACCGAGGCGGGCGGCGACCCCGGAGCGGGCACCGTCGCTATCGGGGCCGGCATCGGCCGGCCCGGCGGGGTCGGTCATGAGATCGGCCAGCGCGAGCAGCGCCGACGCGGCGATGCGGGGCGCGCCGCCGACGGCGTGGTCGAGGACCTCGGCGGACCACCGCCGTGCCGTGGCGGCGTCCCCGCGCAGCATCGCGCCCGCGGCCAGGGCGCCGGCCAGCTCGGCGTCCGGCTCCGAGGCGTCCGGCTCCGAGCCGGCGGCGTGCGGTCCGGGGCCCGCGGCGACGGCGGCGCGCAGCGCCCCGAGTTCGCTGCGGAGCAGGGCGTCGGCCTCGGCATGCCGGCCCAGCAGCCGTTCCGCACGCGCCGCGAGCACCGCCGCCTCCGCGCGGCGGCCGGCATCGGCGGCCGGCAGCTCGGCGAGCAGCCGGTGCAGGTGCGCGCGGCTCTCGCCGTGCCGCCCGGCCAGGCCCAGCGCCCGCGCACACCGCAGGAGCAGCCGGGTACGCCGCTCCGCGGTCGCCGGCCCCACCGGCAGCAGCCGCAGCGCCGCGGTGAACCAGCGCGCCGCGTCGGCGGGCGCCCGGTAGGCGGCGCCGGCCGCGGCCCGGCTCAGCGTCTCGACGGCGTCCTCGTCGCCCGGTGCGGCGCAGCGCTCGAGGTGATCGGCCCGGTCGGCCGCGGCGGCGCCGCGGTCGCGCAACGCCGCGGCGGCCCGGCCGTGCGCGGCCAGCAGCCAGCCCGAGGGGGCGGACGCGTAGGCGGCGGCCCGCACCACCTCGTGCCGGAAGCGGAATCCGGCGCCGGAGGGGGCCGGGCGCAGCAGGTCGTCCGCGACGATCCGGTCCAGCGCGCGGTAGACCGCCGCCGGATCGCACTCGGCGACGGCGGCGATCAGCTCCGGATCCGCCGGGTCACCGGCCACCGCGGCGGACCACACCACCAGCCGCTCGATCGGGGAGCCGGCGAGCAGCTCCGGCTCAAGGGCCGCCAGGACGCGCTTCGGCACGGCTCCGGGCGTACCGGCTGAGCCGAGCAGGTAGAGCGGGTTGCCCTCGGCCGCCTCGTGCAGGTCGGACCGCCGGTGCGGCGGCGTCGACGGCGGCAGCAGGGTCGCCGATTCGGCCGGGGTCAGCGGCCGCAGTGCGACCCGCCGAACCTCCCCGGCGTCCGCGGCCGTGGCCAGCGCCGCGGCGAGGTCGCCGGTGAGCTGCCGCGGCCGGTGCGCGAGCACGAGCAGCACCGGGCCGAGCGGCGGGTGCCGCACCAGCTCGGCGAGCAGCTCCGCGGAGGCCGGGTCGGCCCGGTGCACGTCGTCGACGATCAGCACCTGGCGACGCCCGGCGCCCGGACCCGCCACCGAGCGCAGCACCTCGGCGAGCGACGAGATCGGCGGCCCGGCGCCGGGACCGCCGTGCGCGCCCGGCTCACCGGGAGCCGGCTGCCACGACGCCGGGGACCCGGCCCGCCACGGCAGTACCCGGCATCCGGCGTCGGCCGCGTACCGCCCGAAACCCGCCAGGAGCGTGGACTTGCCCATGCCCGGTTCGCCCGCGACCTCGGCGACGATCCAGCGGCCGGCCGGGCCGCAGCGGGCCAGCGCCCGGCGCAGCGCGCCCAGCTCGGGCTCCCGGATCGCGGCGGTACCGTACTCGTGCTTCTCGTCGGACCCGTTCCAGGTCATCTGTCCCTGTCCCCCACCACTGGACCACCCGGCGCGGTCCGGGGATCACGCTGTCAGGCGGGGATGGGCGCGCACATCCGTAAGTACCCGCATTGCGGTACACGTACGTGGGCCGTGGGGACGCCGTCAGCCGGGCGGGCGCTGGTAATGAGACTAGCGGCGGCGATCCGCGACCGGGATAGTGCGAACGGCATATTCGCCCGCCGGCGGCGCCCCCGCCCAGGGGCGCCACCGGAAAGCGGGCGTCCGTCAGGGCGCCCGCCGCACCGCTCAGTTCGGGAACGAGTTCGGGTCCACGTCGGTCGTCGACGCGTTGCCGCCGATCACCGAGCTGAGCGTGATCGTCCAGATCGAGGCCGAGACCGACGTAGAGGTGAACGTGGTGGTGAACTTGAACGTGTCGTCGAACTTGCTGAACGAGCAGTCCCGCATGAAGCCCTTCTTCGCCGCGTTCCAGTCCGCACCCGACGCGGTGTAGACCCGGTAGGTACCGTCGCGGACGCCCTTGGCCGTGTAGGTGCCGCCGGCGCGCACGTAGACCGTGAAGACCGGCTTCGGCTTCTTGCCCTTGGTCGGCACCAGGCTGATCGTGGTGTCGTCGGGGCCGTTCTTGATCTTCAGGTGACCGCGGCCGCTCGAGCTCGAACGCTTGACGAACGTGCCGGTCTTGAGGCGCCGGTTGGTCTCCTTCGGCGCCGCCGGCAGGAACTTGCCGAACTTGTACTGCGGGTCGGCGACGGCGAGCTTCCTGGCGTCCTCGCGGATCCCCTCGGCCCAGCCGGACTGCAGCAGCGACGTCCACGGCGACGCGGCCGGGCAGTCCTGCTTCGCCGAGGCGGACTCCTCGATCATGTCGCCCATGCTGCCCAGCTCGAGTGTCAACTGCTCGTGCGCCGTCTCGGCGCCGGCGGGCGGTTCGATCGCGCGCAGCTTCTCGGACTCGGCGCGGATCGCGCCCGCGGCGGCCGGGGCGGCCTTGGCGAACACCGCGCTGTCCGCGGTGTTGAGCTTGCCGAAGGTCGAACCGATGGCCGTGTCGGCGGACGCCAGGGCCAGTACGTATTGCTCCGGGGCGAGCGGGGCGGTGGTGGCCGGCGCGGTGGTCGAGGAGCCGCCGGTGCGCTTGCCAGCCCGATCGTCGTCGTCCCCGCCGGCGAACACGCGGACGACGCCGCAGCAACCCAGCGCGAGCACCACGGCGAGCGCGCCGCCGATCAGCGAGTTACGCCGGGCGTTGCCCGGCTTGGCCGTCGGCGGCCCGGCGAACGTCTGCGGCTGACCCGGGAAGGGCTGGCCGGGATAGGCCTGCCCGGGATAGGGCTGGCCCGGGAAGGGCTGACCGGAGACGGGCGGCTGACCCGGGAAAGGCTGACCCGAGACCGGCGGCTGACCCGGGAAAGGCTGACCCGAGACGGGCGCCTGACCGGGCGGCGGGTAGCCCGGCGCGGGCGGGCCGGAGGCGGGAACGCCGGCGAAGGGCGGCGGCGGCGGGAACGGCGTCGAGACCCGGACGGTGACCGCCACGTTGCCGGCCGTAGGGGTCTGCACCCAGACCACCGCGCCGTCGACGGTGCCCGGGGGCACCACCACGTTGAGCGGGCCGTGGGTGGGCGACCAGACGACCTTGGTCGTGCCGGTGGCCGCTTCCGCCTGCGGGACCTCGATGATGGCGCTGCTGATATTCGGATCCCCCGTCATGACGACGAGTATGGATTAGGCGGCCGACCCCTCGCTGCCCCCTATCCGTCACTCCGCGGCAACAGATCGGTATCGACTGCCCCGGACATCCGCGACATCGCGTCCAGACCTGTTCGGACAGGCACGAGCCGGGCGGCCGGCGTTTCGCTTCCGGGTACTTCGGGGTGCGGCGGGCCACCGGAGCGCCTACCGTGGGGCTACGTCGACCTCGGAAGGCTGCACCGTGCCACTGGAGGACTGGTTCCTGTCCGCGGACGAGCGCGGCAACCCGGACTCCCGGATACCCGCGTGGTGCCCCGGAAACACGGTCGAGCCGCTCATACACGGGAGCGCGTACTTCGACCGGCTGGTCACCGAGGTGGAGACGCTCGGTGACGGTGATCACCTGTTCTTCACCGACTGGCGGGGCGATCCCGACGAGCGGATGCGCGACGGCGGGCCGACCGTCGCCGAGCTCTTCGCCGGGGCGGCCCGGCGCGGTGTCGTGGTCAAGGGCCTGCTCTGGCGCTCGCATGTGGACAAGCTGGCGTACAGCGAGGAGGAGAACCGCAACCTCGGCGAAGACATCGCGGCCGCCGGCGGGGAGGTCCTGCTCGACCAGCGGGTCCGGCGCGGCGGTTCACATCACCAGAAGCTGGTCATTCTGCGGCACATCGGCGCGCCGGAGCGGGACATCGCGTTCGCCGGCGGCATCGACCTGTGCCACAGCCGGCGCGACGACGCGGACCACCGCGGCGACCCGCAGTCGGTCGCGATGGCCTCGGCGTACGGCGGGAACCCGCCCTGGCACGACGTGCAGCTCGCGCTGCGTGGCCCGGTGGTCGGCGCCCTGGATCTGTCGTTCCGGGAGCGCTGGACCGATCGGGTGCCGCTGGACCAGCACGGGCCGATCTCCACGCTGCAGGACAAGCTGCGCCACGCCGACCTGAGCGCCGACCGCCTGCCGCCGCGGCCGCCGGACCCGCCCGAGTGCGGCCCGCACGACATCCAGGTGCTGCGCACCTACCCGTCGATGCGCCCGCCGTACGGCTTCGCCCGGCTCGGTGAGCAGAGCATCGCCCGCGGCTACACGAAGGCCATCAAACGAGCACGCAGGCTGATCTACCTCGAGGACCAGTACCTGTGGTCGACCGAGGTCGCCCGGCTCTTCGCGGACGCGCTCAACGGCAGCCCGGACCTGCATCTGATCGCGGTGGTGCCGCGCCACCCGGACGTGGACGGCCGGTTCGCGCTGCCGCCCAACCAGGTCGGCCGCGAGCAGGCCATCGAGCTGTGCCGCCGGGCCGCGCCGGAGCGGGTGCACGTCTTCGACGTGGAGAACCACGAGGGGACGCCCGTCTACGTGCACGCCAAGGTCTGCGTTGTCGACGACGTCTGGGCGAGCACGGGCAGCGACAACTTCAACCGTCGTTCGTGGACCCACGACAGCGAGCTGTCCTGCGCCGTGCTGGATCGCACCGCCGACGAGCGGGAACCGGCGGATCCGGCCGGGCTCGGCGACGGCGCCCGCACCTACGCCCGCGACCTGCGGCTCGCGCTGCTGCGCGAACACCTGGACCGCACCGACGACACAGAGCTTGTCGATCCCGCCTCGGCCCTGCGGGTGATCAACGAGAGCGCGAACGCCGTACGGGACTGGCACGCCGGCGGGGAGCGGGGACCGCGCCCACCGGGGCGGCTCGTGCCGCACCGCACGACGCGGCTCCCCTGGCACCAGCGATTCTGGGCAGTACCGGCATATCGGCTGATCTACGACCCGGACGGGCGGCCGTGGCGGGAGCGCCGGGCCGGCACCTGGTAGTGCCAGGCATACCCCGGAACTAGCCGTGGACGGCTGGGATCGACCGCCCCGCGCTGGCTACCGTGTCGCCGTGTCGACAAACGAAGCACCCTGGCAAGCCCGCTACCTGCTCTCCTCGGGCCCGTGGCGCGCGCTGCTCTACGTACTCACGACGTGCCCCTTGGCCGCGCTGACCGGGTTCGCGGTGGGCACGCTGATCCTGCCGTGGCTGGCGGCCGGGCTGCGGCTGCAGGAGGGCCGGATGCTGGAGGCGCCGCTGCTGTTCCTGATGGTCACCGCCCTGGTCCTGTTCGCCGGGCTCGGCCCGCTGGTCGCGATTCCCCTCGCGGCGATCGAGCGCGGGCGCCTGGCGCTTGTCGATCGGCGCCCGGTGCGGTCGGCGCACCGCGACGCCGCGCCGGGACCGGTGAGCTGGCTGCGGCTGCGGTACACCGAGGCGGCCACCTGGCGTGAGGTGCTCTACGCCGTCATCCTGGGCCTGGTGGTCCCGGTCGTCTACGGCGTCCTCGCGCTGCTGATGCTGATCGACGTCGGGTGCATCGTGAGCCCGCTGTTCGCGGCCACCGGCACCGATTCCTGGCAGTTCGGCGTGTTCACCGTGGACTCGACCGCCGAGGCGATCCCGCTGTCGATCCTCGGGCTGCTGTTCGTCCCGGTGCTCGTACACCTGCTCGGGCTGGTGTCGGCCGGCCAGGCCGCGACGGCCCGGGCCCTGCTCGGCGACCGGGACGGCACCGCCCTGCACGAGGTGGCGCAGTCGCGGGCCCGGCTGGCCGACGCGTTCGAGGCCGAGCGCCGCCGCATCGAACGCGACCTGCACGACGGCGCGCAGCACCGGCTGACCAGCCTTACGCTGCAACTCGGCATGGCACGCCTGGACGTGCCGGAGGACTCGCCGGCGGCGGCACCGCTGGCCCGGGCGCACGACGAGGCGAAGGAGCTGATGGTGGTGCTGCGGGAGCTGATACACGGCATCCGGCCGCAGTCGCTGACCGACCTGGGACTGCCCGCCGCCCTGCGCGAGCTCGGCGGCCGGTCGCCGCTGCCGGTGACGGTCACGGTGGCGGACGGCATGGCCCGGCCCGCGCCGCACGTCGAGGGCTGCGCCTACTTCGTGGCCTCCGAGGCGCTGGCCAACGTGGTCCGGCACAGCGGGGCGAACCGCGCCGACCTACTGCTCGCGCAGACCGCCGGCATGCTGGTGCTGGAGGTGCGCGACGACGGCGACGGCGGCGCGGACCCGGCGCGGGGCACCGGCCTGACCGGGCTGGCCGACCGGGTGGCCGCGGTCGGCGGGCGGGTGCTGCTGGCCAGCCCCGCGGGCGGCCCGACGCTGATCCGGGCGGAGCTGCCGTGCCGGAGCTGACCCGGGTGGTGCTCGCCGAGGACGGCGTCCTGCTGCGCGAGGGCCTGGTCGGGGTGCTGTCCCGCTTCGGCTTCGCGGTGGTGGCCGCGGTCGGCGACGGCCCGGCCCTGCTGGCGGCCGTCGCGGAACACCGGCCGGACCTGGTGATCACGGACATCCGGATGCCGCCCGGACACACCGACGAGGGCCTGCGCGCGGCGGTCACCCTGCGCCGGGAGCGGCCCGGGCTCGCGGTCGTCGTGCTGAGCCAGTACGTGCAGGAGGAGTACGCGTCGGCCCTGCTGGACACCGGCGACGGCCTGCGGGTCGGCTACCTGCTCAAGGACCGGGTCGTCGACGTGCGGGACTTCGTCGCGGCCCTGCGCACGGTCCTCGGCGGCGGCACGGTCGTCGACCCGGAGGTGGTACGCAGGCTGCTGCGCCGCACCCGGGACCCGCTGGCCGCGCTGTCGGCCCGCGAGCGCGAGGTGCTGGCGCTGGTCGCGGAGGGCCACTCGAACTCGGCGATCGCCGCGCGGCTGTTCGTGACGGAGGCGGCGGTCGGCAAGCACGTGGGCAGCATCCTGGCGAAGCTGGACCTGCCGCCGGCCGAGGACACCAACCGCCGCGTCCTGGCGGTCCTCGCCTACCTGCGAGGCTAGGGCTTCAGGGTCCAGGTCTCGGGCGCCCAGATCGGCGCGGACTCCTCGCCGGTGAGCCGCAGGCCGATCCGCCACGCCTGCATCGGCGGCCGCCCGGCCGCCTCCCAGCGGTCGACGATCTCCACGGCCCGCCGCCCGTACTCCTCCGCCCGCGCTCCCCCGGCCAGCACCGAGCCGTCGGGCAGGATCGCCGCGCCGCCGGTGCCCGTCTCGTCCAGCAGCACCAGGCAGCTCTGGTCGCGTCCCCGCACCGCGGCGTGGGTGGCGCGTTCGCTCCACACCCCCGCGGCGTACCAGAGGTCGCGGTAGGCGAGCGAGTCCAGCGGGTCGCCCCAGCGCGGCGGCGCGATCTCGGCGACCGCGGCCAGCGACCCGGACGGCGCCGGCGTCGGATGCGAGCGCGGATGCGCCGCGGTGAGCGGGCCCGCGGCGCTCATGAAGCCGGAGGGGCAGATCACCGTCGCGGTCACCGGCCCGCCGGCCGTGCCGCGGACCGCCAGGACGGGGTGGGTGCCGGCGTGCTCGACGGGGGCCACGACGGGACCCGGCCAGGTCTGTGCAAGCCACTGTGGAGAGATCCCGGCGACGCCGACGGTGACGATCGCGCGGTCGAAGCGTTCGCCCGGCGCACCCGCGTAGCCGTCGCCGACGATGACCCGTACCCCGTCGATGCCCGCGGCGGCCAGCGCGGACCGGGCCCGGTCCGCGACGTCGGCCTGCACGTCCACGCTTGTGACGCGGGCGCCGAGGAACGCGAGCAGCGCGGCGTTGTAGCCGGTGCCGGCGCCGATCTCCAGCACCCGGTCACCGGGGTGCACGTCGAGCGCGGCCAGCATGATCGCCATGAGGGAGGGCTGGCTGGACGAGCTGACCGGCATGCCGCCGTCGACCTTGGTGATCAGCACGTCGTCGCGGTAGACGGCCTCGAGGAAGCCCGCCGAGCCGGGCCGGGCCCAGGATCCGTCGCGGCGCTGGAAACCCTCGGTCACGAACGACTCCCGGGCCACGGCGGCGAAGGCCGCGGCGAGCCGGGGCGTCAGCGGGGCGCCGTGGCGGTGGATCCGTTCCACGAAGCGTCGGCGCGGGTCGCTCACGCTTACACCGTACGGCCGCGACGCCCGCGACGCCGCGGGCGAGCCGGCGTGCGCGGAAACGTTGGGCGGTTACGGTGGCGACCGTGAACAACTCCCAGGTCGCCTCCACCCTCGGCTTCGACGTGACCGAGCCGGCCGAGATCGTCCTGCGGATCGCCGCCGCCCGGCCGCTCGCCGAGACCCTCGCGGTCACCGGCGACGGCGGGCGGGCCGTCGAGGCGGTGGAGCTGCCCGGCCGGCTGCACTACGTGCGGGCGCCCCGGGGCAGGCTGACCGTGACCTACGCGGCCGAGGTCGCCGTGTCCGGCACCGAGCCGGCCGGCGTCACCGAGGTCGAGCGGATCGTCGCGCTGCGGCCGAGCCGGTACTGCCCGTCCGACCGGCTGGCCGGCTTCGCGGCCACCATGTTCGGCTGGGCCGGCGACCACACCGCCACCGTGCGGGCGATCACCACCTGGGTGTTCGAGCACCTGAGCTACTCCGCCGGCAGCAGCGGGCCGACCACCGACGCGGCGGACACCCTGCTCGACGGGCGCGGGGTCTGCCGGGACTACGCCCATCTCGTCGCCACGCTGTGCCGGGCGCTGAACGTGCCCGCCCGGGTCGTCGCGGTCTACGCGCCCGGACTGTCCCCGATGGACTTCCACCTGGTGGTCGAGACGGCGCTGGACGGCCGCTGGAAGGTCTGGGACGCGACCCGGCTCGCGCCCCGGCAGAGCCTGATCCGCATCGCCGACGGCCGGGACGCCGCCGACACCGCGCTGGAGACGACGCTGTCCGGCCTGCTGACCATGCCGGAGCTGTTCATCACCGCGGTGGCCGGCGGCGATCTCCCGGCCGACGATCATCTCTCGCTGGTCGAGCTGTCGTAGGCCCGCGCGGTCACCTGCGCACGCGGTAGGTCAGGTGTGTCACCCCGGTGCCCTCGACGACCAGGGGGTCCTCCAGGCGGACCGGGGTCTTCGACAGGCCGGAGAAGAACGGGATGCCCGCGCCCAGCAGCACCGGCACCAGCGACACCACGATCTCGTCCAGCAGGCCCGCGTCGAGGTACTGCCGGGTCAGCGTCGGCGTCGAGACCGCGACGATCCGGTCGCCGGCGACCTGTTTCGCGGCCTCGAGGGCGCGCAGCGCGTCGTCGTGGAACGTCGTCGCCGAGTCCGCGCGCGGCCAGCCCTCCGGGATCGAGTGGCTGACCACGAAGACCGGCGCGCCGACCGGGTGGGTGCCGCCCCAGCCCTGCGACTGGTCGAAGTTGCGGCGGCCGGTGATCAGGGCGCCGACCGCGCCGGAGAACGCCGGCCGCAGGTGCCCGGCGCTCGCCTCGGAGACCTTGAAGGTGAGGCGTTCGTCGACCGTTGGCACCTCGACGGTCCCGTTGCCGTACCAGCCGAACAGCTCGTCGACCCCGTCGTGCGGGTCCGCGATGAACCCGTCCAGCGACATCGACATTTCCGCGACCACCTTGGCCATGATCCTCAACTCCTTCGCTCGGGATGCCTTCACCCCTGGGTCGGAGCCGCCCCGCCGTTCTCTACGTCACCGCCTCGTAGCGCGCACGCAGCACCGCGACGTCCGGGCGGCCGATCAGCCGCAGCCGGGCCATGCCGCCGTCCGGGAAGATGTCCAGCCGGGCGTGGGTCGCCACCGGAACCACCGAGACCGGGAAGCGGTGCCGGGTGTCCGGCGAGAGCCGGACCTGCGGCAGCAGGTCGAACCAGTCGCTCGGGTCGTCGAGCAGCCCGGTGCGCGCGTCGATGCCGCGCAGCGTGGCGCTGCCGGGCGCGTTGCCCTTGAAGTGGCTGGTGTCCAGGTCAGCCAGCTCGATCACCGACGGCACGGCGAGCTGCACGAGCACCCAGTCGTTGCCGTCGTCGCGGCGCCGCGAGGTCTCCCAGCCGTCGCCCATGGAGCGGGCCAGGCCGGGGAGGATGATGTTCTGCGGGTGGCCGTAGAACATGTTGCTGCATCCGGCGATCCGGCCGCCGTGCTCGGCCGCGGCCACGTCGAAGACGCTCGGCAGCAGCCGCGGGTCGGGCACGACCTCGCCGTGCACCCGCAGCCGGGCCACCCCGCCGTCCGGGTAGATGTTCAGCCGCACGTGGGTGAACCGCTGGCTGGAGTCGACGTTGAACAGGTTCCGGCTGTCGCCGGAGAGCGGCGAGCGCGGCACGAGCGGCACCCAGGGCGCCTCGGCGAGCTGGATCGGGTCCGGATAGCCCTCCAGCGCGCAGCCGTCGACCGAGGCGTGCGGCGGGAAGTTGCCGGTGAAGAACGCCGTGTCGATGTCGATGCCATGCACGACGCCGGGCGCGCCGAGCCGGATGATCGCCGTGTCGTAGCCGTCCTGGCGACGCCGGCGGGTCTCCCAGCCGTCGTACACCTGGCCCTTGAGCCCGAAGGTCCTCGGCGCGAAGACCGGCGCGTCCGGCTCGACCAGGTGGTCGGCGGCGGCGAACAGCTCGTCGTTGGCGAAGACCACTCCGCCGCCGAAGGTGCGCGACGCCAGATCGGGCAGGCGCGTGAACTCTTCCATCAGGAGATCTCCCGGGTCAGAAGGACGCCGCGGGGGGCGTCGCCGGTCACGGTCCGTCCGCGCAGCCAGGTCGTGCGCACCACGCCCGACAGGACCCTTCCCGCGTACGGCGTGACGGGGTTGCGGTGGTGCAGCCTGGCGGGGTCGACGGTGAAGGTGGCCTCGGGGTCGAAGGCGACCAGATCGGCGTCGGCGCCCACCGCGATGCGGCCCTTGCCGGTGAGCCCGACAAGGTCGGCGGGGCGCCGGGCCATCCAGCTCACCACGTCGGAGAGGGTGTGCCCGCGCGCCCGCGCCGCGGTCCAGATCACCGGCAGGCCGAGCTGCACGGAGGCGATGCCGCCCCAGGCCGCCGCGAAGTCGCCGGTCTCCCGGCGCTTGAGCTCGGGAGTGCAGGGCGAGTGGTCGCTGACGACGCAGGTGATGAGCCCGCCGGCGAGCGCGGCCCAGAGGCGGTCGGCGTTGGCGCTGTCGCGGATCGGCGGGCAGCACTTGAACTCGGTCGCGCCGGACGGGATCTCGGCGGCATCCAGGGTCAGGTAGTGCGGGCAGGTTTCGGCGGTGACCCGCAGGCCGCCCGCCCGGGCCGCCTCGATCAGCGGCAGGGCGCCCGCCGCGGACAGGTGCAGGATGTGCACGCGGGCGCCCGCCACGCGGGCGGCCTCGATCGCGGTCGCCACGGCCGCGTGCTCGGCGTCGGGCGGCCGGGAGGCGAGGAAGTCCGCGTACGCCGGGGAGGACGCGGCGGCGTGCAGGTGGTCGGGGTCCTCGGCGTGCACCACGAACTGTGCGTCGACCGCCGCGAGCGCCTCGCCCAGCTGGTCGGGGCTCAGCGGCGGGAACTCGGGGACGCCGGAGTCCGCGAGGAACGCCTTGAAGCCGTAGACGCCGGCGGCATGCAGGGCGGGCAGCGCGGCGGCGTTGCCGGGGATCGCGCCGCCCCAGAAGCCGACGTCGACGTGGATCCGGCCGCGCGCGGCGTCCTGCTTGACCGCCAGCGCGGCGACGTCGACGGTCGGCGGCAGGCTGTTGAGCGGCATGTCCACGATGGCGGTCACCCCGCCCGCCGCGGCCGCCCGGGTCGCCGTGTCGAAGCCCTCCCACTCGGTGCGGCCGGGCTCGTTGACGTGCACGTGGGTGTCGACCAACCCGGGCAGCAGGGCCAGGTCGCCCAGATCCACGTCCTCGGCGGCCTCGACCGCCGCGCCGTGATCGCCGACGGCGACGATCCGGCCGCCGCTGACCGAGACCGCGGCCGGGCGCTCGCCGCCCACGGTGACGACGCGGCGGGACCGCAGCACGAGATCGACCATGAGCCGAGCCTAGCCGCCGTGCGTCGCCCGGCGGCCAGGTCGGGCGAAGCCGCCTCACCCGGCTGGCGCCGCTGTGGCAGGATGCGCGAAGATCGCCGGCCGCAGGGTCGTCCGGCACGGAAAAGGGCGGAGTACGAACAGCCGTGACCCGACGGATGACCTCCCGGAACGTGGCGCTGACCGCCGCGTTCCTCGCCCTCGCCGCCGGCGGCGCCGCCGCCTGCGACTCCTCGGCCGAGGACGAGTGGGGCATCGACGACACATCGACGTACACCTACGACTCGTCCGGTGACGAGGACTACGTCGACGAGGAGGACGCCGAGGAGGACGGCGGCGAGGTGTTCTACTGCGCCGACGCGGACGGGGACATCGTCGACGAGAAGCTCTGCGCGGACGACGGGAGCGCGGCGTACTTCCTCTGGCACTCGCCCTTCTACGCACGCGGCCTGCGGCCGGGCACGGCGCTGCTCGGCGGCGAGCGCTTCCGGGCGAACGACACCGCGGCCCGGCGCGCCTTCGCGCTGCCGTCGGCGGGCAAGGTGTCCAACGGCAGCGTCAAGACCAACGTCGTGGGCCGCGGCAGCGGCGGCTCCGGGATCAGCGGCTCCTCGGGCGGCTGATCAGCGGAAGGCGGACAGCTCGTCGCGGGTGAAGCCCACGTCGTCGAGCGCGCCGCAGTCCAGGCCGCGGAGCAGGAAGCCGGCCAGCGCCCGGGCCGTTGCCGGCTCGTCCAGGATGCCGCCCGACTGGCGGTCCAGATAGCGGCGCAGGCGCAGCGTGGCCGCGTCCACCCCGCCGGCGAAGAACGCGTAGGTGGCCGCGAACCGGGTCGGCAACTGCGCCGGGTGCAGGTCCCAGCCCTGGTAGAAGCCGCGTTCGAGAGACCGGCGGACGAGCCGGTGGTGCAGCGCCCAGGCGTCGTGCACGGCCACGTCCGTGCCGACCGGCAGGATGTTGGTCGAGCCGTCGGAGAGCCGGACCCCGGTGCCGGCCGCGGCGGCCTGGATGACCGCCTTGGCGTAGTCGGCGACCGGGTGGTCCATCGCCTGGTAGGCCGCCGCCACCCCGGCCGCCGCGCTGTAGTCGTACGTGCCGTAGTGCAGGCTGGTGCAGCGTCCGTCGGCCGCCGTGATGAGCCGGGCCACCGTGGCGGTGCCGTCGGCGCCCAGCACCGCCGACGGCAGCTCGATCTGGATCTCGAACCGCAGCGTGCCGGCGCTCAGCCCGTGGCCGCGTTCGAGCCGCTCGCAGAGCGAGACCATCGCCGCGACCTGGTCCGGGCCGCTGACCTTGGGCAGCGTGACGACGAACGGCTCGGAATACAGAGACAGGAACAGGTCGAGGGTGCGCAGCGCGCGGTGCCGGGTGGCGGCCTCCAGCGACTTGATCCGGATACCGAGGAACGGCGGCCGGTCGCCGTCGGACAGCACGGCGACGGCCGCCTTGACCGCGGCGTCCTCCTGGTCGTCGTCGCGGACGCCGTAGCCATCCTCGAAGTCGATGCGCAGGTCCTCGATCGGCTCGGTGGCGAGCTTGGCCCGGACCCGGTCGGCGAGGGCCGCCGGGAACGGCAGCGGCGGGTGGTCGTCCAGGGCCGCCAGCGCGGCACCGCCCCAGTCCCGGAAACCGGCGATGCGGTCGGCCGGGATGTAGACGGTGTGCACCGGCTGCCGGCCCGGACGCTCACCCGGGTAACGCTCGGCGAGGAACGCGTCGTGCACGGCGAGCCGGCCGTCGACCGCGGCGTAGTCGTCCTCGCTGAGCCGCATCGTCAGTCGATCGAGTCGTACGCGGCCGTCGTCAGGAAGTCCGCGAAGTCGTCGGCCAGGGCGACCCGCTCGAACAGCTTGCGGGCGTCGTCGAAGCGGCTGCCCGCCCACGCCTGGTCGCCGAGCGCGTCACGGATCTTGGCAAGCTCCTCGTCCTCGAGCCGCCCGACCAGGTCCGCGGTGATCGCGGTGCCGTCGTCGAGGCGCACCCCGTTGTGGATCCACTGCCAGACCTGGGAGCGGGAGATCTCCGCGGTGGCCGCGTCCTCCATCAGGTTGTTGATACCGACCGCGCCGTTGCCGCGCAGCCAGGCCTCCAGGTACTGCAGCGCCACCGAGACGTTGCCACGCAGGCCGGCCTCGGTCACCGCGCCGCCGGTTGCGGCGACGTCGAGCAGCTGCGCGGCCTCGACGGTCACGTCGTCGCGCCTGCGGTCGAGCTGGTTGGGGCGATCGCCCAGCACCCGGTCGAAGATCTCCCGGCAGACCGGCACCAGGTCGGGGTGCGCGACCCAGGAGCCGTCGAAGCCGTCGCCGGCCTCCCGCTCCTTGTCCTCACGGACCTTGGCGAGGGCGACCTCGTTGACCGCGGGGTCGCGACGGCTCGGGATGAACGCGGCCATCCCGCCCATCGCGAAGGCGCCGCGCCGGTGGCAGGTCGAGACGAGCAGCTCCGTGTAGGCCCGCATGAACGGCGCCGTCATCGTCACCGCGGCCCGGTCCGGCAGCACCATCGCCGGGTTGTCCCGGAAGTACTTGATGATGCTGAACAGGTAGTCCCAGCGGCCCGCGTTGAGCCCGGAGATGTGCGGGCGCAGCGCGTGCAGGATTTCGTCCATCTCGAACGCGGCCGGGATCGTCTCGATGAGCACGGTGGCCCGGATGGTGCCGACCGGGATGCCGAGGGCCTCCTGGGCGTAGGTGAAGACGTCGTTCCAGAGCGCGGCCTCGCGGTGCGACTCCATCTTGGGCAGATAGAAGTACGGCCCGCTGCCGCGGCTGATCAGCTCGGCGGCGTTGTGGAAGAAGTAGAGCCCGAAGTCGACGAGCGCACCCACGGCGGGCTCGTCGTCGACGGGCAGGTGCCGCTCGTCGAGGTGCCAGCCGCGGGGCCGCATCACGATGGTCGGGTACGGCCCGCCGCCCAGCTCGTAGGTCTTCGCCGGGGTCTCGAGGGTGATGGTGCGCCGGATCGCGTCGTAGAGGTTCTGCTGGCCGTCCACCACGTTGGCCCAGTGCGGGGTGTTCGCGTCCTCGAGGTCGGCGAGCCACACCTTGGCGCCGGAGTTGAGCGCGTTGATGGTCATCTTGCGCTCGGTCGGCCCGGTGATCTCCACCCGCCGGTCCGTGAGGTCGGCCGGTGCGGCGGGCACCGTCCAGTCGCCGGCCCGGATGTCGGCCGTCTCGGGCAGGAACCCGAGCGTGCCGCCGGCGGCGATCTCGGCCCGGCGGGCGGCGCGGGCTGCGAGCAGCTCGTTGCGACGCGGCCGGAAACGCCGGTTCAGATCGGCGACGAACGCCACGGCCTCGTCGGACAGAATCTCGGTCACGATCTGCGACTCCCCTCGAAACGTGAATCTCTGGCTACCGTATCGGTCCCGAGGCGTCCCGCACCTTACGGTCTTCCGGCAACCTTTTGCGGAGGGTAAAATCCGCGGTTCTTCCCCGGCTTCATCGGGTGGAAATGATCACAAGTACCAGTCGGCGGCGGCCGGGGGCGCGTCGTCACGGGCCACCGTGCCCTCGATGAGGCCGTACGGCCGGTCCCCGGCGATGAACACCTCGTTCGGATTCTCGAGCCCGAACGGGGACAGATCAGCCAGGTAGTGATGCTTGTTGGGCAGCGCGAGCCGGATCTCGGCGATCTCGGACCGGCTGTCCAGCACCCGCGAACCCATCGAGAACAGGGTCTGCTGCAACGAGTAGCTGTAGGTGTTCACGAACGCGTTGACCATCGCGTCCTTCGCGCCCTCGAACGACTCGTCCCAGTCGGTGGCGGCGGCCGACCGGTGCCGCCAGCGGGCGTCGACCGCGGTGGACAGGATCCGCTCGGTCGTCTCGGGCAGCGTCGTGTACCGGTCGCGCGGGAAGCCGTGGAACTCCGAGGCGGTCGAGTTCAGCAGCACCAGGTCCTTGAGCCCGGACACCACCTGCTCCCCGTCCGGCGAGACGCCGACCGTCGCCGTGCGGACGAAGTCGCCCGCCCGCCGGAACGAGTGCGGGCCCAGCCGCTCCCAGCCGAACGACTCGAGGCTCACGACCGCGCCGGAGATCTGCGGCTGCGTCGCGACGAAGTGGCGGGCGAGCAGCAGCCCGAACGCCTCCGGCGAGCCGACGCCGTGCTCGCGGGCGAACGCGTACACGGTGTTCTTCATCGTGTCGGTGGGCAGCACGCCGGCGTTGTCGCCGGTCAGGTGGGTCGCCGCGAGATCGCCGGAGAGCGCGACACTCACGTTCAGGTCGAGCAGCCCGTGGGTGTCGCCGGCCCGCGTGACGCGCACCAGCCGCGTCTCCGCCTTGCCGTAACGGTTGCTCCCCAAAACGATCGCCACGCGTCAACTCCCTCGGTAGGTGGTGTAGCCGTAGCGGCTCAGCAGCAGCGGCACGTGGTAGTGCCGCTCCGGATCGTGCACGTGGAACGCGACGGTGATCTCGGGGAAGAACGCCTCACCGCCCAGGTAGGGCTCCACGTAGAAGACGAGCCGGTAGCCGCCCGCCTGCCAGTCGTGCAGGGGCACGCGGTGCAGCAGCCGGCCGTCGTCGTCGGTGCGCCCCTCCGCGATCAGGCGCCAGCCGTCCGAATCGCGCCGCTCCAGCCGCACGTAGACGTCCCGGGCCGGATCGCCGGTCACCGTGTCCAGGATGTGGGTGGAGATCTTGGCGTGGAACCGCGCCGCCGTGCCGTCAGTCGAGGGCATCCAGCAGCCTCTCCAGCCGCAGCAGTGCGATCTTGCGAAGCTCGCCGGCGACGACGGCCCGCTCGGTCTCCTCGTCGTTGCCGAGCCGGGCCCGCGCCGCCGCCAGGATCTCCTCCTGCGACCGCCCGCTGGCGAAGATCAGGAATACGTGGCCGAACCTGTCCTCATAGGCGTGATTCGCGGCGGTCAATGCGGCCGTGGTCTCGTCGTCCGCGCTGCTCGCGGCCGCCGACTGCTCCCGCCGCGACCACGCCGCCTCCTTCGAGTCGCCCTGCGCGCGCTCGCCGATCCGCGGATGCGCGGACAGCCCAAGCAGGACGTCTTCCCAGCTCAGGTCCCGTGCGGCCGCGTCGGCCGCGGCCATGACGGCCGCACGTGAGCCATACGGGCGCCGCGCCACGACCGCGGCGCCCCAGGCGGGGGCGGCGCACACGGCGAGCAGATCCGCCTCGAGCTTCTCGGCGGGCAGGGAGTTGAGAACTTCGATCCGGTCCACCGCTCACCCCCTGTTTTTCCGACGGTCAGTCAAACAGTCCATCATCCGATCTTGCACTGCTTTCCAGGGAAATTAACACGCCCAGCACGTGCCGCCGGGCGGTCCGCCCGCGTGCGCGAGACTTGTCCGGTGCTGATCGCCACGCAAGCCCTGCCCGACCTGCCGATCCGGGCGGTGCTGCCGGCGGTGGGCGCCGCCCTCGCGGACGCGGGCGCGGCGGTGCTGGTCGCGCCGCCCGGCACCGGCAAGACCACCCTGGTCCCCCTGGCCCTGGCAGGGCCGGACCCGGCCGGCCGGGTCGTGGTGGCGGAGCCACGCCGGGTCGCGGCCCGGGCGGCGGCCCGCCGGATGGCGGCTCTGCTCGGCGAGCAGGTCGGCGGCCGGGTGGGCTACACGGTCCGCGGCGACCGCCGGGTCACCGCCGAGACCCGCGTCGAGGTCGTGACGACCGGGGTCCTGGTACGCCGGCTGCAACGCGACCCGGAGCTCGCCGGAACGGCGGTCGTGATCCTGGACGAGTGCCACGAGCGCCACCTGGACACGGACCTCGCCCTGGCCTTCCTGATCGAGGTACGCGCGGAGCTCCGCCCGGATCTGCGGGTACTGGCGACCTCGGCGACGGCCGAGTCCCACCGCCTGTCCGAGATCCTGGGCGGCGCACCGGTCGTCGAGGCGAAGGCGGCCCTGCACCCGGTGGACGTCCACTGGTGCCCGCCGCCGCAGCCCGTCGCGCCCCCGCTCGGCCTGCGCGTCGACCCGAGGCTCCTCGACCACGTGGCCGGCACCGTCCGCCGGGCCCTGGCCGACGGCGACGGCGACGTGCTGGTCTTCCTGCCGGGCGCCCGGGAGATCGAGACGGTCGCGTCCCGCCTGCCCGGCGGCGACGCCGAGGTGGTCACCCTGCACGGCCGGCAGCCGGGGTCCGCACAGGACGCCGCGCTGCGCCCCAGCCCGGTACGCCGGGTGGTGCTGGCCACCGCGGTCGCGGAGAGCAGCCTGACCGTCCCCGGCGTCCGCGCGGTGGTCGACGCGGGCCTGAGCCGGGTGCCCCGGATGGACCACGGCCGGGGCCTCGGCGCCCTCGTCACCGTCGCGGTGTCCCGCGCCTCGGCGACGCAGCGGGCGGGCCGGGCGGGGCGCGAGGCGCCGGGCCGGGTCTACCGCTGCTGGTCGCAGGCCCAGCACGACCGGCTCCCGGCCCAGCCCGAGCCGGAGGTGGCGGCGGCCGACCTGACCGGCTTCGCGCTGGACCTGGCGCTGTGGGGACACCCGGACGGCAGCGGCCTCAGCCTGCCGGACGCGCCGCCCGCCGGCGCGCTGCAGGCCGCGACGGGCACGCTGCGGGCGCTCGGCGCCACCGACGCGGAGGGCCGGATCACCGCCCGCGGCCGGGCGCTGGCCGACGCGGGCCTGCACCCCCGCCTCGCCCGCGCCCTGCTCGACGGCGCGCCCGCGGTCGGTGCCCGGCGGGCCGCCGAGGTCGTGGCGCTGCTGGACGCGGACCGGGCGGCGGACGATCTCGTCGCGGCCTGGCGCCGCGCCCGCGCCGAGGACGACGGCGGCTGGCGCGCCGAGGTCCGCCGCCTCACCGCGGCGGTCACCCGCAACCCGGACGCCGGCGAAAAGCCCGGTGATCGCGGGCCGCTGCCGGACGACCTCGCGGCTGGGCTGATCATCGGGCTCGCGTACCCCGAGCGGGTCGCCCGGGCCCGCGAGCCGGGCGGGCGGGCGTACCTGATGGCGGGCGGGACCGCCGCGGAGCTCGGCGGCGGCAGCGGCCTGGCGGGAACGCCCTGGCTGGCGGTCGCGGACGCGGACCGGGCACCGGGCGCCCGCACCGCCCGGATCCGCAGCGCCGCGCCGCTGGACGAGGCCGGCGCCCGCGAGGCCGCGGCCACCCTGCGCGAGACCGGCGACCAGATCGGCTGGATCGACGGCGACGTGGTCGCCCGCCGCGTCGACCGGCTCGGCGCGATCGTCCTGAGTGAACGCCGGATCGACCGCCCGGACCCCGCCGACGTGCACGCGGCCCTGCTCGACGGGCTGCGCCGCGAGGGACTCGGCCTGCTCACCTGGTCGCGGACGGCGACCGAGCTGCGGGAGCGGCTGGCGTTCGCCCGTGCCGCGCTGGGCGAGCCCTGGCCGGCGGTGGACGACGACGCCCTGCTCGCCGGCCTGGACGACTGGCTGCCGCTGGGTCCGGTCCGCCGCCGCGCCGACCTGGCGAAGATCGACACCGCCGCGGCGCTGCGCCGCCTGCTGCCCTGGTCGGTGGCCGGGCGGCTGGACGAGGTGGCACCGGAACGCCTGCCGGTGCCGAGCGGCTCGAGGGTGCGGGTGGACTACGCCGACCCGGCGGCACCGGTCCTGGCGGTGAAGGTGCAGGAGACCTTCGGCTGGCGCGAGGCGCCGCGGCTGGCCGACGGCCGCATCCCGGTCCTGCTGCATCTGCTCTCGCCCGCGGGCCGCCCGGTCGCGGTCACCCGGGACCTGGCGTCCTTCTGGTCGAACGGCTATCCCCAGGTACGTGCGGAACTGCGCGGGCGCTACCCCCGGCACCCGTGGCCGGAGGACCCGACCACCGCCGCGCCGACCCGCCGCACCAACCGCCGCACGCCCTGACCCGGCCTGCGCTCGGCCATCAGCTCGGCCCCAGGCCCGGCTCCCGGCCGGAGCCACCTTCAGTCGCCGCAGACCCTAGGGAGCGATTCGCCGGGCGCATACGTTTTCCATTCTTCCTCGCTGAGACCGCCGACTCGTTGACACAGGTTCGCTATCGGGTTCAGGAAGATCGAAAGATCCCACAGGCGAACGGTGTCGTCGAGGCCGGCGGTGGCGAGCAGTTTCCCGTCCGGGCTGAACGCCACCGACGATACCGACTCGGTGTGGCCCGTCAACGGCGCACCGACCGGCCGCTTGGTGGCCGGATCCCATAACCGCACCGTCCCGTCGTCGAGGGCGATCGCAAGCAGTTTCCCGTCCGGGCTGAACGCCACCGCCCCCTCCTCTTCGGTGTGGTCGGTCAGCGGCGCACCGACCGGCCGCCCCGTCACCGGATCCCACAACCGCACCGTATTGTCCATGCTCGCCGTGGCCAGCAACCTCCCGTCCGGCGGGCTGAACGCCACCGCCCGCACCCCCGCGGTGTGTCCGGTCAGCGGCGCACCGACCTGCCGCCCCGTCACCGGATCCCACAACCGCACCGTATTGTCCATGCTCGCCGTGGCCAGCAACTTCCCATCCGGCGGGCTGAACGCCACCGCCAACGCGTCGGCGGTGTGTCCGGTCAGCGGCGCACCGACCGGCCGCCCCGTCGCCGGATCCCACAACCGCACCGTGTCGTCCATGCTCGCCGTGGCCAGCAACCTCCCGTCCGGCGGGCTGAACGCCACCGCCCGCACCCCCGCGGTGTGTCCGGTCAGCGGCGCACCGACCGGCCGCCCCGTCACCGGATCCCACAACCGCGCCGCCTTGTCGATGCTCGCCGTGGCCAGCAACTTCCCGTCCGGCGGGCTGAACGCCACCGCTGTTGCCCATTCGGTGTGCTCAACCAGCGGCTCACCGATCGGTTGGCCGGTAACCGGGTTCCACAACCGCGCCGTCTTATCGCCGCCGCCACCGCTGGCCAGTGTCCCGTCCGGGCTGAACACCACCGCCCGCACCCCGTCGGTGTGGCCGGTCAGCGGCGCATCGACCGGCCGCTTGGCGGCCGGGTCCCACAACCGCACCGTCTCGTCCTCGCTCGCCGTGGCCAGCAACTTCCCATCCGGGCTGAACACCACCGTCCGCACCCCGGCGGTGTGGCCGGTCAACGGCGCACCGACCGGCCGCCCCGTCACCGGATCCCACAACCGCACCGTCTCGTCCTCGCTCGCCGTGGCCAGCAACTTCCCATCCGGGCTGAACGCCACGTCCCGCACCCAGTCGCTGTGGCCGGTCAGCGGCGCACCGGCGGGCCGCCCCGTCACCGGATCCCACAACCGCACCGTATTGTCGGCACTGGCGGTGGCCAGCAGTTTCCCGTCCGGGCTGAACACCGCCGCCCCCATCCCGGCGGTGTGTCCGGTCAGCGGCGCACCGACCGGCCGCCCCGTAGCCGGATCCCACAACCGCGCCGTCCTGTCCTCGCTGGCGGTGGCCACCAAGTCTCCGTGCGGCGGCCTGAACGCCACCGCCCGCACCGCGGCGGTATGGCCGGTCAGCGGCGTACCGATCGGCCGTCCGGTAGCCGGATCCCACAACCGCACCGTATTGTCGTCGGCGGCGCTGGCCAGCAACTTCCCATCCGGGCTGAACTCCATGTCCCACACCCCGGCGGTGTGTCCGGTCAGCGGCGCACCGACCGGCCGCCCCGTCACCGGATCCCACAACCGCACCGTATTGTCGTCGGCGGCGCTGGCCAGCAACTTCCCATCCGGGCTGAACACCACGTCCCACACCCCGGCGGTGTGTCCGGTCAATGGCGCACCGACCGGCCGCCCCGTCACCGGATCCCACAACCGCACCGTCTCGTCGTCGGCGGCGCTGGCCAGCAACTTCCCATCCGGGCTGAACACCACGTCCCGCACCCAGTCGGTGTGGCCGGTCAACGGCGCACCGACCGGCCGCCCCGTCACCGGATCCCACAACCGCACCGTCTCGTCCTCGCCGGGGGTCGCCAGCAACTTCCCATCCGGGCTGAACAGGGACTGTCTCGCTAACGGTGTTTCCGGCGTCTTCGGTTAGTAGGTTTCGGCGGCCGGGAACCGGTCGCCGAAGGTGATAGAGAAGGCGTTCAAG
>NZ_JBEZDY010000033.1:0-107182 GCF_040648555.1 Actinoplanes sp. NPDC049118
CAAAGCCGAACACTTCCAAGGCTTCGTCGACATCGCCTGCGCCCTGCTCAGCTACCGCCGACTCCAGAAGATCACCAAATGAGACGCGCCCTTAGGCTGGATCATCAAACGGATCGTCACCATGAGACGAAGATAGGCCGACGAACGTTCCCGCTGGGAGGCGAGAGTGGACCCCGGTACTTCCCTGCAGTCCCGCGAAGCTCGAATGCTCAGCGCTGAGATGCGCGGCGACGAGCAGAGCTGGCGCCAGCTAGACGCCCTCGATCGCGGTGCCGAGGGCGAGTGGGCGGAGGTTATGCCGACCGCGCTGGCGCTGGCCGCAGTGCGACGGTTCGGGCAGCAGGATCTGCGCCTGATCACGGTTTTCGTGCGGCAGTTCCTCGCCCGGGGTCCACACGGGGTCTTCTCCGCTGCCGATGTCGAGGCTGTGCTGCGCGGTGTGCTGGGGGAGGAGCTTCTATTCACCTCCGTCGATCGCGCCACGTGTGGTGAGATCATGTATGCGCTGCTGTTCGCGCTCGTCGATGAGCTCGAGCTCAGCGACGAGCAGGCCGACGGGCTGCTCGTCGCTGCCGAGCGGCAGGTGGCAGCCGACTATCGCGCCGTGGAGGTGCCGCCGGAGGGAGCACCGGACGCGCCGGCGATCACCAGCGGTATGCATCGGAGTACGAGGCAGCCGTATCTCGGCGGTGACGTGTCCATGCCCCCGGCACAGGGCACCCCGACCCCAGCTCGCGGCGCCTTGAGCCGGGTGTTCGGCGGGAGCAAGTCCAAGCGGCTGCGGCCCGGCCGTGGCGCGAACGCGTTGCCCTCGACCTTGGCCGGGCGTTTCATCAGCGCTTCCATGCTCCGGCGCAGTGCGGAGCGAAAGCGCCTGTCGGGGATCCTCCACGAGTTGGGTAACGACGATGTCACGCGCCTGACCAGGGAAGCATTTGCCGTCGCCGTCCAAATCCAGTTCCGCCCCCAGGCTCACCTGCGTGAGTTCAGCGACCTGGCCGCGGCGACGCAGGCCGCCTTCTATCCCGACCTGGACCTCATGGCCACGGAATACATGATCCGGGCCGCCCTCGGCGAGGACGTTCCCGAGCCGGGACTCTCCGTGCACGACGAGATCCTGGCAAGGACACTGGTGCTCGGCACCTTCGCCGACTGGTGGAAACGTGACGAGCCCGCCGTCAACGCGATGATCGTTCAAGCGGAGGCGAATCTTGCAGAGGCCGGCGGTTCACTTGCGGCCGCCAAGAACTGAAGCACCCCCTATGCCCCTGGACAACTACGACACCTGGGTGATCATCGCGGCCCATGCGGCGCTCGCAGGAACCGTCCTAGCCGCCTCTGGGGGCGCGCGATGGTGGCTGCGGCGCGGCGCCGGACGGGACGAACCCTGGAGGCGATGGAGGTCGCCTACCTCCACGGCGGCCTCAGACTCGCCGGCTACGCCTGCATCGCTGAGCTGCATCGACTGGGGCTCGTTCGTGCCATGTCCGGGACCCTTGTCGCTGTCAGCACATCTACCAGCCTGCCCGATCGCGCGCCGAAGCTGCTGATTGCCGTCCGGAACGGCCTGAAACAGCCACACTCCTGGCAGACGCTGAGGCATGACGCCCACGTTCTGCGCGCCGGCGCAGCTCTCGGCACGCGGCTGATACGGCGGGACTGGATGCTGTCGGCTGCCCGGCAGCGACGACTGCGCCTGCTCGCCATCCCGGGTCTGCTGGTCGCCGGGTGGTACCTGATCCAGGTCGTGATCCTGGCGATGGACTTCACAGCAACCACTCCGAGCGACACGCTCACACGTAACCAGGCCAAGGCCACAGGTGCGGCTCTTTGTGAGCGACCGGGCGGAAGGTAAGCCTGATGACGGCCGGACAGCAGGACACCGGGCTTCGCCAGATCGGCGAGACCATTGAGCGTTCTGGCGTGCACCTGGAGTTCGTGCCCCAGCCGAATCCCTTGGAAACGTGCTGGTACACGATCGGTCTGACCGACCACGATCACCCTGAGCTGATCTTGTTCGGACTACCGCCGGACATTTCGCGGCCCGTCCTGCATGCCGTTGCCGGCGACGTTGTCGCAGGCCGACGGACGTGCGTCGCGGGACAACACGCAGACGACGTTCTCGAGGGACACCAGGTCCTGTTCGTTGCGGTGACTGAGCCGGAACGCCACCTGCCCGTTGCCGCGCAGTTCTATGCCGGCACGGCTGCTGCCGCCGTAGCGGCGCTGCAGATCGTGTGGCCGGACCGGGACCAGCGTTGGCCCTGGCAGCCCGGCACGCGCGTGGACGACATGCCGGTCCTGGGCCGGCATGTCTCATCCCGCTGACGGGACGCATCGGCAGGACAGCACGTTCTGAACGCCCCCGACCATCGTCGCCGCTACCGCATTTACCCTGTGTACGCTGGCCACGGCCTGCTCGGCAGCGAGGTCGGCGTTGACTCGCTCTACACGGGTCCCCTCGACTACCGAGACGCCGAATCGGCAGCCGATAAGATCTCCACCCGTTGGGTGTCCACGGGAGCCGTCTCGGTTAGTGTCCCGGGGGCCACTGGCGGAGGTGATCACCGCCGGGCAGTTCTCGGCCATGCTGGGGAACGCGGGAGGACAACTTGACATTCAGGACCGATCCGTCGAAATTCCAACTCAGCCGATTCACCAGGCGGAGCGTGTTGACCGCTGGCGTAGCCGGAGCGGGGATGCTGCTCATCGAGGGCGTTGCCGGCCGGGGTCAGGCCACGCACGCGGCCGCGACCCACCGAGAGGTCACTGTCCGCACTATCGGGCATACCGGCGAACAACTTCCCGCGATCGGGCTGGGTGCCATGGTGGGCGTCGACAAGCATCCCGCGGTGCAACGTGCACATTTGCGGGATGTCCTGAAGGCGTACTGGGAGGCTGGCGGCCGGGTGATCGACACCTCTCGGCTGAACGGCGACTCCGAACTCCTCCTCAGTGAGGTCGCCACTGCCCTCGGCATCGCCGGCAGCATGTTCCTGACCCAGAACCTCTGGCCTGCAGCCGGGGACCTCAGCGAAAGCCGCATGTCGCGTCAGCTGCAGGCTTCCGAGGAACGGCTGCGCCGGAAGCAGATCGACGTGCTACAGGTGGCCGACCTGGCCGACGTCGAGGCCGCCGTGCCGATGCTGGGCAGGTGGAAGAGCGCAGGAAGGGTTCGTTACGTCGGCGTCAGTCATCAAGAGACCCGGTACTTTCCGGCCATTGAGATCCTGATGCGAAACTTCGACATCGACGTCATCCGGATTCGCTACTCCATTCTCACCCGGCTGGCCGAGGAGCACATTCTGCCGCTCGCCGCAGAGCGGGGCATCCCCGTCCTCGTCACCATGCCGTTGGAGACGGGCCGCCTGCACAAGCTGGTCGAGGGCCATCAGGTGCCTGGCTGGGCGATCGACTTCGGTGCTACGACCTGGGCCCAGTTCTTCCTGAAGTATGTCCTGTCTCACCCGGCCGTTACGGTTGTCCTCCCGTCCGCCGGCAACCCGGCACACGTGCAGGACAACATGACGGCACTGCGTGGTCCACTTCCCGACGACGACCAGCGTGCGCGGATGGTGGAGCATATGGCAGGGTTCACGGGCTTTGCTCAGCTCGAGAGAGGCGCGCCGGGCCTCACCGCATGACTTCGGCGATGGGTAGAACCGGCATGCGTCTGGCATGGATGGCCCGCATTATCGCCGCAAAGTCGTCCCGATGACACTCGGCGTCGTTCGCCGGGGTGGTGGTGACAACACGGTGGAAGCACAGGATGAGCCAGCCGCCGGACAGCTGCGCGCGGTCGAGTAATCCGCCCGGACCTGTCAGGTTGGCGGGGTTCGACGTGCCGGCCGCCACCGAGCTGATGCCCGTGAGGGATCGGAGCCGGTGCGGCATCGGCGGCGGCAGGGATTCGCGGTTGTCGGCGGCGATGATGGAGCGACCGGTGGCGAAGTAGCGCGCCACGATCTCCTCGACACTCACCCCGTCCGTGGTCCGTCCGAACCGCCCGCCCGGGTAGGCGAGCGAGTCGCCGCGGAAACCGTTGTTGACCAGCCATGCCCGTAGGTTTCCCGCGTCGGCATCGACCTTGTCCGCGGTCACACCGTCGTACCGTGACTCGTGTACGGCGGACTGGTAGGCATGTCCGGCGACCTCCCACCCGGACAGGTTCTGCGCCGCCTTCAACTGGGCCAGGGTGTACTTGCCGGGCGTGCCGATCTGGTCGGCGATCGTGTACGTGGTCCCGCGGAAACCGTAGGTGTCCATCGCCGGGCGGGCGTTGGTGAAGACGTCCGCCCAGGAATCGTCAAAGGTTATCGACACCAGTCCGTCCGGATGGGTCACCGACGTGTCGTCGATGAGTTCGACCGACTGTAGCCGGACTGTGACGGGGCCGTTGCCGGCGTCGATCGCCTGGAACCGAAGGTCGGTGAACCCGGACTTCGTGGACGGGACACGTGTGGACGAGAGACTGAAGGCTCCGCCAGCGGCCTGGACGTCTCCCCACTGCAGGGTCACCATCACCCACTCGCCGGACTGCACCCAGTTTTGGGTGGACGTATGCGTGTGTACCCGCCACCGGAAGAAGTTAGCCAGGCCGGATGTGCCGGCATAGAAGCTGATCCACCGGAGCCGGGTGACGTCGGACACCTTGAACATCAGGCGAATCGCCTTGCCAGTCAGATTGAGCTGCGGTCCTCCGAACCTGTCCAAATTGGCCTGGTCCGCCGACGCCCCGTTGGCGGTGGCTCTTCCGGCCGTGGTGATCGCGACTGACTGCGTGCCGCGTACGAACTCGGTGGTGTCGTTGAGGTTGGATGACCCGACATTGCCGCCGGCGACTCTCCAGCCGTGGCCCGACTGGAAGTTCTGCGTCCAGCTCGCGGGAGCCCACGCTGGGACTGATCGCGGTGCAATGATCGGCATTGAGAACAGTCCTCCACGCTCAGTTTGGTCCCGACCGGTTCATCGATGGCCTGTCAGCCCCGCGCGGTCGCACCGAGACGTCGATGTTCCCGTAGAGCTGTCCTCATCGACGGCGGCCAGGTTCGGCGAACGGCGCCACGCTACCTGACGATCTTGTCAATCGACACAGGCGCACGCGTCCTGGGCCACCGCGCTGTCGCAGGTCCGGCGTAACGCCTGGCCCGAAAGGCGCCGTCCGCCGGGCGAAGGAAATTCCTAGGCGGCACGTCAGTGGGACTTCAGCCGCTGCCATCCGGCTCAGGGCCCCAGCATCGCGGGGTCTGGTATACGACGGGAAGGTCGATGTCTGCGCTCGCCGCGTGCCAGCCTGGAACTACTTGGCCGACCTGAAGCCCTTAGCTGGCCAGCCAGGCTCGCGCATTCTGCAGCGGAACCGCGAAAAATGTCGCGTTGCCCCATCGGAGAGTCTGGCCGGGCTTGTCGAGCGGCTCGATCATCCACGCGTTGACGACGCGCCGGCCGTCGATGTTGACGCTGTCGCCTCCGACACCGTCTGCGAACTCGATGCCGCGTAGCCATCCGACGCCGTCCTGGTCGCCGCGTTGTCCCGCGGAGAACTCGACGACGAGGTCACCGAGCCGCGGCCGTTTCATCCGCTCGCGTGTCTCGGCGCTTAGATGGGACACGTTGGGTGCGAGAGTGGCGCACCACAACTCATTGGCGAGTACCGCGATCAGTTGAGTCTTGCTGGTCAGCACGGGTGAAAGTATTTCACGTGGCGTTTCGGTGGTTGAGGGGCCCTCTCGGTCCGGCCATGCTCGCGCCCTGCTCGGAGGGGTTGCGGGAGGGAACGAATGGTATGTCCGGATGGGTCATCAGGAGGGCCGAGTGGAGGGAAACGCGGTTGATCCGCCGGCGGTCTCGCGATTGACGATCACGACGCCGCCGAGGTACTTCTCGACCAGGTCGGTCCGGATCGCCTCAGCGCGGGGGTCGTCCTCCGTGATCGCGCTGCCATCCGCTTTCGCGACGATGCAGTACAGCAGGTAGTGGCCACGCACCTCCCACGCGAGGTTCGCGGCGGCCCGGTTGACGACGTCCGACGAGCCACCCGCAACCAGACCGCCAAAGCGGCCCGTGCCCTTATCGACGGCCTCCTTGATCGCGGCGGCCGCCTTCTCCGTCTTCGTCCGGCTTTCGAGGTTGAAGATCCCGGCCGTGGCGACAAGGGCGTTGTCGGACGAAGCCAGTGTCGCCCGCACGACCTGGGTGCAGCCGGCGGCGGCCAACTCCTGCGCGACGCCACCGCTGGCAGCCGTGTCGCACTTTTCAGACTCTTGCGTTTTGAGGACCTTGTACGACCCGCCGGCGCCGACGACAGTCCCAGACCGGAAGACCTCTGTAGCGGTCAGCGGTGCGGGGTCGGCCGTCCGATCCGCGACCCTGCGCTCCTGCTCGGTGGGAGCCTGACTGGCGGAACCTTGCAAGTAGTACCAACCACCACCGCCTCCGGCCGCGAGCACCACAAGGAGCAGGAGGACGAGCGGCTTGCGGGAACGACCCTTGACCTCCGGCTCCGGGCTGCGCTTCTCGGGCCCTCTGAGGGCCGGGGTGGCGTACTCGCCGGGCCTTCCGTACGTGTTGCCGCCACGATACGGCGGGGTCCGCTGATCCACGTCCGCCCGCATCGCCGGGCGCTGACTGGGCACGCCGAAGCCGGTCGGCGGTCCTGCCTGGCGACCCTGTGGTGCCTGCGGGCCGCCATAGCCGGGGGTGTGTGGCACGTCGTCATGCTGGACGCCCGTCCGCTGGGGCGGAACGTTGCCGTGCCGGGATGTGTCGGCACCGGGCGAAACCTTCCACTGGCCCCGGGGCTCGGGCTCGCCCTGACCACGCGCGGCGTCGCGCCTTCCGTAGTCATAGGTCATGGCATCGACGGTGTGGGAAGAGGCGGGAGATACACAGCAGAGATTGAATCACCCGGCTGCAGATGTCTTCAGCCCCGGATGAATTTGATCTCAGAGCCCCCGGCCTGGTTGGCGGCGTTTGTTCCGATTCACACAGTCGCACCTTACTGAAAATCGGGCAAAAGAAATTAAATATTTAAGTATCGCCAAGGGTTTCGTCTGTGACCTGCATCGAACGGGACGGCGCCGCGACGCCTCCTGTGTATAGCCTGTGCCCCGCTGCCACGGGCAGATCACCTCCGAAGAAAGCTGGGTTTACGTGGGCACCCACCTTGGACTGTTCGAAGTACTCCTCACCGCAGTCGGCATCGTGACCACCTTCGCGTTGGCCGTGCGCCTGTTCTGGCGGCGTGGGATGAAGCCATGACGAAGGCCGCCAAGACCGCGAAATGGACCCCGGGGCGCGCTCTGCCCGCGGTGGTCCTCATGGTCGGCGCCTCGTCGCTGTGGCTTTACCACCACATGGTCCGGTTCGAGAATTTTGATACTGATGTGTCCGCGTACGAAGTGGTGTACGCGTTCGCTTTCGTCGTCTTCTTCCTGCAACTCCTGCTGGCGACCTTCGACCGACCCAAGCGAGTCACCCGCAAACAGGCCGCCGAGCTGGCGAAGCTCAAGGTGGTGGCGGTCGTCCCGCTCTACAACGAGGACGTCGACGCGGTCATCGCGACCATCCGCGGCCTTCTTGCGCAGACCCGCAAGCTGGACGCGATCTTCGTCCGGGATGACGGCTCTACCAAAGTGGACTACCTGCCCACCGAACTGTGGGCGATCGAAGCCGCGAACGAGGCGAACATTCCACTCGTTTGGGTCCGCGACCAGAACCGGGGCAAGCGGGCGACCCACGTCGCCGCCTCCCTGCGCTTCTCCGGCTGGGCCGACGCCTACCTCACGATCGACTCGGACTCGGTGCTCTCGCCGGACGCGCTCGAAAATCTGCTCAAGCCCCTGGCCGATGCCAAGGTCATGTCGGTTGCCGGAGTGTTCTTCACCTACAACCTCAGGGGACCGATCGCCCGCGCGGTGGACCTGATCTGCACGGCGTCGCAGCTGACCGACAGGTCCGCCACGTCGGCGCTGGGATCGGTGCTCGTCAACTCGGGCGGGATCTCGCTTTACCGCGCCCGTGTGATCGACGAGAGCCGCCACGGCTACGCGAACGAGGAGTTCTTCGGGCGCCGCGTCGAGTTCTCCGACGACTCCTACCTCACGCTGCAAGCGCTGATCCGGGGCAAGACCGTCCAGCAGGCGGACGCCTTCGCGTTCTGCGTGATGCCCGAACGCCTCGGCAACCACCGCCGACAGTTCCTGCGCTGGCTGCGTGGCTCGTTCATCCGGTCTTTCTGGCGGTTCAAGTACCTGCCTCTGAGCCGGATCGCGTACTGGCTGCACGCGGTGAAGTGGGTGCAGGCGGTCGCCTCAACCACCATCGTGGCGTCGCTGTTCGTGGTGAAGCCGGTGGCCGACACCATCGCCTGGGCGCGCGGAGCAGGCACCGACGCGTTGATCGCGGACGGCAAGATGCTCCTGCTGACGCTCGGAATGCTGATCGTTTTCGGCTACGTCCAGCTGCTGCGGATCTTCACGGTTCGCCGATCCGATCAGTCAAGGCCGGCGCAACTGTTCTGGTTCCTGCTCCTCGCCCCCATCGCGACCGTCTGGCAGTGGTCGGTGCTGCGGGTGTGGCGGCTCTGGGCCATCGCCTCATGCATGCGATTCAAGTGGGGTACCCGACAGCAGATCGAGGTTGCAATTGGAGGTGACCATGAAACGGTGCTTGCTAGTGCTGCCGCTGCTGCTACTGGCTGGATGCGCGACGAAACCAGAGTCTTCTTTCCAGGGCCGGCAGAGCTCGCTCGTATCGAGCGATACCGCTCCACGCGTTAGCGCGATCCACGCCACTGTCGCCATGCTCAAGGAGGCCAAGCCGGTTTTCGGTGTCACGTCCCACAAGCCTGCCGCAGCCGAATCCGACGAGATCGCGACGGAGACCGGATGCCGACCGAAATGGCGGGGCGTATACGCCTCCATCGGAGCTCCGTTCGAGCTGTCGAGGCTGACCGAGGCGGCCGGTATCCCGTTCCTCACCGTGCAGCCGAAAGCCTTGAGCACGAAGGTGGAACAGAAGTCCTGGTCGCTGGCGTCGGTCGCCGCAGGGAAGCAGGATGCCAAACTGCGTGCCGTAGCGCACACCATCGTGGAATATGGCGATCTGGTAGTCATCAGGTATGCGCCGGAGATGAACGGGAACTGGTCGCCCTGGGCGGCCGGCGTCAACGGCAACACCCCGGCGCAGTACATCGAGGCTTGGCGACACGTCGTGACGTTGTTCCGCGAGGCGGGCGCGACCAACGTCCTCTGGCTCTGGGCTCCGAACATCTCCCGCGGCGCGACAGTGAAGGGAATCTCCCAGTTCTGGCCCGGCACCAGCTGGGTCGATCTGGTGGGTTTCACCGGGTACGGGGTTAGCAAGTCGTCCTTCGGTTCCGAGTTGACGGCGGGTCAGACGTTCGATCCGACCATGAAGCTTCTCGCTCGATACAAGAAGCCGGTCGTTCTCGCCGAGACCGGGTCCAACGGGGTCAACAAGTCCGAATGGATCGTCAGCCTGGGACCGTGGATGCGCGCCAACCCGAACGTCATCGGACTGATATGGACGCAAGCGCCGCCACCGCACTCCAGTGCGGACTGGCGCTTCGATGAGACACCCAGCAGCCTGAAGGCCTTCAAGAAGTCGCTCGCCCCGCGAATGACGTGCCTTTCCCTCCGGTAGGCCGGATCGGCGTCACCAAACGTTTGTGTAATACTCTCCGCGATTCTACATCCGGTCCGGTGTGATCGCGGAAACCGATTATTCGGCTGGGCGTGCCTATGCTCGGTCAATCAGTAACAAAGGAGCAACCGTGGCTGTCGACGTAGTCATCATCGGACTCGGATACGTCGGGCTTCCGCTGGCCCGTGAGGCGACATCGGCGGGCATGTCCGTGATCGGCTTCGACGTGAACAAGGCGTTGGTGGAGTCGCTCAACGCCGGCCGGTCCCATGTCGACGACCTCTCCGACGACGATGTCACCGACATGGTCAAGCATGGATTCCGTGCCACGACCGACGAACGCGAGATCGCTACGGCCGGCGCGGCCGTCATCTGCGTCCCGACGCCGCTGTTCGAGGAGGGCGGCCCCGACCTCAACGCCGTCCAGTCGGCCACGCAGGCCGTTGCGCGCAACATTCACCCGGGGATGCTTGTCGTCCTCGAATCGACGACGTACCCCGGCACCACCGACGAGCTGGTGCGCCCCATCCTGGAGGCCGGTGGCCTCGTCGCCGGCGAGGACTTCCACCTGGCCTTCTCGCCGGAGCGCATCGACCCGGGCAACAAGGAATTCGGTCCCGGCAACACCCCCAAGGTCGTCGGTGGCCACACTCCGGCGTGCACGGAGGCCGCGGCGGCCCTGTACGGGCGTTTCGTCGAGACCGTGGTGCGCACCAAGGGCACCCGGGAGGCGGAGACGGCCAAGCTGCTCGAGAACACCTACCGGCACGTCAACATCGCGCTCGTCAACGAGATGGCGAAGTTCTGCCACCGGCTCGGGATCGACCTGTGGGACGTCATCCGGGCGGCGTCCAGCAAGCCGTTCGGCTTCCAGGCCTTCTACCCGGGTCCGGGCGTGGGCGGCCACTGCATCCCGATCGACCCGAACTACCTGAGCCACAACGTGCGCGTACGACTCGGCTACCCGTTCCGGTTCGTCGAGCTCGCGCAGGAGATCAACGCGACGATGCCCGCCTACGTGGCGCGCCGGGCCCAGAACATCCTCAATGAAGCCGGGCTGGCGACCACTGGTGCGAACATCCTTCTGCTGGGTGTCACGTACAAGGCGAACATCGCGGACGAGCGGGAATCCCCGGCCGTAGCGCTCGCGCGTGATCTGAGCAGCCTCGGGGCGAAGATCAGCTACCACGATCCGTACGTCGCGGAGTGGCGGCCCGACATCGACGTCGTGCAGGTCGACGACCTGGAAGGTGCGGTCGTCTCGGCCGACCTCGTAATCCTGGTGCAGAGCCACCGCGAATACGACGCCGACCAGCTCGCCGCGAAGGCGAAGCGTTTCTTCGACACACGCGGCGTCACCACCACCGACGATGCGCATCGCCTCTGACCTAGATGATCTTCCCGTCGGTGGGGACCTTGCGCTGGACGCTGATCGGCCCGGAGGCCGGCGCCGGCAGTGCGGTGGTGGTCAGCCGGGCGCCGCGGAGGCTGGTTCGCTGGTCGGCGGGGATCGGTGCGGGAAGGGTTTTGACCAGGCGGCCGTCGTGGATGACATGCATGAGGTGGCCGTCGAGGCGGAGGGTGACTTTGCGGCGGTGCAGGTCCGCGCCGAGCCGCAGCCGGGTCCCGGCGAGGTTGGTGATGCCGTCGTTGTCGACGATGCGGTCGACCTCGACCACGGCCTTGCCGGGCAGTGTGGTGGTGGCGGTCAACGCCGGGGTGCTCGCGGGCGGAGACCCGGCGGGCTGGGCACCGCGCATCCGCAGTTCGTGCAGATCGTCGGCGTTCAGGTTCGACGGTACGGTCTTGACCAGTTCGCCGTCGATGAGGATGTGCACGCTGTTCTCGTCGGCCCAGACATGGGCGGGCTGGCCGCCACGGGCAGGACCCATGCGGATGCGCTGCACGCGCGGCAGGACGCTGAGCATGCCGCCGGCCGCGATGACGGTGTCGAACTCGACCGCCGGCGCGGATGCCGGCAGCAGGATCGGCGGGGTGCTCGTGGCCGGCGGCGAGACGTCGAGCTCCAGCGCAGCGGATGACCGCGGCGGCTGGGACACGATGACGGCCGGGTTGGGCTCGGCGCCGATGTTGGGCCTGAACAGGCTGGCCGGGGTGGCCATGTCCAGCGCCTGGTGCGGGCGCTCGTAGTTGTAGGCGTGCACCCAGCCGCTAATCGCCGCCTGCGCGGTGGGCAGGTCCGCGAACGGGCCGGTGACATCCAGCAGTTCCCGGCGCAGCGTCCGATGCCACCGTTCGATCTTCCCGGTCGTGGTCGGCGAGTAGGGGCGGGTCAGCTTCCCGGTGATGCCGTTCTCCCGGCACACCCGCTCGAACAGCACCTCCGCCGGGCGGCCCTTGGTGAACCGGCCGGTGAACTGCTTGCCGTTGTCGGTGAGCACCTCGGCCGGTACCCCGTACACGCGCATCGCCGCCAGGAACGCGTCGGCGACGGCCCGGCCGGACGGTACCGCCAACACCGTCGCGATCACCACGAATCGGGAGTGGTCGTCGATGCCGGTCAGCATCTTGCACTCCCGGCCGTCGGCCAGGAAGATCCCACCGACCAGATCCAGCTGCCACAAGTGCATCGACGCCTCCCGCTGCCACCGCTTGTACTTAGCTTCGCGTTTAAGTGCGCCACGAGCGCAGAGGTGAGGGTTATGTAGGTAAGCCTCATTTGATGTGGTGCTGTGTGGATGATGAAGGTTTTGTGGCCCTTCGGCGTCGCCCTGCGGGGGGAGGCGTCAAACCACCTCAAGCTGCGTTGGCTGAAGACCGTCGTGGTGAGCGTTGAGGAAAAGGCGCGCCTATGAGCGCGTCAGGTGGGGATCGGGAAGGTGAGCGTGAGCGAACCGCTGACGACGTGTCGAAACAAGAAGATGACATCGAAACCGGGGCGGTTAAATGGCGCCGGGATGAGCCTGGCGGGTGCCCGTCTATTGGCCAGGCGGTGTCCGGCATGGAGGCGGCGCGAGCCCGGTCTGCGGCATCTGCACGGAACGTGGGAAGGCGAGTGTCGATACGGCCGCCGCGCTTCGTTGAGGCGCGCGACGGCGAGAGGGAGCGCGCAGCGCGACGGAAATCGTGAGGCGATGAGTACCGATGCGGCACTCGCTGGCGGACCGGCCCGTAGTAGCGGGGAAGCGCCTGTAATGGGTGTGGAGCGAAGGGGCCGGCTCATCGGGATCTGTTTACGCGAACAACCGGACGCGAGTCTGGGATGACACGGGTGAGCATGTCAGGTCCACAGGACAAGCCGTTTGATATTCCGAGAAGTCTGGTGTGGGAGGCGTACAAGCGAGTCAAGGCGAACAAGGGTGCTGCCGGGGTGGACCGGTGCTCGATGGACGAGTTCGAGGAGGATCTGAACAGGAACCTCTACAAGATCTGGAATCGGATGTCGTCGGGTACCTACTTCCCTCCGGCGGTGAAGGCGGTGGAGATCCCGAAACCGGGTGGGACGCGCATGTTGGGCGTTCCCACCGTGGGCGATCGCATTGCGCAGACGGTGGTCGCGTTGAGCCTGGAGACCCGCACGGAGGAGATCTTCCATGACGACTCCTACGGGTACCGGCCGAAGCGGTCCGCCTTGCAGGCGGTCGAGCGGTGCCGGCAACGGTGCTGGAAGAAGGACTGGGTGCTCGATCTGGACGTCCAGAAGTTCTTCGACTCCGTGGATCACGCTCTCATGGTCAAGGCCGTGGAGGCGAACACCGATCAGCGTTGGGTGGTGTTGTATGTGAAGGCGAAGGCTCATGCGAGATCCCCGCCGAATTGGGGAAGAGTGGCTGTCCGATAGCGGACCACCGGGCGGCCGCCCCTGCACCTCGCGAACGATTGGCTCCGCATCTCACCGAGCGGCTGGGGACGGGTCGGCATCGCAACGTCCAAACGCGCCGCGGAACATCCCCACCTCGGCATTCCGGGGTACATGCCGCGATCCGGTCAGCTGTTCGTGACCCCAGTTGGCGGCAGGACCGGATTCGCGCTGCAACAACGTCAGGTACCGATCGCTACGGCGTACTGGTCCGCTACGGCGGCGGGATCGGTCAGTTCAGGCCCGATCGCGGTCAGGCCGAAGTCGATCACGTCCGCCCCCAGTTCACTCAGAGGGTCATAAGTTCGGTTTAGGGGTATTTCACGTTTGGTCCTGGTTTGAGTTGCTGGTCATGGCTTGATCGGCTGCTGCGGGCGGGGTCGGCAGAGCGAACAGGCCGGGTTCGAGCTCGGTGAGTTGCCGGCGTTTGACCAGGCGTTTCAGTTTGGCGCGGACGCCTTCGGTGTCTTTGGGCTCGGTGTCGATGCCGAGGGCGTGGCAGACGTCCTTGGCGCGCATCGCGCCGCTGTTGCCGGTCGTTAACGCGGCGAGGATCTGCTGGAGACGGTGATCTCGAGAGGGCCGGTCGGGGGTAGTTCGTCGCCGAGGGCGGTCAGCCGGGTCAGGGTGGTGCGGGTGGTTGCCAGGTCGTTGAGTTCGATCTCGGGCGCGCGCAGGTCGTCACTCAGGAGGTGCGTTTCCTTCTGAGTGACCTGCGAGATGGGCGTCGATGTCTGTCTGTTGTGACATCGGATGACCGGTTGATGGACGATGATCAGATCTTGCGGTTGCTGGGTGAGCGGGAGGCGGCGGCTCGGGTTGAGTGGCTGCGGTTGGAGCAGGAGTCCGGCCGGATCGCGGGGTTGATCAAGGAGTACCGGCGGGAGGCCGAGCGACTGGCGAATCGCGCGGGAGGTGTTATCCGGGCTGGTCACCGTGTCGGCGGAGCAGGTGCCTGCGTGCCAAAGACGATCACGTGGTAATCCTCGCCGCGCCGGCCGCGGGCCCAGCCCTCGCGCCGGCCGAGGATCTCCTCGAGTGCAGTCCGGTGACGATCTGCTGCCAGGCCCTTCTCCTGCCGACTACGCGCCCACCAACGCCATGTCGATACCCTCCGCGCCGCCGCCGCTAGCCGCGCCGTTCACGCCGGGGACCACCATGGACAACGAGCAATTCACCGCCCTGCGCAACTGTCCACACTGCGGGCGCCCCGTCGCGATCGTCGCCCTGCTCGCTACCCCGCCGCCGCTCAGGTCGAAATACCCAATTGGGTCACTATAAACGCTGAAACCAACCGATAAACTCCGTCCATCCAGGTGGGGAGTTACGTCGAGCAGACCTGGGGATTCCGCAGGGCCGCAGGGGCCGCATCAACCGAACAGTGGGAAAAGCTATGACGGAGAACCATGCGCCAGTCAAGAAACGCGATGTGGTCCGGCGGCACCTGATCGGCAGAGTGGCGGTCGTTGCCGGTCTGGCCGTCGCGGCGACCGGCGCCGCCCCGGCGGCGGCCTATGCGGCGTTGCCGCCCGGCTGCACCCAGAGCGGCAGTACCGTGACGTGCACATTCGCGTACACGGGAGCCGAGCAGACGTTCGTCGTGCCCGGCGGCGTGACAGCGCTGGCGGTCACCGCAGTCGGCGCCGCGGGCGGCGGCGGGTTCGCGACCGGTGGCCCAGGGCGGGGTGGTGTCGCCTCGGCCACGCTTTCCGTGACGCAGGGTTCGACGCTGTACGTCGAGGTCGGCGGAGTGGGCGAGGATCTCACTGGGGTTGGTGCTCCTGGTGGGGCCGGTGGATTCAACGGTGGTGGGCAGGGCGACAGCGGTGATCCTGGGAGCGAAGGGTTTCCCGGTGGTGGTGGCGCCAGCGATGTGCGGACCGCCAGCGGCGGCGCCAATCCGGCAGGCACCGGGCTGAGCTCCCGCCTGATCGTCGCCGCCGGCGGCGGCGGCCAGGGGCGCACTGCCGGCGGCGGCGACGCCGGTCAACCCGGAGCTGGCGCGGGTGGCGGCGCGGGCACGCAGACAGCAGGCGGTGCGGGGACGCCGCCAGGGACAGGCGGAACGCTGGGGCAGGGCGGCGTCGGTGGCCCACCACCGGACATCACGTTCATTCCCGCGAACCGTGGCGGCGGCGGTGGCGGCGGCGGCCTGTACGGCGGTGGCGGTGGTGGCGGCGACGGCGGCGGCGGTGGCGGGTCGTCGTTCGTGCCCGCGGGCGGCACGACCGGCGTGACCGGCGATCCAGCCTCGGTCGTGATCTCCTACCAGGCGCAGAAGTACACCTTCGCCGGGTTCATTCTCCCGACGCTCAACCCACCCGCAGTCAACATCTTCCTGAAGAGTGGTGGCCAGTGGGAGCTCAAGTGGCGACTACGCGACAAGACGGGGGCCGTCGTCTCCACACTCTCGGCGGTCACGTCACTCACGTACAAGTCGACCAGTTGCACAAGGTTCTCCACCGACCCCACAGGGTCGACGCCGGCTGACTCGACCGGCACGGGACTGACCTACAACACCACGACCAAGACCTACCGCTTCCCCTGGAAGACACCGACGACGGCGGGCTGCTACACACTGTTCCTCACCCTGGACACCGGCCAGGTCTTCCACGCCTACTTCCGCCTGCACTAAAGAGGAAACTACCGGCCGGGTCCGTAACGCGAACGGCACCTCTCATGTCAAGCCGTCGGCAGCAGAGAGGTGCCGTTCGTGGCACAGCCCCTACTGGCCGCCTACAGGTTGGCCCATCGCCACCGGCGTGATCGAGGAAACCTGCCGCTACCTCGGTCAAAGACAAGACGGCAATCACCGGCGCCCGCAAGAGCCTGCCCCAGCGCAGAGGCCTGTACCGTGCCAGAAGTCGTCGCACACCCGGTGAGCTGGGATTTCCCGTTTCACGTCGAGGATCATCAGTATGTTGGTTCGGCTGGTGTACTTGATGATGATCCGGCTGGTCGGTGCTCTCGGGTTGCTGGTTCGTAGCGAGACCGCGGTGGTCGCCGAGGTTCTCGTGCTGCGTCATGAGGTGGCGGTGCTCCGCCGACAGTTGAAGGGTCGGCCCCGGTTGTCCTGGCCGGACCGGGCCATCCTGTCCGGCCTGGCCCGGCTCCTGCCTACCGCTGTCCGGGCTCACCGGCTGGTCACCCCCGCTACGCTGCTCGGCTGGCACCGGCGGCTGCGGCGCCGCCGCTGGACCCACCCGCGTAAGGCAGGCCGGCCGCCGGTCAGCGACGAGGTCCGTGACCTGGTCCGGCGTCTCACCCGAATCCGCGGTGGGGACATCGGCGTATTCAGGGTGAGCTGCTGAGGCTGGGCCATCATGTCGGCGCGGGCACGATCCGGCGCATCCTGGCCACCCGGCGACTCGGCCCGGCACCCCGAGAAGCGGACACCAGTTGGCGGACGTTCCTACGAGCACAAGCACACGGCCTCCTCGCGATCGATTTCTTCCACATCGACACGATCCTGCTCAAGCGGCTCTACGTCCTGGCGGTGATGGAGGTGGCCACCCGCCGAGTCCACCTGCTCGGGGTCACCGCCAACCCGGACCACGACTGGGTCGTCCAGCAGGCCCGCAACCTCGTCCTGGACCTCGGCGACCGCGCCGGCCGGTTCCGGTTCCGAGACCGGGACGGCAAGTACAGCGCCGCGTTCGATGAGGTCTTCACCGCCGAGGGCATCACCGTGGTCAAGATCACGCCGCGGACCCCGCGAGCGAACTGCTACATCGAACGCTGGGGCCGCAGCCTGCGTGCAGAGTGCACCGACCGGCTGCTGATATACCACGAACGACACGCCCTCACGGTGGTCAGCGAGTACGTGAACCACGTCAACGAGCACCGCCCGCATCAAGGCCGGCAACAGCTACCACCGAACCACGACCCGGCCGTCGTCATCGCCATGAACGCCCCGGTACGACGCCGACCACGCCTCGGCGGCGTGATCAACGAATACCACCGGGCAGCCTGAAACGATCTTCAAAGTGCCAGCTCACAGCCATGCACAGGGTTTTGGCACGGTCCGCGAGAGCTTGGCGTTGCTGCTCCCGTTCAGCGTGCACACAGCCGGTGCCGGGGTAGCCGGCGGACGCGGGCCGGCGAAGGAAATTGACATCGAACGACGGCTTCTACTCCGGCGACGCTGCCCGGACCAGGTTCAACCACGAGATCGGTGCGGCGTTCTTCTACGCCGCCGAGAAGGCCGGCAACAGACAAAGAGCCATCGATCTGTACGTCGCACTGAGCGCCTGCCCCGAGCTGAACAGCTTGAACCGCATGTTCCTGGACAGTGGCATCCGCGCCGCCGGCATCAACCCGGAGAGGCTCTGGGCCGCGTACCAGAAGCTGGTGCCTTGAGAGGCTGGGATTTTCGATGGCGCTCACGGGCTGCGAGCTGCCACGATGCCTTGGTGATGCCAGCAGAACCGGGGGTGCCGTTTCGGTGGGACCTGGTCACCCCGGATCAGTTGGGGTCGCTGCTCGACGGCACCGTGCCGCCGAGTCTGTGGTTTCTCGACGATCTCGTCGCGTGCGCCGGAAAGGTGCTGGCCCGCAGCGGCAACGGTGACCTCTATTTCGTGGGCAGGTCGCTCGACTCGATGTTCGACCTGCTCGGTGGCGCGCTCGTCGGCGTCCAGCAAGTCCATCGGCTGCCGCTGTCGTTCCGGCGTCCGGAGGTCCGAGCCGGAAATCGGTGGCGTCAGCGCCCGTTGAGCTCCGCGGAGGTGGCTCAGGGCCGCCGCTTCCTGACAGAGGTCGGATTGACGCCGTACCGGTTGGCACGGCGGGAACGGCCGGCAGTCCTGGTCGACGTCGTCGATGGCGGAACGACCTTCGGCGAGCTGTTCACCCTGATCCGTGACTGGATCGAACAGGAACGCGAGCCGTGGCCGGTGATCCGGCGCAAGTTGCGGTTCGTGGGGATCACGAGCCGGCGCAAGACCAGCCCGAACACGTTTCGCTGGCAGCACCACGCCGACTGGACCCGGACGCTGCCCGCAGCCGGGGTCGTCAACGTGTCGCTGCCGCCGGATGTCTGGTCCTACTTCGGAGACCACCAGAAGAAGCTGACCCGTACGTTCCGCCCGGGCGATTGGACCGCCGAGGCCGACGGTCCCGGCCGGGACGAGCACACCCGACAAGCCCTCGCCGAAGCCGCCGCCCTGGTCGCCTACGGCCGCAGCACCGCCGGACGCCATGCCGTCGCACGCGCCGCGGGGCGCTGATGCCGAAGTGAGGGGCGGCTCGTTCAGCGGGCCTGGGCGGCCGCCTGCAACGGGCAATCGGTACCCAGGCGGGCGGCCAGGTCGGCGCGGAAAGCGGCGAGCGCGGCCATCCGCTCGTCGATGATCTGGATCTTCTCCCGCAGCAGGGCGGACAGGGCCGGTCCGCCGTCGGGTGCGTCGCGTAGTTGCTCGCCGTACTGGGCGATCTCGGCCAGCGAGAAGCCGAGCCGCTGCGCGGTACGGACGTGTCGCAACCAGGTCACCGCCTCGGGCGGATAGTCGCGGTAGCCGTTCGCCAGCCGCCGGCCGACGACCAGGCCGCGTTTCTCGTAGAACCGGACGGTGTCCCTGCTGGTGCCCGCCTACGCGGCCAACTCCCCGATTCGCATGGCCCCTCCCTCGCGAACTCGGCGCTTGACCTTGGACCGTACTCCACCCTTTAGCGTGAGCCGGCAAGTCCCTCCACCGGCAAGGATTGAGCTTCCCCTCGTAACGATGGAGACATCGCCTTAAAGGATTGGTGACTGGCGATGGCGGAGATCGCCCTGGGTTTGCGGTGGTGTGAAAGGATGCTGGGTTATGCCCGCCGTTCCGTCTTCCGCCCCGCCAGACGCCAAGGCCCACCTGCCCGCCGCTGAGGGTATCGTCGACGCGTTGCCCTGGAGACTGGGTGACACCGATGCCGAACGCCGCCGCGCGCGTGTCCGGGTCGCCTCGCTGACGCACCAGGTGGCCGCGATGCTGGCCTCCGGCGACTGGAGCGTCAAGGAACTCCGTGACCTTCTGGCCAAATCGTCGGCCGCGGCCCGCGCACCGGACGCGACCGCTCAGCAGCAACGCTGGCGGTCCGTGCTCAAGCGGGCCCGGCTCCTCAAGCGGCGAGGCCCGTTATGGTGGCATTGACCGCGAGTACGACCATGCCTGTACCGTGCCAGAACTCGTCGCACACACGGTGAGCTGGGATTTCCCGGTTCGCGTCGAGGATCGTCGGTCGAAGGGCAGGCCCCGGTTGTCCTGGCCGGACCGGGCCATCCTGTCCGGCCTGGCCCGGCTCCTGCCCACCGCCGTCCGGGCCCACCGGCTGGTCACCCCCGCCACGCTGCTGGCCTGGCACCGACGGCTGCTGCGCCGACGATGGACCCATCCGCGCAAGGGCGGTCGGCCACCGATCAACGACGAGATCCGGGACCTGGTCCGACGCCTCGCCCGGGAGAACCCTCGGTGGGACATCGGCGAATCCAGGGCGAGTTGCTACGGCTGGGTCGTCATGTCGGCGCGGGCACGATCCGGCGCATCCTCGCCACCCGACGGCTCGGCCCGGCACCGCGAACCGTGGACACCAGTTGGCGGACGTTCCTGCGCGCGCAAGCGCACGGCCTGCTGGCCATCGATTTCTTCCATGTCGACACGATCCTGCTCAGAAGGATCTACCTGCTGGTCGTGATGGAGGTGGCCACCCGACGCGTCCACCCGCTCGGGATCACCGCCAATCCGGATCACGCTTGGGTTGTCCAACAGGCCCGCACCCTCGTCATGGACCTCGGCGACCGTGCCGGCCGGTTTCGTTTCCTGACCCGCGACCGGGACGGCAAGTACAGCGCCGCGTTCGACGAGGTCTTCGCCGCGGAGGGCATCGAGGTGGTCAAGATCCCGCCACGGGCCCCGCGGGCGAACTGCTACATCGAACGGTGGGGTCGCAGCCTGCGTCAGGAATGCACCGACCGGCTGCTGATCTACGACGAACGACACGCCCTCGCGGTAGTCGGCGAGTACGTGGACCACTTCAACGATCACCGCCCGCATCAGGGCCGGCAACAGCTACCACCGAACCACGACCCGGCCGTCGTCATCGCCATGAACGCCCCGGTTCGACGGCGACAACGCCTCGGCGGCGTGATCAACGAGTACCACCGGGCAGCTTGACCAGATCTTCAAAGTGCCAGTTCACAGCCACAAACGGGGTTTTGGCACGGTACATGCCTGGGCGAGCGGGAGACGGCACATCCTCGAATATCTATGGAGGGCGGCCGGGGGCCTGCACCTCACCCAGCTCGGCCGCGTCGGCTGGCGGTTCCGCCTTCAACAGGAACACCAACGCACCCACACCAGCCGCTACCAGCACCAATACGACCTGGCCGAATGACCAGTTGGCAGGGCGAGGCGGTGGACTCCTGCTGTGAACCGGGCAGCCCGGAGGGGCGATCACCCTGTTTCCGGCTTCCACCGTCGTACCTGCAGGGCACCTGCGCCTCGACCCGGGTGCCCGGGGACACGGGCTGTGTCCCCGGGCATGTGGTCGGCTATCGGGTGATGTTTTGCGTACGGCTCATGGCCGCGGGTTCGGGGGTGCTCAGGTGATGCAGGAAGACGTCCCCATGGAGGTTGGTGTCGCCGTCGACGAGGTTGGTCGCCTCGGACGTGAACACGACGGAGCCGCCGTCGGGGCTGATCCAGCTACCGGTGCTGGTGGCGTTGCCCTCGGCGCCGTCGTTGGACAGGCTCACCCGGGTGCTGACTCCGGTGACGAGGTCACAGACGAATGCGTCTCGCAGGCCGAAGGGGTCGCCCTGCCGCCGTGGCTTATCGAAGCCGAGGTAGCGACCGTTGGCGCTGACCGTGAACGAGCGGAGATCATTCTTCTCGCGGCCCAGCGGCTTGATCATGGTGGTGCTGCTGGCGTTCAGGTCGCGCATGTAGAGGTCGGGCTTGCCGTTGGTGTCACCGAGTACCAGCGGCGCGGACGACAAGAAGAAGACCCGCCGCCCGTCGGCGGTCATCACCGGGTCGTAGCCGGGTAACGGGCCGGGTGCGCTGACGACAGTCGTGCCGTCGGTGGCGACGTTGGCCCGGGTCGTGGTGCCGGCGACCACGTCACGGACGAAGACGTCGATGCTGCCGTTGGTGTCATCGGGCACCAGGTTGGTCGCATAGGAGGCGAAGGTGACGTACCGCCCGTCTCGGCTCAGGCTGGGCATGCAAGTGAATGGACAGTCGACCTCCTTGTCGCTTTCCTGGCCGTTGCTTCCGATGTTGACTCGGCTGGTGGTGCCGGCGGCGAGGTCCCGCAGAAAGATGTCGGCGTGCTGGTTGGTGTCGCCGGGCACCAGGTTGTCCGCGTCCGACACGAACGCGACATGGCGGCCGTCCGCGCTGATCTCCGGGGGCCAGCTCCAGCTGTTGGCCCGCGTGCCGTCGGTGGCGACGCTGACCCGGGTCGTGGTACCGGCGACCACGTCACGGACGAAGACGTCGTCCGTGCCATTGGTGTCACCGGGGACCAGGTTGTCCGCGTTCGACGCGAACGCCACATAACGCCGTCGGCGCTGATGGACGGGTACCGGCTGTTGCCGTTGCCCTGTACTCCGTCGGGGGTCACACCGATCCGGGTGGTGACACCCTCCACCGTGTCCCGCAGCAGCACGTCGGCCCGGCCCCCGATGCCGCCGGGCGCCAGATCCGGCGAGGTCGAGACGAAAACCACGAAGCGACCACTGCTGCTGACCGCCGACCTACGCGCGTAGCCGATGGAGCCTTGGGTGTCCGCCTGCTGGCCTGTGCTGGACACACTGACCCGCACCGTGCTGGGACTGTCCACTCCGGCGAACGACACTGTTGCCGTCACCCCCACCAGAGAAGCGCCAACCGCCGCAACTCCAACCACCTTCGCAGCATTAGCTACCTTCATCAAGACGCCTTTCGATTCACGTACGCCAGCGCGGGCGCGCTGCCCGAGATCTTAGGTATCGACCTTTGGGTGGGCTGTGAGTCGACTCAACGAGGTCGGGAGCTGCTCGTATAGTCTCGTCCAGCTTGCCTCCAACGCCATGCAGCAAGGACGCGCAGCGGCGGCCCACGCTTGCGGACTCGTCTTCGGTGTGGAGATTGACCAGACCGCGAGCAGCGCCGTATACGGCTTACCCGAGGTCGCCGGCGTCGGAGCGACCGAAGAACAGATCCGGGCCGCCGGTATCCCCTACGCCGTTGGACGCTGCGATCTCGCCACCACCCCGCGAGGGGCGATCGCCGGACACGGTGGACTGCTGAAGCTCATCTTCCGCGCCGATGACCGCAAGCTGCTCGGGGTCCACTGCTTCGGCGACATCGCTTCCGAAGTGGTCGGCCTCGGCCACGTGGTCCTCCCGCTTGGCGGCCGGGTCGAACTGTTCCTCACTCTCGCGCTCAACACACCCACCTACAACTACGCCTACCACGATGCGGCTGTCGACGGCCTGACCCGGCTGACCAAGCTGATGGGTCCGTTCCGAGAAGCGGGTGATTATGCGCGGTAGGTCGTGATCAGCGGCCACCGCGCTGGTTCTTCGGAAGAACTGATCGGGGTATCCCTAGCTTGAGTTTTAATGTGCGGCAGGGTGGTATCGACCCTGGCTGATCATGAACCGGGGCCGGGTCGACATCGACCGGCTGCAGACTGCTCTTTCGGCGGTGCCGGTCCCGCAGGCCGCGGACGGCAGGATGGTTCTCGCGGTGGATGTGACCTGTTGGCTGCGCCCTTGGCGCTCCTTTGAGGAACGGCAGACTCTCCTGGAATAGGCCGTTCTATCCGGCCGCACGGCCGGTCAGCTGGGGCGGATGTCCCGCTCACCACCGGGCAGCGTGATGGTGAACCGGGAACCGGCACCGGCCGGGTTGTCATCCACCCGGATCGTCCCGCCGTGCCGCTCGACGATCCGCCGACAGATCCCCAGGCCCAGCCCGAACCCCGGGAAGCCGGCCCGCGACCCGTCACCGGCGCCCGCGCGGTGGAAGTCGTTGAACACCGCCGCCCGCTCACCGACGGGCACTCCGATCCCGTTGTCGTCGACGTGCACCGCGACCGACCCGGACGCCGTGTGCTCCGCGCGGACCGTCACGTGCGGTACCACTCCCGGCGCCGTGTACTTGACCGCGTTCCCGATCAGGTTCTCCAGCAGCTGCCGTAGCAGCGCCATGTCTCCCAGCACGACCGGTAGCTCACCGATCGTGAACCAGGGGACTGGCCCGCTCGCCCCGGCCGCCAGGTCCAGCCAGCCTGCCGCTACCTCTGACACGAGGTCACCCAGCATCACCGGAGTCCGGCGCGGCTCTGCCTGCGCCGCCGTCACGTCCGCCAGTAGATCGCCGATCAGGGCCTGCATCCGAGCCGCCGCCCGCCCGATCCGGTCCAGGGCGTCCTCGGCCTCTCGGCGCGCGGGGCAGTCGGACACCTCTGCCAATGCATCTCCCAGCTGCGCGGACCCCATCTCGACCACGCACAGCGGATTGCGCAGGTCGTGCGCGATTACCTGAGCGAAGCCGGCCAGCACGTCGGCGTGCTGACGCGCCGCCGTCACATCCCGCCAGCCGAGGACGACCGTCTCGCCACCCGGGAGCACCTCGGCGGTCACCTCCGCGATCCGATCGCCGACGGCGACATCCATGCGCGGGGTGACCACTCCGCGCAGCGCCTGCGTGTGGACTGCATCGTCGGCCTCGACGAGCCCGCCGTCCGGTCGCCGGAACTCACACCGGGACGCACCCCCCAGGAATCGGCGCGCGGCGCGATTGCGAAACAGCACCCGTCCGCCGGCGTCCACGACGGCCAAGCCGTCGGTCGCCGCGTCGAGCGCTGCGGAGAGCAGATCCGGGAAGGCCGGCAGCTGCCGCGCGTGGCCGGCGGTGATAGGGGTGGTCATCGAGCACTTCCTTGCCGTGGAGACCGGTGGCGGCCACCAGGGCGGTTCGCCGCGTACCCCTGACTCTCCGGTGGCGGGTGTCCGGAGCACATGAGGCGGCAATCCCGGCCGCCCGGGCGTTTCGCCCGGGCCGATCCCTTCGTCGTCCAGTCCGCCAAGTATCTGATCTTGGCCATGGATCGGCCCAACGATGAACGGCTCCACCGGTGTAGCAGTGCCGACAGTGCCGTGGGGCCAGATCGGTCAGCCGACCGTGTCGTGCCCGTGAAGGTCGAGCGGTTCGAGGTTTTCATCATGATCGTCGTCGGGTTGGGCGGGGTCGAGCGTGGTAGCCGTTCTGCCACGGGGTCAGGTAGTCGGCGATCCCCGGGACGAGGTAGGTGTCGACCTCGAGTTGGGACAGGTCGACGGGTCCTCCGAGGACAGTCATCGCGCCGGGGGCGGCCAGCGAGTTGTCCATTGCCAGGCGGGCGAAGTCGGCGTGCGGCCGGGCCGGCGTCCGGATGGTGTCGGCGTTCCAGAACAGGACGTCGGAGGTCGGTAGCCTGTGCCCGAGCAGGTAGTTGTTGACCCAGTGGTTCCACACCAGGTCGCGGGACACAGCCAGGCGAACACCTCGGCCAGCGACCACCAGTCGAGGTACCCGCGCCGGGGCGGCAACGCGGTCGCCCGTTGGGCGGCGGAGCCGCTCGGTCGGCCAGCTCCTCGAACTGCGGATCGGTCCTCTCGGCACAGGTCATGTCATCCCTCATCGGTTGGGTTGGTCGGCAGCGCTTCGATGCTGCCGGGGGTCGGCACGGGCGGTGGCCTGGCCCGCGGCGGGATGGGCGTCTCAAGTCCCCGGTCGCTCATTGGGCGACGGCCAGGTACGTGCCGCTGACCGCGAGCGCCAGCAGGGCGGGCAGCGCTTCGCGGACGTGGTCGTGCGCCCGCAGGTGGGTGATGAGGGCGCCGAGCAGCAGCAGCGTCATGCCGACGGCGGCCAGCAGACCGGCTGGGCGCCAGAAGAAGCCGACCAGGACGCCGACGGTGGCGACGAGTTCGGCGACGCCGATGAGCTGGTAGCGGCGCCACGCGATGCCGAAGTGGGTGGCGGCGTGGCGCATCTTCGGGTGGCCGGCGAGCTTGGCGGCGGCGGGAACCAGACACACCGCGACGAGCAGCAACGAGAGTACGACGAACATGACAGTCTCCGATCAGGGCATGGTCCAGGGCGGGTGGGGTAGCTGGGAGTGAGGGCACACTGCGGCGATGTAGCCGTCGGGGCGGACGAGTACGGTCAGCGACGGGTCGGCGGCGAGTGCTCGCAGGCTCGCGCCCCGGCCAGGGACGAGTCGGGCGTCGACCCATCCCTCGTCCGGGTCGCCGTCGGGGCCGTCCCTGACGCGTACCAGGCTGATTCCCCACCGGCGGCAGGCGTCCACGAGCTGCGGCTCGGGACGGCGCGCGGTCAGCATCGCCGGGCCGGCGCCGAGCACGTCGTCGAGGCATACCTGTTGGCCGCCGGCGAGGCATAGCACGGGGTTGGGGATGAGGGCGCCGACGCGCAGCGCCCGGGGCGGGCGGGACAGCACGGAAGTCTGCCGCAGCGCGCCGGCGCGTAGTCGTGGTGTGGCGGTGGAGGCGACGGCGTCCCGGACGCGATCGTTGCGCACGAGGGCGGCCAGCAGCAGGCGGCGGACTGCGGCGGCGGCGTCCTGCCCGCCGGTCATCGCCCAGCCGACGAGCTTGGCCTTGCGGATGAGGGCTCTGGCGTGGGGCCGGCGTTCGGTCTCGTAGGTGTTCAGCAGGTCGGGCGCCGCACGGCCGGTCAGGACGTGGGCGATCTTCCAGGCGAGATTGTCGGCATCGCGGATGCCGGCGGCCAGGCCCTGGCCGATGAACGGCGGGGTGAGGTGCGCCGCGTCGCCGAGCAGGAAGGCCCGCCCCACGCGGAAGTGGGTGGCCAGCCGGGCGCGGAACGTGTAGACCGCGCTGCGGACGACCTGCAGCCCGGCGAGGTCAGTCCGGCCGGTCCAGGGTTGCAGCAGCGGGCCGAGGTCGGCGGTGAGGCGGGTTTCGTCCTCGCCGTCGTGCAGCTGGAACTCCCACCGGTAGCGCTCGTCGGTGATGTGCATGAAGGTGGCGGCGCGGGCCGGGTCGCACACCTGCTCGACGCCGTCCCAGGTGTCCAGGGGCGTAGCGGCTCGGACGTCGATGACCAGCCAGCGTTCGGTGAACCGCAGGTCTTGCATGTCCACGCCGAGCAGCCGGCGGAGCGTGCTGTTGGCCCCGTCGCAGCCGAGGACCAGGCTGCCGGTGAAGGTGCGGGCTGCCTCGCCGGCCACCGCCCGGGTGTGTACCCGGACCGGTGGTCCGCTCAGTGGGCCGAGCGCGTCGTCGATCGCGTGCACCTCGACGCCGCGGTACAGGTCGATGAGCGGATGGTGGCGGATGCGGTTCAGCAGCAGCGCTTCCAGATCGGGTTGGTGGAACATGTTCGCACCGGGGAAGCCGCTGTCGGAGACCTCGGCCTCGCGGCGGAACTCGGCCATCACCCGGCGTCGGGCGTCGAGTAGGCGCAGTCCGCGGCCCGGCCGGGAGCCGGCCAGGAAGGCGTTGCTGACGCCAAGCCGGTGCAGGATACGGGCGACCTCGTCGTCGAGATGGACCGCGCGGGGCAGCGGGTGAGGCTCGAGGTGGCTCTCGATCAGGGTGACCGGGATGCCGTGCTCGGCGAGTAGCAGCGCGGCGGTGCAGCCGACCGGGCCGGCACCGACGACGATCACGTTCTGGGGATACATGGCTGTGTCCTCCCGCTCGGTCCTGTCACGGCACGGTGGTGATGCTCAGGGCGAAGCCGGCGACGGCCTCGCGGATCCGCCGCGTGTCCGCGCCGGCGACGGTGACGACGAGGCGGCCGTCCTGGTGGCTCGCGGTGACGCCGCGCACGGGTATGCCGGCCTCGGCGAGCGCGTCGGTGACCGCCCGGGAGGCGGCGTCGGCGACCAGCGCCGGCTTGTACTGCTTGCCGACGGCGGTGGTGGGGATCGCCGGGATGGGATGGATTCGCCTGGGTCGTGCGGCTGCCTCGCCGATGGCCGTGCGGGCCCACGCGTGCAGTTCGTCTTCGTTGAACCAATCCGGATCGGCCGGGACGACGTAGGCGACTGGTACCTCGCCGGCATGCCGGTCGGGCTGGCCGACCGCGGCGGCGGCTTGGACGGCCGGGTGGCGCAGCAGTCCGTCCTCGATGACGCGCGGGTCGATGTTGTGTCCCCCTCGGATGATCAGGTCTTTCGCCCGTCCGGTGAGGTACACGTACCCGTCCGCGTCGACGCGGCCCACGTCGCCCGTGTTCAGCCAGCCGTCACGGACGACCCCGTCCACGCTGACCCGCGGCCCGTGCAGCGCCGGGTCGGCGACGTATCCGGCGAACACCGCCGGTCCGCCAATCGCCAGGACACCGTCCTCGCCGGGGGCGCAGTCCGTCCACGTCTCGTCGTCGCCGATCCGTACCGTCTTCACCTGCTGCCCGGCCAGGACGCGGCCGACGGATCCGACCCGTTCCTCGCCCGGCGGGGTGAAGGTGGTGGCGCAGGTGGCCTCGGTCAGGCCGTAGCCTTCCAGTAGCCGCCGTCCGGTGTGCGCGGCGAAGTCCTCCCGGACCGATGGCGGTAGCGGGGAGGCGCCGACGACGGGCAGTCGCAGGCTGCTGATATTCGCGTCGACCGGTACCCGGGACAGGGTGGCGTAGACGGTGGGGACGGCGGACATGGCGGCGATCCGGTAGTGCTGCACGATCTTCCAGAACCGGGCGTACAGGTCCGGGTTGCGGTAGCCGGCGGGGCCCGGCCATACCACGCGCTGGTGGCCGAACATCGGCGCGATGCCGGTGACGACCAGGGCGTTGACATGGAACAGCGGCAGCCCGCCCAGCGCCGCCTCGCCCGGGGCCAGCCCCGTCGCCAGGGCGATGCCGCGGGCGCAGGTGAGTTGGTTCGCGTGGGTGTGCGCGGCAATTTTCGGCGCGCCGGTGGTGCCTCCCGTGTGGACGAATGCCGCGAGGTCGTCCGGTCCCGGCGGCTGCGCGCCGACGAGGCGGTCGGCCGGGTGTGCGGCGGTCACATCATCGAGGTACGCCACGAGCATGCCGGTGTACGCGGGCAGCGGCGGCGGGTCGCCGATGTCCCCGTCCGGCCGCAGCACCAGGACGGCTCTGACACCGACCGCGGTGCACACCGCGAGCAGCCCTTCCCACCGCGCAGGATCGAGTTCCGGCCCTGCGGCGGCGACGACGCGGGACCCGGTGCGGCGTATCAGCTGGGTGAGGTGCTCGGCGCTGAGCGCTGGGTTGACCGGGGCGGCGATGCCGACCGCCTGCGCGGCCAGCGTCGCGGCGTACAGCATCGAGGTGTTGACGCCGCACAGCGTCACCGCGTCGGCCCGCCGCACCCCCATCGCGGTCAGCGCGTTCGCGATCCGGGCCACCCGGGCGGCCAGCTCGGCGTACGTCCAGGTGAGATGGTCGCGGTAGGCGGCCGGGTCGGGAATCCACTGCGTGGCCACCGCCTCGGGGCCGGCCCGGGCGGCATCCAGCACCAGCTGGTAGGTCGATCGGGGCGTGGGCAGCACGAGCGAGGAGCTCATGACGGCTTTCCTATGACGCGGTTGCGCTGGGCGCCCAGGTCCAGCGCGTGGTCATCGGTGGCGATGCGGGCGGTGATGACATCACCGTCGTGCAGGTACCGGGGGTTGCCGGCCTGCCGTCGGAAGAACAGCCGCCACTTCGTGGCCGGCGGGAGCAGGGCCGCGAACTTCTCCATGACCTTTGGAGGCGCGCTCAGCGCGGTGCCGCCGGGGGTGCCGGTCAGCAGCAGGTCGCCGGCGGCCAGCGGCTGGAAGCGGGAGAGCAGGGTCAGCGCCCGCGCCGGCCGCACGATCATGTCGGCCACGGCGCTGTCCTGACGGATCTCCCCGTTTACCGCCAGGGTGAGCCGCAACGTGTCCAGGCGGTTCAGGTCGTCGGCGTCGGGCAGGGTCAGCCACGGCCCGACCGGGGTGAAGGTGGGGTAGGACTTCGCCTCGTAGAACTGGGTACGGGTCAGCTGGATCTGCCGGGCGCTGACGTCGTTGGTGACCACGAGGCCGGCCACGTACCGGGACAGATTCTCGTCCGTCACCGTGGCGCCGACCGGGAGGTCCCGGCCGATGACCAGCCCGAGTTCGACCTCGTAGTCCAGGAAGTCGACCCCGGCGGGTCGGACGATGTCGCCGGTCGGGCCGGTGATCGAGTGCGAGGTCTTGCGGAAGAAGGCCGGCGGCACCCGGTCCGGGTCCATGCCGGAGTCGACGGCGTGTGACCGATAGTTGACCATCTGCGCGACGACCCTGGTGGGCGCGGTCACCGGGCTGAGCAGGCCGAGCGCCTCCGCAGGCCGGGCGCCGGCCGGCGCCGCCGCGAGGGCGGACCGGATCGCCCGGTCGAGGGCGATCCGATCGGCCAGCAGCTCGCCGGTGGCGCCGGCGGGCAGATCCAGGCGGACCAGGCCGGCGGGCGCCTGCACCCACCACCCCTCTGCGGTACGGGCGAGATTGACGCTCATGACGACATCGCCTGGATCAGGCCGCGCAGGGCGGCGAAGTCGACCTCGTTGCCCCTGTCGGTCAGGGCCTTGATCGCCGCGAGCAGCACCTCGGGGTCGCGCGCCCCGGTGAACCGGGCGGTCGCCTTCGGCCCCCACTGGGACAGCCCGCTGGCCGACAGCGGCGCCCAGCCCGGCTGCATCGTGGAGTCGAACAGGTCACCGTCGGTGTAGTGCTCGAACATCAGCCGGTCCGGATCCCGCCAGTAGTCGAAGATCTGGCTGCCCTGGATGTGCCGGCCGATGCCCCAGGCGTGCCGGTACCCGCGCTCGCCCAGATACCACCCCGCGGCCGCCACCTCGTCCAGATCGGTCACCTGGTACGCCGAGTGCAGGTACCCGGTCTGCGGCTGCAGCGCCATCGCAAGGGTGTGGTGGTCGGCGGGCACGCTGCCCAGATCGCAGCGGATGAACGCCATCACCGGACCGCGCTCGCGCTGCCCGTCGAGGTACAGGAAGTCGCTGACGATCGGCCCCAGAGTTTCCAGATACCAGTCCAGGGCCGTCCGGAACCGGGTGGTGCCTAGGACCACGTGCCCGAGACGCTGGATCTGCGCGGCACGCCGCGCCGGCCGCTGGGTGGCATTGACCCGGGCGGAACGGTTCCCGGCGTTCACCGGCGACGGGTCGCGCTCGGGCAGGGCCGGCAACTCGGGCACGCCGTACACCACCCGGACGGGGAACCCGCTCGGGTCGACCAGGTCCACGGCGTGACCGCCCCGGTGCGGCCGGACACTCCGGTCCGTAGCGCGCGCCAGCCGGTCCAGATCCGCGCGGGCATCCGCGGCGAACGCCGGCCCGACGAACCGGGATGTCGCACCCCGCCGGACCACCATGCTCGGCGTGCCGGCCCAGTGCCCGCGCAGTACCAGCGCCTCCGGGGTGCGGTCGGTGACCGTGAACCCGAAGTCGACGAGGAAGCGCTCCGCCCGGGCCAGGTCCGGCTTCTCGAACTCGAGCCACGCCAATCCGGTGATCCGGATGAGGGGGTTGCGGGCTCGTCCCGGGTGCTCCCCGGGCAGTCCGGCGGTCTCGCTGTGCAGCGATCGGTGCGGATCCTCGCGTTCCGGGTCCGGGCTCAGCTTGCTCATGATCACTCCGTTGCCGGACATCGTTGATGCCACCGCCATCCTGTGATCTAATGGTTCACATCAGTTCTGTTATTGAGTATCAGTTCTGAGTAGCGCATCGTCAAGGGTTTCCGTGTGACCGTTCGACGCGGAGATCACGGCGGCGATGGGCCGCCGCAGACGGAGCGGGCAGCGCGCCGGTTATGGTGTGATCCGGGAAGTGGAAGGGATACCGATGGCGCAGCCGGCATCAGCGAACAGCGCACCTGCGGGGACCCGGCTGGACCGGCGTAAGGCCCGCACCCGGCAGGCCCTCATCGGCGCCGCCATCGGGCTGATCGCCGAGGGCCGTGGCGAGCGCGCGAGCATCCAAGAGATCACCGAAGCGGCGGACATCGGGTTCGGGTCCTTCTACAACCACTTCGACAGCAAGGAACAGCTGTTCCGGACCGCCTCCGAGGAGGCTCTGGAGCGCTGGGGCCAGATGATCGACCGCGCCTGCGCCGGGCTTGACGACCCCGCCGAGGTGTTCGCCACCTCCTTGCGCATATCGGGCCGCCTCGGCTGGACCCACCCCGATCTGGCCGGATTCATCACTGGCGCCGGGCTCGACCTGCTGGCCGTTCCCCGCGGCCTGGCACCGCGCGCGCTGCGCGACATCAAGAGCGGCCAGGCCGCCGGGCGATTCGCGGCGCCCCACCCCGAGGTCGCCCTGAGCGCGGTGGCCGGCGGACTGCTCGGACTGCTGCGCGTGCACCAGGACGACCCGGAGGTGATCGACGAGACGGCGGTCGACCAACTCGCCGAGGCCATCCTGCGCATGCTCGGCGTGTCCACCCAGGACGCCAAAAGGATCGCCACGCGCCCCCTCCCTCAACTCGAAGCCTGGTAGACCGGGCGCGCTACCACCCCTCGCCCAGGCTCTCCGCTGCACCGGCACGGCCGGTGCAAGGCGGCAGGATCAGCGTCGACCGTCGCGGCGATCCAGGACGGCAGTGCAGAGCGCCTCGAACGAATCGCGTGAGCAGATCGGTAAGCGGATCGACCAGGCTCAGGGCGAACTAGACGAGAGCGTCAACACGGCCCGGCAACGGGCCGTGGGAGGCCCCCGACCATGCCTGTATCAACTGGGCGCAGACGGCCGACGCCGCGGCCAAGATCGAAGACGTCAAGGCCAAGATCGACACGCAAGGCGAGCTGGATGCCAAGCCTGCTGCCCGTGAGGCGCACTGCGCGGACGCCAATGCGACCGGCGCCATCGACTTCGCCGTATGGGCGGTGGACAGCGCCGAGCTAGCAATCCTAGACGCCATCGATGCGCACGCCTGCACCGCCGAACGTGCCCGTGCGACGAGTTCCTGACCTCGACCCGCCGTCACGGCTCCATCTGTGACGCAATGGCTGGTACCCGGCCTTCTTCGGGCTACCGCTGGGCATCGCCGAGCTGGTGTTCGGGCGTGGGCGGGTCCATTCCTGGGCACCGGTTGTTGGTCACGCTGGCCGACCCTGGTCGGGGTGTGAGTCGTTCACGGGATCAACGAGGCTTTCGCCGCCTTCGGCTTGCGCCGGACCGGCCGGCAGGTTGAGCAGCTGCTCGCCTGATCCCGCGGCGGGCGGCATCGCGCGGCATGGCCCCAGCGTCCCCTGGCATGAGTGTGAGCAGCGCTATTGACTGACTACAACGTCAGGACTGATACTAAATAACAGAAATGATCGAAAGATCGAGAACGCCGGGAGTCGGAGGAACCGGCCCAGCAGCAAAGGAGGGTTTCATGACCACCACCGAATCCGTTGCCGTCATCCGTTTCCCGCAGCCGAGTCAGGCCTACCAGGCCCTGAGTGACCTACGCGGACTCGCGTGGAGCCTGACGAGCATCGAGGTGGGCAGCGCCGCACTGGTCGAGCGCACACCCGACGGCGCACTTCGGGTTCCGGAAGGGGAAGACGCCGTCATCGGCGTCGGTACGACCGCAGGCGGGTTGATCGGCATGCTCGTCGGCGTGCTCGTCGGCCCGCTGGGCGTGCCGGTCGGCTTGGGCGCCGGCGCTTTGGTCGGTGGCGTGTTCGACATCGAGCGTGCGTCTGGTGTAGACAGCGCGGTGGCTCTGCTGTCCGCGCAGATCGCGCCCGGCACCACGGCCCTGATCATCGAGGTTGCCGAGAACACCCCCGAGCCGCTCGACCAGCTCGCCGCCCGATTCGGCGCGACCGTCGAACGGCAGCCGGCCGCACAGGTCAGTGCCGAGGTAGAGGCCGCCGATGCGGCGGCCGAGGCAGCGCAGAAGGAGGCCGGCCGGGTGCTGCGCGAGCGCAAGCGTACCGAGGCCAAGGCGAAGATCGACGAGAAGCTCGACGCGGTGAAGGAGAAGCTGCACCGCAGCTGATCCGCGGCACGAGTCCATCGCGAGAAGCCGTTCTGCCCTCGGCCGTCGCCGGGCGGGGGCATCGATCCCCGGATTGCAGGGAGCAGTCGTGACCAATACCCCCGTACGCCACCGCGGCCTGGACTGGAACTCCTGGCTGGGCGAGATGTGCGGTGTCAAAGTCATCAACGCCGAGAACCGTCACCTGACCATAATCGGGATCCGGGAGTGAGCGGATCAGGCGCAGCATGCTGCTGCGGCTGGCCGCAAGACCCATCAGCACGGCCAGTCGGGCGCCGGCTCGCCCGGCAAGGGCGAGCACGATGATCTCGAGCGATCTGCGCATCAGCGGGCTGCGACGTGCCCATTTGCTGGTCAGTCCCGGAACCTGTTCTGCGAACGTCCGGGCCGGGCAAAGATCTACGTCGCAGAAGAACCGGCGAACTCGCAATCGCAACTCCACCGGGGAGCCCGCCACCGCGGCATCGGTCAAGCGACGCTCGTATCGGCTATGCACCCTGCTCGACCGGCGGCTACACCGCGGACACGCGGCCCGGCGAGACCGCGCTCGCACGTGCAAGCGCAGCCCAGACGCCACGCGTTCGACCTTCTCAACGACCACAGCTGCCAGGTGAGGCAGGACCACAGCAAGATCAGCAACCCGCACGGCGGCCGACCATACACAGTGGATCCACGAGTCGGGGTCAGTCTCTGATCACGAAAAGTGGGTCAGATCCAAATTTCGCGGAGCGTTGACAGCTCCAATCGCAACCACTCGGCCCGAGCCGCCGCTTCCCGCTCGGCCAGCAACCGCACGATCTGATCTCCATCCACCCGCCCACCTCCACCGGGAACCGGTCAACCAACCCATACCAACCGGTCAGCGAAGGCCACAGCGGGCGGATATCGATGCTCGTCGCGCAGCTCACTCAGGAAGAAACGCACCCCAGGCGAACTGGCCCGGCCGGCGCAGCACGGTGCGCGGCTGCCCGCCCGGCAGGGCCACGGCCATGATGGCGTCACCCGAGTCGGTGTCGGCGCTGTACACGACGGTCCCGGCGTGGCTGCACCCGGCCGGCATGTTGGCGCCGTGGGCCGGGGTGTCGGTGACCGTGCCGCGGTAGGAGGCGTCGAGGGTGACGCTGCGGACCCTGGCGTCGCCGCGGTTGTAGCCGCCGGCGAATTGGGTCAGTACGAGCCGGTCGGCGCCGAGCCAGCAGGAGTTCTGCAGGCTGCCGCGTACGTTGCGCAGCTCGACTGGGCGGGCGCCGTCCGTTCGCGCCCCCCGGGGTGCCGCCGAAGCGTCAGCTCGGGTGGCCCGCGGTACGGCGACGCCGTCGGAGAGCGACGGTGCCGCGCAGGCGGCGCCGGCGAGGGCGGTTGGCGCGCCGAGCGCGGCTGTGGTCAGGGCCGCGGCCCAGAGGTTGCGTGCGGGTCGCATCGGCATTGTCGTCCTCCGGTCGGGATCGTGGTGCAGTCCTGTACCTCATCAACGCGCTCGGACCCCGGAGATGTTGTCGACGACCTCGCTCGTATTGTGCGACTCGATCGGCAGCCACCACGCAGGACGATCGGGTGAGCTGGACCGTCCTGCGTGGCCTGCTGCGGTGGCGGCGTCCGGTCAGACCACCGTCACCCACCGCTGGTTGTAGTCGGCGGTGCAATCGCCGAGTACCGCTCGGTTACTGTCGCCCCAGCGCTCGTGTTCGAGGCACCCGCTACGGGGGGAAGCGAGGGCGAATTGGTTGCCCGTGATGGTGTGGACGAACCACAGCTGGCTTTCTTGGTAGCGACAGTCGCTCATCTTGGCTTGTTCTCCCCAGCGGTAAGCATCCAGGCACTTGCCGCTGGCCTCGTTCTGCACCACGACGAGCCCGCGTTCCACGTCGACGAGCCGCCAGCGTTGGTTGGCGCCATAGTGGCAACCCCACAGCCCGGCGCGCGGGGCGTTGCCCCAGTCCTCGTGGTCCAGGCAGGCACCGCGGACGCCGTTCACCAGCGCGACCGCCACGCCCCGCCCTGGCGCCGCGGCCGGCGCCTGGGCGCTGGTCGCGGGCGCTGCGGCCGAGGCCGGGGCGACGGTCGTGGTGGTGGCCACCAGCAGCCCGAGAAGCACCGCGGCGGCGGTGCGGAGTGCGGTGGTGACAGGTGGTCGGACGACGCGCATGGACTTCCTCCGAAGTGTCGGTGTCGGTCGCGGGACCCGCGTCCCGCGACGCCGCGATTGGCGCGGTGCGGGGATCCTCTCGGACTGACACCGGTGCCGGCTACGCCCTGTGGGGCAGTCCGGCCGTCCGCAATGTGATCGTGAAGACGTCGTGGAGTGCGGAGGGCGGGGCGTGGTGACTCAGGCCGGCCAGCCGCCCCTCCGGACCGCGGTGACCACTTCATCGAGGAGCCGGGTGAGGCGCAGGTCGTGGAGGATGTCGGCGCTGTCCTGCAGCGCCGCGCCGGCATCGTCGCGGCGACCGGCCCGCAGGTGGATGTCGCCCAGCGTGGCCAGCGTCAGGGCCTCCTCGCGGCGGTACCCCCGCGTGCGGGCCGCCCGCAGCGCCGCGGTCGCCTCGGCCGTCGCCCGTTCGTCGGCGCCGATCAGGGCATCGATGCCGGCGAGGTCGCGTAGGCCGCGGATCTCGTTCAGTTCGTCGGTCAGTTCGCGGCTCATGGACAGTGCCCGCGTGAACAGCTCGCGGGCCTCGTCATGGCGGCCCTGCGCCTGCCGGGCGGCGCCGAGGCAGCGCGTCGCGAGGATCTCGTCGCGCCAGTTGTTGAACGCTCTCGCCCCGGCGAGGGCAGCCTCGCCGCAGCGGGCCGCCTCCGCCGCCGCGCCGGCGGAGATGAGGACGAACCCGAGTGAGGCGAGCACCCACGGGCGCATGTGCTTGCCCCGCGAACCGTCGACCACCGCGAGCGCGGCCCGGAGATTGTCGACCGCCTCGTCGACGCGGTCCGCGTCGTGGTGCACCATGCCGAGCCCGTGCAGGATCGCCACCTCGGCCATCGGGTCGCCCAGCTCGCGGCTGAGCGGGAGCGCCTCCCGGTAGCACTCGCGCGCGCGGTCCGGCTGGGCGCAGCCGGCATGGGCGTCGCCCAGGCACCGCAGCGCGTCGGCCAGCAGCCATCGGAGGTCCAGCTCGCGGGCCCGGACGACGACGTCGTCCAGCGTGGCGACGGTCTCCTCCTTGCGCCCCTGGTCCAGGGCGAGGCGGCTCAGGCCGTACCGGATGGCGACCTCGCCGGTGGGATCCGCGGCCGTGACGGCCGCGTCGAGGGCGAGCTGGTGGGTGTGGCGCCAGTCGTCCCAGTCGCCGGCGACTTCGAAGAACGGCTGCAGAGTGTGGGCGAGCCGCCAGCACAGCGTGCTCAGCTGCTGCCGGGCCGCCCACTCGACGGCTGTCACCAGGGTGCTCCGTTCGGTCAGGTACCAGTCGAACGGGTCGTGGTCCACCAGCTCCACTGTGGCGGCGTGCCGCGGGCCGGGGTGCGAGCCCGCGGACAGGTCGCGGGCGCGGGGTCGCTCGCCCGCCTGGATCACCGCGTGCGTCACCAGCGACAGACAGGAGTCGAGCCACCGGCGTGCGGCCACCCGCCGCACCTCCTCGGGGTCCTCCGCCATCAGCCGTTCGGCGAGGAAGACCCGGACCAGGTCGTGGCAGCGGTACCGGGATCGGCCGCCCTCATCGGTGGCGACCGCCTCTACCAGTTGTGCGTCGACCAGCCGCTCGACGATCTCTTCGGCCTCCTCCTCGTCGCAGTCGAGCACCGCGGCGATGCTCCACGGCGACCAGGTGACGGTCGGGATCAGGCTCAGCGCGCGGGCCGCCCGCCGGTCCGCCTCGCTGGCGTCCGCGTAGCTCAGGCCCAGGCTGGCCCGGACTGCGAGGTCGCCGGCGGCGAGCTCGTCCAGGCGGCGGTGCTCGTCGTCGAGCCGGGCCGCCATGCGCCCCAGCGACCAGTGCGGCTTGGCGGTGAGCCGCGCCCCGGCCGCGCGCAGCGCCAGCGGCAGCCCGCCGCAGAGCTGGGCGATGCGCTGCGCCGCCGCGGGCTCCGCCGTCGTCCGCCGGGGGCCGCAGATCCTGCCCAGCAGCGTCGCCGCATCGGCCGGCGGCAGGGTCTCCAACCGGATGGCGGTGAAGCCCTCCAGGCCGACGAGGGGGCGGCGGCTCGTCACCAGCGTGCCGCAGCCGGAGCCGGGCAGCAGCGGGCGGACCTGGGCCTCGTGCCCGGCGTTGTCGAGCACGACCAGCACCCCGCGGTCGGCGACGAGCGAGCGGAACAGTCGGCTGCGCTCGTCGCAGGTGTCCGGCAGGTGCTTGCCGTCGACCCCCAGCGCCCGGAGGAACCCGGCGAGCACGGCCGCCGGCGGGGTCGGCTCCGGCCGGGCGCCGTCGAGGTCGACGAAGAGCTGACCGCCCGGGTACCGGTCGCGCAGCAGGTGGGCGACGCGGACGCCGAGGGTGGTCTTGCCGATGCCGCCCGGTCCGTAGAGCATCACGCCGGTGGTGGTCGGCGCTCCGGGCGCCGCCGCGGCCGGACCGAGCCGGCTCAGCAGGCTCGCTACGGCGGGGTCGCGGCCGGTGAAGTCGCTGATGTCCGGCGGGAGCTGGCCGACCGGACCGCCAGAAGGGATGCCGCCGGCCGGCTGTACGGTGACGGGTGTGGTCGGCGGCGCTTCGCCGGGGTCGGTGCCCTCGTCGCGGCGCAGGATGCGTTCGTGCAGCTCCCGCAGCCGCCGGCCGGGCTCGTCGCCGAGCCGGTCGATGAACCGCTGCCGCGCCTCGGCGTAGCAGGTGAGGGCTTCGGCCTGGCGGCCGCACCGGCTCAGCGCGACCATCAGCTGCTCGACCAGTATCTCCGTCAACGGGTGCGCGGCCACGGCCTCGTACAGGTCCTCGACGGCGTCGGCCGGGTCGCCGTGCCGCAGCCGCTGGTCGAAGCCGGTGGCCAGGACGCCGAGCCGTTCCCGCTGCAGGGCCTGGCGGATGTCGTCGGCCCAGACTCCGGAGAGATCCGCGAGGGGCTGACCGTCCCAGCCCGACAGGGCCTCGGTGGACAGCCGCACCGCCCGCTCGAGGTCGCCGAGGCGGTCCGCGCGCCGTGACTCCTCGGCCAGATGCCGGACCTGGTCGAGGTCGACGGCCCGGCCCGGAGTCCGTAGCAGGTACCCCTCCGGCCAAGTCTCGATGCCCATCGGCGGGTCGTCGTCGCCCGGCCTCCGCAGGATGCGACGCAGCTTCGACACGTACACCTGGACGTTGTTGCGGAACGTTCGGGGGGCCCGCTGCGGCCACAGGACGTCGGCCAAGGTGTCGATCGCGACCAGCCGGTTCGCGTGTATGGACAGGACCGCGAGCAGGTACCGGGTCTTGATCCCGGGCAGCGGGCACGGGGTGCCGTCGCGCAGGAGGGCGACCGGGCCCAGCAGCCGGACCGCCGTCGCGTCGGGCGCGGAGCCGGTGACCGTGGCGACCTTGATCGCGGGGACGTCCAGAATCATCGAACACATTACATACGTCTTGACGGCCCGGCGTCGAGCCGCGGTGGCCGCGCAGGTCGACGGCTCGCACCGGTCACCCGGTGTCGCCGCAGCCGCCGGCCCCGACGGCGAGCGGCCGCGCCAGCGCGCTGAGCAGGTCGGCGCCGAGCCCGGGACCGAGGCCGGGATGGCGCCCGTACCGGCGGACCAGTCCGACCAGGGCTGCCCGCCGCCGGTCCAGCCAGTCACGGGTGTCCCGGTCCGTGATACCCGGTCCCGGCTTCGCCTCGGGACCGTCCGGCCGCAGGTGGTGGTGCGCGAACCGCAGCAGCGCCACGTCGCGGTCGGCGACGCTGTCCTCGGCGGCAGCGAGCTGCCGTGCGAAGAGCTGCACGAGCCGGTGGTACGCGAACCGGCCGGGCTCCGGCGACTCCAGCAGGTACCGGTCGGCGAGGCGATCCAGGGCGGCCTCGACCTCGCCGGCGCTGTCGCCCAGCACGGCCGCGGCCACTTGCGGCGTCACCACCCGCGGGCCGGGCAGCGCCAGCAGCCGCAACACCCGGGCGGCGTACGGGTCGAGCTGGCGGTAGCCCCGGTCCAGGCTCGCGGCGACGTCCAGCGCGCCGGCCCGCAGCTCGACGAGGTGGGGCCGGTCGGGGCTGAGCCGGGTCGCGAGCGCCGCGGCGCTCCACTGCGGGTTGCTCACGAGCCGGGCGCCGATCGCCCGCAGGGCGAGCGGCAGGCCGTGGCAGGCGTCGCCGAGGCGGCGCAGCGCGGCGGTCTCGCCGATCGTGAGGGTCGGGCCGGCGAGGGCGCAGAGCAGCGCCAGCGAGTCGTCGGGGGTGAGCGCGGTCAGCTCGACGCGGCACTCCGCCTCCAGCTCGGCGAGGCGGCGGCGGGCGGTGACCAGGACGCCGCACCGGGGGCTGCCGGGCAGCAGCGCGGCCACCTGCTCGGCGCTGTGCGCGTCGTCGAGGACGATCAGCACCCGCCGGTCGGCCAGGAGAGTGCGGTAGAGGGCGGAGCGCTCCGCCGGCCCGACGGTCGCCGCCGACGGCGGCGCGCCCAGCGCCCGGAGAAAACCGGCGAGGACGGCGGCTGGATCGGCGGCGGATTCGCAGCCGTGCAGCCGGGCGAACAGCTGCCCGTCGGGGTACTGGTCACGCAACTCGTGTGCAGCCCGCAGTGCCAGCGCCGTCTTGCCGACCCCGGCCATGCCGGTGACCAGCACCAGCGGCAGGCCGGACGGGTCCCGTTGACCGGTCGCGGCGAGGACCCGGTGCAGCTCGGCGCGGCGGCCGGTGAACCGGCGCGGTGGCGCGGGAAGCTGCGCGGGCGGCGGGGCCGGGTCGCCGGCGACGGGGGGAACCCGCGCCGGTACGGCTCCCGCCTGCCCGCCCTCCGGTCCGGTCCCGACCCGAGGCGATCCCGTACCGGCGAGCGACGGCCGCGGGCCGACCGGCGGCACGCCCATCCGCTCGTCCGCGAGCACGAACTGGTACAGGCGCCGGAGCTGACCGCCGGGCTCGACGCCCAGTTCGCGGGCCAGTACCCGACGCGCCTCGGCGTAGGCGGCCAGCGCCTCCGCCCGACGGCCGGAACCATGCAGCGCCTGGAGCTGCAGCACCCGCAGCCGCTCGCGCACCGGATGCGCGGCGGTGAGCGCGGCGAGCTCGCTGACGACGCCGTGGAAGCGGCGCAATCGCAGCTCCACCTCCAGCCGCTCCTCGACGGCCTCCAACCGGGTCTCGCCGAGCCGGCGCCGTTCCGCGTCGGCGGCCGGCCCGGGCACGTCGGCGAGCGGTTCGCCGTACCAAAGGTCCAGGGTGCACCGATACTGTGTCGCGGCGCCGGCGAGGTCGCCGGCCGCGCGCATGGCCCGGGCCCGGGCGAGACCCTTGCGGACCGCCACCAGGTCGAGGTCGGCATCGCCCCCGATGCGGTAGCCACCCGCCACCGACTGCAGGACCGAGCCGCCGGTGCGCCGCGAGCGAGTCGGCTCCAGTGTGGAGCGCAGCAGGGACACATGGGTCTGTACGGAGCCGGCCGCGGTGCTCGGCGGCGTGGCGCCCCAAACCGCGGCGATGACCTCCTTGACGGTGACCGGCCGATCCAGGCGGAGCAGCAGGACGGCGAGGACCGCCCGGCGCTGCGGTGGCCCCAGGTCCACGGGTGCGCCGCCGCGCCAGGCGCGAACCGGGCCGAGCAGGGAGAAGCGGGTCGGCTCGGGTGACCGGCCGGCCTCGGTGACTGAACTCATAAATCTCTACAACGGTCCCGGGTGCTGAAAGGACCAGGCAGCGGCGCTGAAGTTTCGCTGAAGGAGAGCGGGGGCCGCCTGGGCCGGCGGGACGGGTCGCGGCCCTGATCCGGCCGGCGTGGCGTAGCCGCGAGATCGACGCCGCTGCCAAGCGGCTCTGAAGCCGAGCTGAAGACCGGGTCGCCGTGGTCCCGCGCCCCGTTGACACGGCGCTGTGGGCCACATTGAATCCGTTGCCGGTCGGCTTGGGCGTCGACCGGCAACGATTCCGACAGACGTGGGGAGACTCAGGTGGCCCAGTCCGCCGACGCGCCGGCTGGCGAGGTGGGAAAGGTCGCGGCTCCGTCGGTGACCGGTATCGGCCCGCCCGCCTCGCCACCCGCGCCGCGGCCGCTGGGCGTGGCCGCTCGCCGCGGTCGCCGCCGTGACCCTGGCCGCGTCGACCGCACTGCTCGGCGGAGCCGCCGGCCCCGATGGCGGCGTCGACCAGGGGGCCGCTGCCCGGGAGCCGGTGGCGGGCGCCCTCCCACCGCGCCCCGGCGCCCCCACGCCGGCTGTCCCCGCGTCGTTGGCTCCGCCGTCCTCCTCGGCCTCGCCGTCCGCGAAGGCCACGACCTCCTCCCCGGCGGCTGCGGCTTTGCGGCCCCCCGTCCCGCCGCCCTCCGCGCGGCCCGCAAAGCCGCAGCCGCCCGTCGCCCGGCCCACGGGCCCGAAGCCGCCCGTGCGGTTGGGGCCGAGCGAAGAGCCGTACCCCGTCCACCGGCCGTACGTGCTGAAGAACAAGGGCCCGCAGTGCCGAGCACGCCGTCCGGGCCACCGCGACGGCGGTCCGGACGGGACCGGGTGCCGGCCGAGGCGGTCCGGGAGCTGCTGGCCCTGCTGGACGCCGACGCCGGGACCGCGGTTCTCCCGGCCGGCTGCCCGACCGGCATCGGACACCTGTTCGACCTGGATCCGCGGCTGCGGCCCTGGTTCGGCGCCACGCTGACCTTTCCCGACCCGGACGCGGCGGATCTGGTCGAGATCGCCGCGGCGACCGTGACCTGCGCGGGTTACCGGATGCCGGACGACGTCCGTGACGGGCTGGCCGGTCTGCTCGCCGAGCGCTCCGCGGACGCGGACTTCGCGCACGGCCGGTCGGCAGTAGGACTCGTCCACGACATGGTCGGGCGGCATGCCCGCCGGGTGCCCGACGCGGCCGGCGTGGGCCTGCCGCTGCCCAGCGATCTGCCGCCGCAGGCGGTGCCGGCCACCGCCCTGGCGGCCGGGCCGCCGGCGGCGGAGAGAGGAGAACACAGGTGAGCGACCCGACGACCGGGAGCGGCCCGTCCGGCGAGGACCCGGGCCGCCCCGACCCCGGCTGGTCTGCGGACCAGGGGGAGCACTTCATCACCGGCCTGGTGACGCACTACCGCCAGCCGCTGATCAGCTACGTTCAACGTCTGCTGTACGGCGATCACGACCGCGCCGAGGACCTCGTACAGGAGACCCTCCTGCGGGCCGCGGTGCTCGCCCCGCGACTGTCCCGGCAGGCGTCATCGCTGCGTCCCTGGTTGTTCCGGGTTGCCCGCAACCTGGTGATCGACTCCTACCGCCGGGACCGGGCCCGCCCCTGCGAGGTGCGGGATCTCGGCCTCGCGGCGACCGTCGCCGTGTCCGACGACGCCGACGCCGTGGTGGTCCGACGCGATCTGCTCGCCGCGATGGCGGCGCTCTCGCCGGCGCACCGGGAAGTGCTGCTCCGCCTGCACTACCTGGGCGAGACCGGGCCGCAGATCGCCGCCCAGCTCGGGGTCCCGGTCGCCACGGTGAAGTCGAGGTCCCGGAACGCGGCCGAGATGCTCCGCCGAATCCTGCCCGAGGAGAGCCACCGCCGCGGCCGCCACGCCGACCGAACCTGGGCGGCGTGACGTGGGCAGGTCCGGTGTGAAGACGGCGCAGGACGGCTGGTGGACGCGGCGGCGGAAGGCGCGCCGGCTGCGGCGCCGGCTCGCAGAACCCGAGCTGCGCCGGCACGCCGCGCGGGCGTTCACGCAGGCGCGTGGCGGTGACGACGCCGTCATGCGGCCCATGCCGTCGTACCGTTCGGGGCCGATTTCGGCGCCGAGGGCAGGTCGGTGACCCTGGCCGAGCTGGAGCGGCTGGCGAGCCAGGGCCGGGTACTGGTCCTCGGCGCGGGCCTGCCGGAGCCGGCGCGCCGCCGGGTCGCCGAGTGGGCCTTACTCCGGCGTGATACGTGCTGTGCTCACCGGCCGTCCGCCGGGCGGCGGCCCGGCGACGTTCACGGTGACGACCTCGTCCATGGTGACCTGCCCGGCGCTCGACCTGGCCGGCATCGAGGCGTACGTCGTGGGGGAGGCGCTCGCCGCCACCCCGGCATCCGCCGCGACCCACCCGGGCCGGGCGAACGTGGGGCCGAGGGACGGGGGAGCCGCCGCGCCGGCGGCACCGGTGGCGTCGTCACCGCGATCGTTCCGTTCGGTGACGTCGCCGCGGCGTTGCGCTCAGGTGGTGTGCTCCGGTGAATTGCGGGTGGGTCAGCCGCCCGCCGGTTCGGCGTGGTCGGTGACGTCTACGCCGGCGGCGAAGCGGACCAGATCCGCGTCGCTGATCGGGTATCGGGCCGGTACCCGAACCACGAGCGACTGGTCCCGGTCGTCGAGCGCGACGGTGAGAGTCGTCTCGGTGGCGGTGCGGCGCAGCGTGCCCCGGTACCGCCCGACCGTTGTGGTGGGGCCGGCGTGGGTGCGTGGCCTGGTCAGCACGCAGCTGACCAGGTCGGCGTTGGTGGCGGCTCCGGTGGCGGGTCGCCACGACATCATCGACGCCGTGACGGTGTCCAGCAGCATCCCGACCGGCGCCACATCAAGGCGAAACGGGGCGGTCACCGGCACCGAGGCCGGCTCCAGCCGGTTCGCGAAGTTCACCAGCTCGGCGGCGGTGAATGTGTCGTCGGTGTCGATCCGCACCCAGCGGGCCGGCGATTCCTGCCAGTACAGGCTGAGCTGCGCGGCGGGCGAGACCGAGACGGTGCGCAGGGTGGCCGGACGGCCGCCGTGGAGCCGTTGCGCCTTCTCGCTGACCGGGCCGGCCGGCGCGTCGAAGACCGGGCGCTCGCCGCCGACGCTGATCGTGACGTCCACGCCGCGGACCGGGTCCTTCGCCTCGTAGAACGCCACGATCCGCCCGGCCTCGATCGAGACGACCGGGGCGGCGAAGCCGCCGGCCGGCGTCACGCCGGGGCGGTACGGGAAGACCGGCGTGCCGTCCGCCGACGGTGCCAGCAGCCGTAGCCCGCCGGGGTCGAGGCTCGCCGTGGCGGGTACGGCGCGCCGGGAGCCGTCGTCGCCGCCCGGCCGGACCACCCCGGTGACCACACCGACGGCCACGAGCAGCGTCGCCAGGCCGACCCCGGCCGCCTTGAAGCGGCGGCGCCGGTCCCGGCGGGCCGAGCGGCGGTGGACGTCGGCCAGCAGTCCGGTGCCGGCAAGTGTCTGTTCGGCGCGCTCGTGCATGGCGTCGCGCAGCAACCGCTCAACGTCGCTCAACGCTCACCTCCACTGTCTGCGGTGCCGATCGGTCGGCCATCGCGGCCCGCAGCCGACCCAGTGCCCGGGAAGCGTGGGCGCGCACGGTGGGATGTGCGCAGCCGAGCGTGTTGGCGATCTCCTCGTCGGTCATGTCGAGGTAGAAACGCAGCACCAGCACGGCGCGCTGGGCCCGGGGTAGACCGGCGAGTAGCGCCCACATCTCGTCCCGGGCCGCCAGGTCGTGCGCCGGGTCATGACCGGGGCCAGGGGGCTGGGGCCGGTCCGGCAGCTCGGCCATCGCCCGCTCGGTGCTGGAGCGTCGGCGGCGCCAGGAGAGATACTCCCGGACGACGGCCTTGCGAACGTACGCCTCGGGCAGGTCCATCGCCTCGATCCGCTCCCAGCGCCGATGTGCCCGGGCCAGTACCTCCTGGACGAGGTCCTCGGCCAGGTGCGGGTCGCCGCAGAGGACGTGGGCGAAGCGCCGCAGCGCATGTCCGCGGGCCACCACGAAGGCGTCGAACCCCTGGGACATGCGCTGCGGCTCCCATCAGCAGTTCTTGAAGACGTACCCGGGCGAGCCAGGTGCCGTCACCTGGCGGTCCCGCAGGACGATCGACAGCGTGCTGCCGAACCCGCGGCACGCTTTGCCGAAGTCGCGCGCGGTGTACTCGATCACAACGACGTGGTCGCCGTACGCCTCGGTGTAGGACTCGCACTCGTCCCAGTGCGCGCACTCCTCGGCAATGGCGAAGTCGAACCCTACCGTCGGACGCATCTCCGTCGCCAGCTCGGCGGCGTTCTTCTGGCCGATGGCCAGGTCCCGGCTGTGCGCGTGGTCGGCGAGCAGCTTGCCGTACGCCGTCGCGTGGTCGGCCGTGAGGAGGTTCTTGGACCGGGTGAAGGTGTCCAGGTTGTCCACCTCGACCGCCTTGAATCCCTTGCTCGCGCACTCGTCGATCCAGCCGTTGACGATCGTGGCGAGGGCGGAGCGCTTGGCCGGGGTGGAGATGTCCAGCAGGATCTCGCCCCACTCCTCGTCGATCACGTCCTGGCCGCCGCTGGTGAGCAGCAGGTCACGGTGATGGGTGTGCCACCAGTCGGCGTCCTCGGGCTGGGTCTGGTAGCCGTTGACGTAGCAGACGTTGTACTTGCCGGCCGCCGGCGCGGCGCCGTGGTCCCGCAGCACGACGTCGACCCCGGCCGGCGGCGGATAGGCCGTACCGATCTGGTAGTCGACCCCGGCGTTGGCCGGCGGCGGCGCGTAATTGCCGCCCTCGGTGGCACCCACCGTTCCCGTCGATGGGTCGGCGGACGTCCCGGAACGGTGCGGCGCCGACATCGTCCCGGAGCCGGTCGCGGTGGGCGCGGGCGCCGGGCCGGGAGGCGTCGCGGTCGGGTCGGCCGGCGGCGTGGGACGGTCCCGCGCCGCCATGCCCCCGCCCGGGCGGTCTGGGCGGGAGTCGCCGGCGGTCGCTACCCCGACGCCGACGCCAACCGTCAGGACGAGTGCCGCGCCCGCGACGACGGCGCCGCGGAGGCGGGGGCGCCACCGGGCCGTGCTGTACCTACCGACCGACATACATGCTCTCCCTGGATCGAAGATTCGTTTCTCGACTGCTGAATGCGGTGACTGCTGCGCAATGTTGCCAAGGGAAGGGAAGAACTTTGCGTCACCGCGGAGACACGGTGCGCGGCGCGCAGGGTGGCTGGTCGAGCGCTCAGAAACGAGCCGCCGACGCCAGGCCCCCGTCTACCGGCACCCCGACCAGGCCTCCCTCCATCGACACACCGGCGCGCCCCGGCCGGAAGCCAAGGTCGGCGACGGTCAGGGTGCGCGATGCGGCCGTACGGGCGAGACCCGCCGCGAGCGCGTGAGCGCGGCGCACCGTGCGGTCCGGCAGGTCCACGACGATGTCGGCCACCGCCGCGCGGACGTCGTCGGGCACCTCATGACCACGCCGTAGCAGGTAGCGGACGGCGATCTCCGCCAGCTCGGCCGCCGCGTAGTCCGGCACCTCCCACCGGTGGCCGAAACACTGCCCGCCTAGCCACCCCCGCCGGTCGCGAGCTCTACGCCCGCCGCAGCGCCCTGGTCGAGCCCGGTTTCGCGCAACTGTTCCAACGATTTGGTCGCCATCTGCACTACCGCGGCGCCACCAGCGTCGACGCCGAGATCAAACTGCTCGGCGCTGTACACAACCTGAACAAACTCTTCTGCTACGACACCAAACGTCCGACTTGACAGCCCAAGATCGAAAGCTGTGCGACAGCCTCCCACCCGACCGGCGGGTGCACCGAAACCCACCGCCGCCGGTCCCGGACGTACTCCAGGCTCGAAGAACCGTCGGCCCGCCACCCGCCACGACGTCGGCAAAACCACCAAACGCGCCATCACCCTCGAAGAACGCAACAGCGCTCAGGTTAAAGAACAAGCTGAGGCTGTCGAACTGGGTTCCGGTGCATGCACTCGCCGAGCGAGTGTGTTGGATCCGGGTTGGGATGGGTCACCCGCGGCTCAGCCCTCGGTTTGGATCTCCGGGGCGTCCGTCGGCCACTCGCCTCCGGGCTCTACGGGACCGCGCGCAACATACAGCCACCATCGCTGATCATCGTCTGGCTCGACCGTGACGGTTACGGGCCCGGACGGCACATCGATCGATTCGGCGAAGATCTTGGTATCTCCGTCGCAGACATTCTTGGCGCTGCCCCCATGCGAGGTGCCGACGGTGAGGTTCCCGCCGCCGGTGCACCTGAAGTGGATCGTGAGATCACCCTGGTCGCTCGCTTCGCCAAGGATTGCCTGCCATGCACCGGTGCGCCCGATGAGGCGGGCAAGAATCTGTGTGGTCTCTGGTTCTTCAGGGGTTTGCTGGGACTGCGATGGTGATGGGGCGGTCACGACGGGCGTAGCTACCGGCTTGTCGTCGTTGCTGCACGCGGAGAGCGAGGCAACGGCCAGGGCCGCAAGCATCGTAGATCTGCTTCGAGCCACGTCCTCATCCTCGACCTGACACGCCGTGCAGCACCGCGATTTCCGTTTACGGCGTATGAAGGGGGTCGGCTCCGTTGCGTTCGCCGATCGGAGAGACCAGGCAGGCTAGACCGGTGAAGCATGCTGTTCGGCCGCGCTCTTGGTCTGCTCCCCGCTCGGCGTTCGCCGGGTTCCGATTCCCGGCCGAGGTGATCATGGTGGCGGTGCGCTGGTACCTGCGCTACGGCCTCTCCTACCGCGACGTGGAAGAGCTGCTCGCCGAACGCGGCATCGAGGTCGACCACGTCACTGTCTACCGCTGGGTGCAACGGTTCACTCCCTTGCTGGCCGACGCCGCCTGATTCGCCCGGCACGCGCCGGGCGACCGCTGGTTCGTCGACGAGACCTACGTGAAGGTCAACGGCGTGTGGCGCTACGCCTACCGGGCGATCGACCAGTACGGCCAGATTATCGACGTCCTGCTGGCGATACGGCTAAAACCTCATAGCACGCAAACTACGTGAATCAGACGCCCTCTTACAGGACGCCGACACGATCGCAGGTGAGGTAGCCTCCGGCAGCTGCGGCGCCGGCAAGCTCGAGGCTCTCCGGAACGCGCCGCGGCTGCGCCGGCTAACGATGATCAACACCGGTGACGTGCCCGACCTCGACACGCTGACGAGCCTGCCGAACCTGCGTAAGTACACATCAATCTTGCCCAGCACCTCGGCCCCGAAGTCGATCGCTACATCGCCATACTCCAACGGGAAGGAATCGAGGTCACGGTCAACGCGCTCGAGATCGACGAGGACTGGAGCTCGTTCGAATTCGACCACGGCGGCGACTGGGATCCACTGGCTCTGCAATACCGGTCGGAGGACGAGTGGTACCTCCCAACAAGGGAGCGGTGAGAGTTCCGAGCCGACTATCCAACCAGGATCGACGCCGAGCGCGGAGGAGACCAGGAACGAGCCCGAGCCACCGACTTCACCGGTCAACCCTGCCTGATCGGCCGACGCAACAGAGCCTCTGGTGCATCACCCCGGGTGGGTGGCAACGGGAAGGCTGCCACCCACCGGGCGTCAGCGCATTTCTCGGACCGAGGGGGAGGCGAGGGTGCCAAGGGCGGTGAGCGCGAGGACCGCCGCGACCATGGCGAACATGGCGCCGGTGCTGTGGGAGGCGACGGCGCCGCAGAGCACCAGGGAGAGCGGTGCGATGGCATACCCGAACACCATGTCCACCGAGATCACCCGGCTGAGCACGTCGCCGGGGATGTTGCCCTGGATCCAGGAGAGGCCGTAGACGCCTTGGAAGCCGATGGCGAAGCCCATCGACAGGACGGTGCCGACCGCCACCACGATCCCGGTGCCGAGGCTGAGTACGACCATGCCGACGGCCAGCCATCCCGCCAGGGCGGCGATGAGCAGGCCCACCCGCGGCCCTTTGCCGACGAGGCCACCGACGAGGGTGCCGAGCATGGCCCCGCCAGCGAGGGCGCCGTTGAGCACACCGAGAGTGACGGAGCCGCCGGTCAGGTCGTTGCGGGCCATGGTGGCCAGACCCACCGTGAACGGACCTGAGTAGCAGAAGGTCACGGCCATGTCGACAACCAGGACTGTCCGGATGCGGGGGTCCTGCCAGACGTAGTGCAGGCCTTCCCGGATGCGGTCGAGCAGTCCCGGCTCGGCCTGTTTTCCGGGCGCGGAGGCGGGTGCCGGGGCGGGGAGCCGGGTGACGAACAGGCCGCACAGGGCGAAGCAGAGCCCGTCGATGAGGAAGGCGACCTCGCCTCCGGCGCCCGCCACGATGAGCCCACCGACCGCCGGGCCGGCCACGGCCGCGACACGGGAGCCCACCCCGAGTAGGGAGTTGGCCTGGGTGAGCTGTTCGGCCGACACGACGGTGGGCAGGATGGAGGCGCGGGCCGGTTGGAAGAACGCGTCGACGGCGCCGAAGACGGCGGCGGCCACGCAGAGCAGCGGCAGGGTCAGTGATCCGGTGAGGGCGGCAGACCCAACCGCGATCATCACGGCCGAGCGGGCCCAACTGGACAGTGTCATCATCCGGCGGGTGGACCACCGGTCGCTCAGCGAGCCGCCGACGAGGGTCAGCAGGGCTCGGGGGATGGCCTGCAGCGCGAGGACGTAGGCCAGGGACACGCTGGAACCGGTCAGATTCAGGGTGACCCAGGCGAACGCGATGTAGCTGACGCCATCGCCTAGCAGGGAGAACGCCTGGGCGAGCCAGAGCATCCGGAACGACGACTGCCGGGCGGGCGCCCACAGCCGGGTACCGGCGTCGGTGAGCACGTTGACCATGATCGACCTCCTCGGTGTCAGTACCGGACCGGCAGAGCGGTCAGGCTGCGGTTCAGCAGGGACAGTTGCCAGGTGTGGCTTTCCGGGTCGATCAGCCGCAGCCCGGGGTGCTCGGTGAGCAGGGCCTCGACCACCACGGCAGCGACCAACCGGGCCAGGGCCGCCCCGATGCAGAAGTGGGCGCCGTGGCCGAAGCCGAGGTGTCCGGTGCCGCCGCGTTCGAGGGAGAAGCTGTCCGGGTCGGCGAACTGGCCGGGGTCGCGGTTGGCGGCGGCGGTGACCAGGTAGATACGGTCGTCGGCGCGGATGTCGTGGCCGCCCAGGGTGAGGTCGCGGGCGGCCGTACGGATGGACATCTTCGACGGGCCGTCGAAGCGCAGGCTTTCCTCGATGGCGACCGGCACCAGGGCGGGGTCGGCGCGGACGGCTTCCAATTGTGAAGGGTCGAGCAGCAGGGCCCGGATGGTGTTGGCGATCAGGTTGCTGGTGGTTTCACCGCCGGCGAAGGCCATCTGGGTGAGCAGGCCGACGAACTCCAGCTCGCTGACCGTCTCGCCGATCTGGCCGCCGGCCAGGACGGAGCTGATCAGGTCTTGTTTCGGCGCTTCCCGGCGCTCGCGGACCAGGCCGGCCAGGTAGTCCTCCAACTGCACCAGCGACTGCAGGGAGGTTCGGTACTCCGCCTCGCCCTGGGCCGCGCCGAGGACCAGGTCACCGACGCGGGCGTTCCAGTACCAGAAGGACGGTCCGTGTTCGGCGGGGACGCCGAGCCAGCGGGCGAAGACCAGAGCGGGTAGCGGGTGGGCGATGTCGGTCATCAGGTTGCCGGTCCGGCCCGCGCCGGTGCGTCGGGCCAGCATGGCCTGCGTGGCGCGGCCGACGAAGGTGCGGTAGCGCCCGATGCCGCGGGCGGAGAACTGTTCCTGGAAGACCTGCCGGAGGCGGCGGTGCTGCGGCGGGTCGTTGAAGACCATCCAGCGGCCGAGGATGCCGAAGGCGCGTTCGGCGTCCTGTTCGGCGTCGGCCGGCACGGCGCCGGCCAGCGGCCGGACCCGTTCGGCGGATACGGCCGGGTGGCGCAGACAGGCTTTGACCTGCTCGTAGCCGGTGACCAGCCAGGCCCGGTGTGCGCTGCTCCAGTGCACCGGGTCGTGGTCGCGCAGGGCGTTGAGGTAGCCGTACGGGTCGGCGTTGAGTGCCGGGTCGAGCAGGTGACGTTCCGCGAAGGTGAGCAGGGTGGCGGTCATCAGTTGGCCTCCGTCCGGATCTTCTCGAGCAGGGCTGCGGTGTGGGCGATCTCGGTGCCGAGCATCGACATGTGGTCGCCCGGGGTGATGTGCACGGTGACGCCGCCGGCGGCCAGTTCCCGCCACCGGGCGATGTAGGCGGCGGCGTCCACGTCGAGGCCGGGCATCGGTTCGCCGGGCGGTAGTTCCGCCGCGGCGCTGCCGAGCACCAGGTGCACGTGCCCGGGATAGGGGCGGGGTTGGTAGCCGGCCAGTGCGGCGAGCAGCGAGTGCCACACCTCGATGGGGGCGTCGGCGACCAGGGCGGCTTCACTCTGGGCCATGCCGGCGGCGAGCAGGACGGCGGTGAGTTCAGCCTCGGCGGCGGTCCGCTCGGGCGACGGCGCCATGGCGCGTACCTGGTCGCGCAGTGCCCGTGCCCGCACCATGTCGTCGGCCGTGCTGGTGAGCCGGGCCGTTGCCGCCGGGTTCGGCAGGTACGGCTCGATCAGCACCAGCGGCGCCACCTGTTCGCCCAGTTCGTGGAGCTGGGTGGCCATCTCCATGGCGAGGTTGGCGCCCATCGACCAGCCGAGCATCTCGTGCGGGCCGGTGCCGCCGCGTTGCCGCATCTCGGCGACGTAGTTGGCGGCGATGCCGGCGATGTCGGTGGGGTCGACGCCACCGACCAGGCCGCGTGCCTGAAAGGCCCGGACCGGCCGGTCGGCGGGTAGCTCCCGGACCAGCGGGACGAACCAGGCAGCGCTGCCGCCGGACGGGTGGATGCACCAGAGCGGTGCGCCGTCCATCTCGCGAAGGGTCACCTCGGACCGGACCGGGGTGGGCCGGTCCGCGTCGGCGCAGCGGATCGCCAGCTGGGCGATGGTCGGCGTTTCGATGAGGTCGCGGACGGAGACGGTGAATCCCTTCCCGGCGGCCATGGCGGCGACCCGGACGGTGGACAGTGAGCTGCCACCGATGCGGAAGAAGTCGTCGTGCACGCCGACCTGCCGGCGCCCGAGGACCGTCTGCCAGATCTCGGCGAGGGTGCTTTCGGCGGCGTTGCGGGGCGCCACGTATTCGGCGTCGTCGTCGGTGCGTTCGTCGGTGGGCAGCGGCAGCAGGCCCTTGTCGATCTTGCCGCTGCGGTTGACCGGGAACCCGTCCATGATCACGAAGAAGGCCGGGACCATGTACGCGGGCATCTGCACCCGCAGCGCCTTGCGCACGCCGTCGACCGAGACCTCGGCGCCGGGCCGCGGCACCAGGTAGGCGACGATTCCCGGCTCCCCGGGCAGGTCCCGCCGCAGCAGCACGACCGCCTGGCTGACCTCGTCGAGCTGCCGCAGCTTGTGCTCGATCTCGCCCAGCTCGATCCGGAACCCGCGCAGCTTGATCTGGTTGTCGCGGCGCCGCAGCCAGTCCACCATCCCGTCGGGCCGCTGCCGGCCCACGTCACCGGTGCGGCAGAGCCGGTCACCGGGGGCGCCGTGTGGGTCGGGCACGAAGGTCGCAGCGGTCAGCTCCGGCCGATTGAGGTAGCACTCGCCGACGGCCTGGCCACCCAGGTAGATCTCCCCGGGCACGCCGACCGGCACCGGCCGCAGGTCGTCGTCGAGTACGTAGATCTGCGTATTGCGGATCGGCTCGCCGATCGGCGGGCGGCCCCCACCGGGCGTCAACTCGGCCAGCACCGACCAGACCGAGGTCTCGGTCAGGCCGTACACGTTGTGGAACCGCCGGTTGCGGGACCACGCGTCGGCCAGGTCGGCGGGGCACGCCTCGCCGGCCACCTGCAGCACGGCCAGCTTGTCGAAGTCGTCGGTGCCGAGCACCGACAGCGCGCTGGGCGGCAGCATCGCCGCCGTGATGCCGTAGGTGTGCAGGGTCCGCCGCAGGTCCGGCCCGGGGCGCAGCGCCTCCTTCGGGGCGGTGCACAGCCGGGCGCCGTTCGCCAGCGACCAGGTCAGCTCGAGGATCGAGGCGTCGAAGCTGAACGACGCGAACTGCAGCACCCGGTCGGTGGTGTCGGGTCGCACCAGGTCGCGCTGCCCCTCCAGCATGTTGACCAGTCCACGGTGGGCGATGGCGACACCCTTCGGGACGCCGGTCGACCCGGAGGTGTAGATGACGTACGCGGTGTTCTCCAGGCTGAGCTGCGGCAACGGACCGTCGGTCGGCGGCTGTGCTGGGTCGACCGGGTCGTCGAGCAGGACCGCGGGTCCGTCGAACGGCACCCGGCCGACCAGGGGCCGCTGGGTGAGCAGCACCTTCATGCCGCTGTCGGCGGCCGTGAAGGCCAGCCGCTCGGTCGGATGCTGCGGATCCATCGGCAGGAACGCCCCGCCGGCCTTGAGCACGCCGAGCAGCGCACGGATCATGTCCGGGCCTCGATCGGTGCAGATCCCGACGATCACCTCCGGCCCGACCCCGAGAGCCTTCAGCCCGTACGCGAGCCGCTCGGCACCCGCGTCCAGCTCGGCATAGCTGATAGCGACACCCGGGTAGGTCAGCGCGACCGCATCCGGGGTGGTCGCGGCGTGCTCCCGCACCCACTCGTGGAACAGCAGCGGGGAGTTGGCCCGTTCCGGCCCGCGGGCCCACTCGACCAGGGCCCGGTGCTCGGCGTCACCGCGCAGCGACGGCCGCACGACCGGCCCCTCCGGATCGGCGACCATGGCCGCCAGGGTGTCGCAGAACAGGTCGGCGAGCTGGGCGGCGGTGGCCGGGTCCAGGTAGTCCCGGTCGACGTCCAGGGTGAAACTGTGCACACTCGCGTTGACCAGCAGCGGGAACATGGTCCGGGCGATCTCCAGCGACTCCTCCCACGCCTCGTGGGTGAGCCGGTGGAAGTTGACGAAGTTGAAGATCGCCTCCACCATGTTGGGCTCGCCGGGCCGCAGCTGCTGCATCCGGGCCAGCGGCACCCGCCGGTGCGGCAGCATCTCCTGCTCGGCGGCGAAGACCGCCTGGACGTACTCGCGCCAGCTGCCGCCCGGCCGGGCCACCCCGAACGGCACGGTGTTGAGGAACAGCCCACGCATCCGGTCGGCGCCGGGCAGCTCGGGCCGGCCGTTGGTCACCAACCCGATGGCGTGCCCGCTCGCGGTCGTGTCGTCCTCGGCGAACAGGCTCATCGTCTGGTGGAAGGCGGCCAGCAGCACCGTCCGGCGGGGCACCCCGGCGAGCCGGGCCAGCCGGCCGATCGGTTCGACCAGCTTGGCGTACGAGCGACGCTCCTCGTGCACCGGCGCCGCGCCGGCCTCCGGGGCGTCTTGCTGCCGGGGGAAGCGGATCGGCCGCAGTTCGCCCAGCGACTCCCGCCAGTAGCGCAGGCTCTCCTCGTTGTCGAGGGCGGCCCGCTCCAGGGCCACGTACTCGGCGAACCGCGGCGATGCCGGCAGCCGCGGGTCCCGGCCATGCGCCACCGCCTGCCGGTGCAGGTCCAGCAGGTCGGCGATCAGCGAGGTGAGGCTCCAGCCGTCCAGCACCACGTGACAGTCGGTGATGGTGAACCGCAGCTCGGTGTCGGTCAACTGGTGCAGGTGGATCCGGAACAGCGGCGCCCGGGCCAGGTCGAAGCGGTGGGCGAACTCCGACTGCACGTACGCCCGCAGGGCGGCCCGCTGCTGCTCGTACGCGAGACCGCGCAGGTCGGTGTAGCCGACCGGGGCCGCGACGTCGGCGTACACGAGTTGCAGCGGTTCGCTGTAGGAGACCAGGTCGATGCCGGTGCGAAGGATGTCCTGGCCGGCCATCACCACCTCGGCGGCCCGGGTGAACGCGGCCAGCTCGAAACCCTCCGGCACGACGATCTTCAGGTCGGTGACGTTGTGGTACGCCCCGCGGGTCGGGTCGGACAGCATCTCGTGCAGCATGCCCACCTGCAGCATGGTCAGCGGGTACGCATCGACGAGCCCTGCCGGCAGCCGGCCCGCGTCGGCCGCGTCGATCTGGCTGAACGGCGCCACCGGATCGGTGCCCTGGTGCGCCGTGGTGGCCCGCAGGGCCAGGTCGCCGAGGGTGCGCGCGCCGAACAGGTCGGCCACGGTCAAGCCGATGCCCGCGGAGCGGGCCAACCCGATCACCCGCAGCGCCAGGATCGAGTCGCCGCCCCGGTCGAAGAAGTTGGCGGTGAGGCTGACCCGTTCGGTGCCGAGCACCTCGGCCCAGATGCCGGCCAGCGCCACCTCCACGTCGGTCCGCGGCGGCTGGTACTCGCCGCCTGCGTCGCCGCCCTCACCGGCCACCGCGATCAGGGTCTTCCGGTCCACTTTCCCGTTCGCCGTCACCGGCAGCCGGTCGTGCCGCACGAACAGCGCCGGCACCATGTACTCGGGCAGGAACAGGCGCAGCCGCTCGCGTAGCGCCGGCGCGTCCAACGGTCGGCCCTCGGTGAGCACCACGTGCGCCACCAGCCGGGCACTGCCGCCCGGCTCCGGTCGGGCGACCACGGCCGCGTCGTCGACCCCCGGGCAGACCCGCAGGGTGGTCTCGATCTCGCCGGTCTCGATTCGGTAGCCGCGGATCTTCACCTGGTGGTCGCCGCGCCCGATGTAGGACAGTTGCCCGTCGTCGAGCACCCGGACCAGGTCGCCGGTGCGGTACATCCGGCTGCCCGGCGGCCCGAACGGGTTGCGCGGGAACCGCTGCGCTGTCAGTTCCGGACGGTTGCGGTAGCCGCGGGCCACGCCACCGCCGGCCACGTACAGCTCGCCCGTCGAGCCCTGCGGCAGCAGCCGGCCGGACCGGTCCAGCACGTAGCCGTGCGCTCCGACCAGGGGCCGGCCGATCGGGGAGTAGACCGGCGACGTGACGTCGGCCTCGGTGATCAGCCGGATCGTGACGTGCACGGTGGTCTCGGTGATGCCGTACATGTTGACCAGCGCCGGGCGGCGGGCCCCCGGGACGAACCAGTCCTGGTAGTCGCGGACGTCGAAGGCGTCACCGCCGAAGATGACCGTGCGCAGCGACAGGTCGGCGATGTCGTCGCCCTGCTGCGCCAGGTGGGCGCGGAACCCCTTGAACGCGGCCGGGGTCTGGTTGAGCACGGTCACCCGCTCGTCGCGCAGCACGGCGTGCACCGCGGCCGGGTCGCGGACCTCGTCGTCGGTGAGGATGACCACCCGGGCGCCGCTGGTCAGCGGCGCCCACAGCTCCCAGACCGAGAAGTCGAAGGCCGGCGAGTGCATCAGCGTCCACACGTCGTCCGGGCCGAAGTCGAACTGCGCGGCAGCGGCCGCCAGCAGCCAGCCGAGGTTGCCGTGGGTGACCTCCACACCTTTGGGCTGCCCGGTGGAACCGGAGGTGTAGATGACGTAGGCGAGGTCCTCGGCCCGGACATCGACGTCATCCATAGCGAGGTCGGCAGAGGGGCCGTCCAGCGGGACGATCTCCACCGGCAGCTTGTCGAGCGCCGCCGCGCCGGCCTCGTCGGTGACCACCCAGCGCACCGCGGCGTCGGTGACCAGGAACTCCCGGCGGGCCACCGGGTGGTGCGGGTCGAGCGGCAGGTAGGCCGCCCCGGCCCGCCACACCCCGAGCAGCGCCACCGCCAGGTCGACACCGCGGCCCAGGTGGACACCGACCAGCGACTCCCGCCCGGCACCGGCGGCGCGCAGTCGGCGGGCAAGGGCCCGGGCCCGGGTGTCCAACTCGGCGTAGCTGAGGCTGCGGCCGTCGCTGGTGACAGCCACCGCGTCGGGGGTCTGCCGGATGCGCTCGTCGAGCCGCGGCAGCGCGAGCACCGGGTCGGGCGCGGCGCCGGTGTTGGCCGGTCCCTGTGGCCCGAGCAGCCCGGCGGTCTCCTCGGCGGTGAGCAGGTCGACGCTGCTCAGCGGGGCGTCCGGGGTCTCGGCGCAGGCCCGCAGCATGGCCAGGGTGTGCGCGCCGATCCGGGCCACCGACTCCTCGGTGAACAGGTCGGTCCGGTAGACGAAGACCAGCCGCAGCCGGCCGCCGTCGTCGTGCACCTCAAGGGACAGGTCGAACTTGGCGGTCACCGCGTCGATCGCGTACGCCTCACCGGCGGCCGCGCCCAGCGCGAAGGTGCTGCGCCGCACCGGGGTGTACGAGTAGAGCACCTGGAACAGCGGGTTGCGGGCCAGGTCACGCTCGGGGCTCAGCTCGTCTACCACCCGCTCGAACGGCAGGCTCTGGTGCGACAGCGCGCCCAGCACGCTCTCCCGGACCCGGCCGAGCAGCTGCGTCGGGGTGATGTCGCCGCCTAGGTCGGTGCGGACCACCAGGGTGTTGACGAAGAAGCCGACCAGCGTCTCGGTCTGCGGGTGCTCCCGGTTGGCGACCACCGTGCCGACCGCCACGTCGTCGGAGCCGCTGTGGAAACCCAGCGCCGTCTGGAACGCGGCGAGCACGGTCATGTACGGCGTCGTGTCGGCGCGGGCGCAGACCCCGGGCAGCGCGGCGGACAGGGATTCGGGCAGCTCCACCGCGTACGCGGCACCCGCGTAGTTGTGCTCGGCCGGCCGGGGATGATCCGTCGGCAGTTCGAGCGGGGTGAGCCCGGTGAGGGTGGACTTCCAGTAGCCGAGGTCGGCGGTCTCGTCGGCGGCCCGCTGCCAGGCCGCGTAGTCGGTGTACTCGATGGGCAGACTTTGCAGGTCGGCCGGCTCACCCGCCAGCCGGGCCCGGTAGTACTCGCGCAGGTCGCTCAGCATGATGTCCAGCGACCAGCCGTCGGTGACGATGTGGTGCATGGCGAGGGCCAGGACGTGGTCCTGGTCGGCGATCCGCAGCACGGTGGCCCGGAACGGTGGCTCGGTGGCCAGGTCGAACGGTCGCAGGGCGGCGGCCCGGACGGCAGCGGCGATGGCCTGCTCGCCGCCTCGCTCGACGGTGCTGCCCAGGTCGACCACCTCGGTGTGGTCGTCGCCGACCGGCAGCACCTGCTGCACCGGCCGGCCCCGGTCGGCGGGGAAGACCGTCCGCAGCTGCTCGTGCCGGTCGACCAGGTCGCCGACGGCGGCGGTCAGAGCGGCCACGTCGAGCGGCCCGGTCAGCCGCCAGGCGGCCGGCATCAGGTAGCCGACCCCGCCCGGGTCGAGTTGGTCGAGGAAGTAGAGCCGCTGCTGGGCGGCGGACAGCGGCATTGCCGCGGGCCGCGGGTCGACCCGCGGGATGTCCGGGGTGGTCGCGGTGGCCCGGCCGCGCAGGCGCTCTGCGAGCAGGCGGCGGGCGGTGTCCGACAGCGTGGCGCGACGGGCGGGGGGCTGGATCTCGGAAGTTGTCATCGGAGGCTCCGTCCGGTGATGAATGGCTTGTGGGTGAGTGGTCCGGTGGACGGCCGTGTGGGTAGCTGTGCGGCGGCCGTGCGACCGGTCAGTCGTCCGCGGTCAGCGACGCGTCGATCTCGTCCTCGCTCATGGCGAGGATCTCCTCGATCAGCCGCTGCTCCACCTCGACGGCCAGCCGACCGACGGTCGGGTGCTCGAAGAGGTCCCGGACCTGGACCGGCAGGTCGAAGGCCGCCCGCAGCCGCGACGCCGCCGCCACGGCACGCAGCGAGTGCCCACCGAGGGCGAAGAAGTCGTCGTGCACACTGACCCGGCTCACACCCAGGACCTCGGCCCAGATCTGCGCGATCACCTGCTCGGTCGGGTTGCGCGGGGCCACGAACTCGATCGGCTCGGCCGGCTCCGGGTCGGGCAGGGCGGCCGTGTCGAGCTTGCCCTGCACGGTCCGCGGCAGCGCTTCGAGGGGCACCACGGCCACCGGCACGGCGTACGCGGGCAGCACCCGCCGACACCAGGCGGTCAGCTCCGCGGGGTCCGCCCCGGCCGTCACCACGTACGCGACCAGCGACCGTTCCCCGTGCAGCACCCGGACCACCACGACGGCGCTGTCGACCGCGGGGTGTTCGGTGAGGGTGTTTTCGATTTCGCCGAGTTCGATGCGGAAGCCGCGGATTTTGACCTGGTTGTCGGTGCGGCCGAGGAATTCGAGGGTGCCGTCGGTGTTCCAGCGGGCGAGGTCGCCGGTGTGGTAGAGGCGTCCGCCGTTGTCGTGGTGGGGGTCGGGGGTGAATTTCTGGGCGGTGAGTGCGGGTTGTCCGAGGTAGCCGCGGGCGAGTTCGGGGCCGCCGATGAGCAGTTCCCCGGGCACCCCGGCGGGAACCAGCTCGTCCTGGGCGTCCACGATGTACGCCCGGCGCCGCCCGAGCGGACGGCCGATCGGCACCCGCCCGGCGACCGGCTCGTGTACCGGGTGCGCGGTCGCCGAGATGACCGTCTCGGTGGGCCCGTACGTGTTGATCACCGGCACCGTCGGCAGCAGGGCGAACCACCGCTGCAGCGGCGCCGCCGGCAGCACCTCCCCGCCGGTGACCAGCAGCCGCAGGCTGCCGAGGTCGTCGACCACCCGGTCCAGGACGGTGACGACCTCCTCCCAGTAGGCCGGGGTGAGCTCCATGACGGTGACACCCTGCGCGCGGACCTGGACGGCCAGCTCCTCGACCGACCAGAGGTCGTCGGGCCGCATCACCACCCGGGCGCCGACGCTGAGCGCCGGGAGGATCTGTTCCAGTGAGGCGTCGAAGGTGAGCGAGGCGAACGTCAGCACCCGGTCGGTGTGCCGCAGCGCGAACTGGTCGCGGGCGGTGGCCACGTGCGCGTCCAGCGCGTGGTGCTCGACGCCGACGGCTTTCGGCCGCCCGGTCGAGCCGCTGGTGAAGATGACGTAGGCCAGGTTGCCGGGGTGGTGCCGATGCGCCGCGGCGGGCGGCTGCGGCACCACGTCGGCCACGTCGAGGGTGGGCAGCGTGACGTCGGGCAGGCGGTCGGCGGTGGAGGCGTCGATCACCAGCCGGGTCAGGCCGGCCTCGGACGCCATGTGCCGCAGCCGGTCGACCGGCAGCGCCGGGTCCAGCGGGACGTAGACGCCACCGGCGTGCCAGATGCCGAGCATCGCGGTGATCGACCAGATGCCCCGCCCGACCAGCACCCCGACCGGGTCACCGGGACGCAGCCCGGCGGCGCGCAGCCCGGCGGACAGCCCGCCGATCATCTCCTCCAGCTCGCCGTAGCGGATTTCGTCGTCGGCGCACACCAGGGCGGTCGCCTCCGGCGCCCCGCACAGTGCGAACGGCGGGACCACCTCGTTCGTGACTCCGGCACCGGCCAGCGCCAGCAGCTCCTCCTGCTCGCCGGCGGACAGCACCGGCAGCCGTCCGATCGGGGTCGACGGATCGGCTACGGCCGCTGTCAGCAACCGGCCGAGCCGAGTGGCGAACCGGCGTACGGTCTGTTCGTCGAACAGGTCGCTGCTGTACTCCACGGCCAGGCCGAAGCGCTCGGGGGAGACCAGGAACGTGGTGGTCAGGTCGAACTTCGCCGATCCCCAGGGCAGGTCGAACGACTCGGTCCGCAGGTCGCCGAGGCGCGGCCGACCGGCGCCGCCCTCCTGCACGTCGAACATCACCTGGAACAGCGGGTTGCGGGACAGGTCACGTTCCGGCCGCAGGTCCTCGACCAGCCGCTCGAACGGCAGGTCCTGGTGGTCGAAGGCGCCCAGTACGCTCTGCCGGACCCGGTCGAGCAGACCGGCCACGGTCGGGTCCCCGGTCAGGTCGGTGCGCAGTACCACCGTGTTGACGAAGAAGCCGACCAGTCGCTCCAGCTCGATCGGGCCGCGCCCGGCGACCGGCGTGCCGACCACCACGTCGTACTGCCCGGACCACCGGGCCAGCGCCACCTGCGCGACGGCCAGGAGCACCATGTAGCGGGTCACCCCGAACCGGTGGCTCAGCGCCTCCACCCCGGCGACCAGCTGTGGGTCGAGCGTCACCTCGACGGCCGCGCCGCGCCCGGACCAGGTGCCCGGCCGGGGCCGGTCGGTGGGCAGGTCCAGCACCGGCAGCTCGGCCAGGGTGTCCCGCCAGTAGTCCAGTTGCCGGGCGAGCAGGCCTTCCCGGCCGCGCTGCCAGACAGCGAAGTCGCCGTACTGCACCGGCACCGCCGGCAGGTCGGCCGCTGTCCCGGCCAGCCGGGCCCGGTAGCAGGCGGACAGCTCGTCGATGACGATCTCCTTGGACCAGCCGTCGGTGGCCACATGGTGGAACGCGATCACCACCACGTGGTCGTCGTCCCCCAGCCCCCAGACCCCGGAACGGATCATTGGCGGCGCGGCCAGATCAAACCGACCCTTCGCGTACGCCGCCGCGCGCTCCCGCACCGCCGCCGGGTCCTCGCCGTCAGCCCGTTCCCAGGCCAGCGGCACCGTGACGCCGTGCCGGACGAGCTGCACCGGCCGACCGTCCTGTTCGACGAGTGCCGTGCGCAACACCTCGTGCCGCGCCACCACGTCGTCGAGTGCGCCCTGCCAGGCGACCCGGTCGAGGCGGCCGTGGACCCGCCAGCTGAACCACAACACGTACTCGTCGCCCAGCTCACTCATCCGGTCGAGGAACCAGAGCCGCTCCTGCGCGTACGACAGGGGCAGCGCCCCGGACCGGTCGACCGGCACGACGCCGGCGCCGCTGGTGACCCGGCGGGCTGCCGCCACCACCGCGCCGAACTGCCGGATCCGCGGGTTCTCGAACAGCGTGCGCAGCTCGACCTCGCGATCGAGCCGGGCCGCCACCCGGGACACGGCCATGGTGGCCAGCAGCGAGTGCCCGCCCAGCTCGAAGAAGCTGTCGTCGATGCCGACCCGAGGTACCCCGAGCACCTCGGCCCAGATGTCGGCGATTACCTGTTCGGTGTCGTCGCGGGGCGGGACGAACCCCTCGTCGGCGGGACCGACGGGGGCCGCCGGGTCGGGCAACGCCGCCCGGTCGAGCTTGCCCGAGGTGGTCACCGGCAGGGCGTCCAGCACGACGAACTCGGTCGGCACCGCGTGCCCGGCCAACCAGCGGGCACACCAGTCGCGCAGTTGGGCCGACTCAACCGCCTCGCCGTCGGCCGCCACCACGTAGCCGACCAGGCGCAGGCCGCCGTGCGGGTCGGGTTTGGCGGCCGCGGCCGCGGCGATGACCGCGGGGTGTTCGGTGAGGGTGTTTTCGATTTCGCCGAGTTCGATGCGGAAGCCGCGGATTTTGACCTGGTTGTCGGTGCGGCCGAGGAATTCGAGGGTGCCGTCGGTGTTCCAGCGGGCGAGGTCGCCGGTGTGGTAGAGGCGTCCGCCGTTGTCGTGGTGGGGGTCGGGGGTGAATTTCTGGGCGGTGAGTGCGGGTTGTCCGAGGTAGCCGCGGGCGAGTTCGGGGCCGCCGATGAGCAGTTCCCCGGGCACCCCGGCGGGCACCGGCTCACCGTCCGGGCCGACCAGGTAGAGCCGCCGGTGGCCCAGCGCCCGGCCGATCGGCACCGGCCTGACCCCGTGCGGGACAGCCACGTCGTACACGGCACTGGTGACGGTGGCCTCGGTCGGACCGTACGCGTTGACCACCCGGACCCACGGCACCTGCGCCTGCCACGGCGCCAGCGCGGCGGGCGGGACCGCCTCCCCACCGAGGATGAGCAGCCGGACCGTGGCCAGCGCGCCTAGATCGCGGGCGGTGAGCGCGTGGGTGAGCTCCACCCAGTAGGTCGGCGGCAGGTTCAGCACGGTCACCCCGTGCCGGGCCACCACCGCCAGCAGCTGCGCCGGCGCCCACTGCTCGTCCGGCCGGATCACCAGGCCGGCGCCGGCGCTCAGCGCGGTCAGCAACTGGTCGAGCGAGGCGTCGAAGGAGAACGACGAGAACGCCAGCACCCGGTCGGTCGCGGTCACCGCGAAATGCTCCCGGGCTGCGGCCACATGCGCGTCCATGGCCCGGTGCTCGACACCGACCGCCTTCGGCAACCCGGTCGAACCACTCGTGAAGATCACGTACGCGAGTTCGCCCGGCTGGTGCCGGTGGGCCGGCACGCCGTCGCGGGGTTCGGTGGCCGTTACGTCGACCCTGGGGGCGGTGTCCGGCAGCCGATCCACGTTGACCGGGTCGGTGAGCAACCGGGTGACCCGAGCCTCGGTGATCATGTGACGGAGCCGGTCGTCGGGCAGCGCCGGGTCGAGCGGCACGTAGACCCCGCCGGCCCGCCACACGCCCAGCAGCGTCGCCACCGACCAGATACCGCGGGCTACCGCCACCCCGACCGCGTCACCGGGGCGCAGCCCGCCGGCACGTAGGTCGGCGGCGACCCCGCCGGCCAACCGGTCCAACTCTCCGTAGCTGACCGTCCGGTCCCCGACCGTCAGGGCCGTCACGTCGGGGGCGCCGCCCACCGCGAACGGCTCCGCCGGTTCACGGGGGACCGACACCGCGCCGCTCCACTCGGTCAGCACCCGGCGGCGTTCCCGGCCCGGCAGCGGTGCGAGCCCCGCCGCCAGCATGTCGACCGGCGCGTCCGGGTCGTCCAGCACCGCGCCGAGCAGCGCCACGTAACCGTCGGCGAACTGCTGCATGGTGTCGGCGTCGAACAGTGCCCGGGCGTACTGCAACTGGGCGATGATCCCGCCGGTTCGCTCGGCCGTCAGGTCGAGGAACACGTCCAGCTGGGTGCTGGCCAGCGGCGGCGGCACCAGCACGGCGTCCAGGCCGGGCAGCTCCAGCCGATGGGTCGCCACATTCAGCAGGGTGAACGACGCCTGCGCGAGCGGGTGCCGGGACAGGTCGCGCTCCCCGCCGACCGCGCCGACCACCCGGTCGAATGGGGCCTCGGCGTGGCTGAAACCGGTCAGCGCGCCGGCGCGTACCCGGGCCAGCAGGTCGGTGAACGACGGCCCGCCGGCGAGGTCCGTGCGCAGCACGATGGTGTTGACCAGGGGGCCGATCACGTTTGCCAGTTCGGGGCGACCACGCTCGGCGAGGGTGGTGCAGACGGCGATGTCCTGCCGGCCGCTGTACCGGGCGAGCAGTGCCTGGTAGACGGCGAGCAGCAGCATGTATCGGGTGGCCCGGTGCCGGCGTGCGACCTGGTCGACCCGGGTGACCAGGTCGGCCGGCAGGATGAACCGGATCACGTCGCCGGTGCCGTCCCAAATGGCCGGGCGGGGTCGGTCGGTCGGCAGTTCCAGCGGCTGCAGTCCGGCCAGCCGGTCTCGCCAGTGGGTCAGCAGCCGGCGCATACGGGTGTCGTCCAGGCGCTGTGCCTCGGCGCGGGCGACGTCGGCGTACTGGATCGCCGGGTGCGGCACCGGCTCACCGCGGTAGCCGGCCCCCAGTTCCCGCAGCAGGATGTCCCACGACCAGCCGTCGACCGCCACGTGGTGCACCAGCACCAGCAGCAGATGCTCGTCCGGTGTCACGCGGGCAAGGCACATCCGCACCGGCGGCTCGGTGGCCAGGTCCATCGGTCGGGCCGACTCCCGAGCCACAAGATCGGCGACCTCGGCGGCCCCGGACCCGGTGATCGCCGTCTCGGTCAGGGCGACCGACTCGGCGGGGGCCGGCTGGGGAACCGGTTCGCCGCCGACCGCGACGAACCGGGTCCGCAGCACCTCGTGCCGGCCGATGATCCCGGCGAGGGAGCGGCGCAGCGCCGCCACGTCGAGCGGGCCGCGGAGCCTCAGCACCAGGGGCAGTAGGGACTCGGACGACCCCCGGGCGAGCTGATCGAGAAACCAGATGCGGCGCTGGGCGGATGAGGCCACCGCCTTCGCTGTGTCGTCGTTGACCGACCGCAGTTCCGCTGCGTCGAGTGCCACTGTGGACCTCCCCGGACCGTGTTTCCCTCACCCTCCTCCGCGCCCCGGGGCGCTTGTAGAGAAGAAGACGCAGCCGTGTGCGCAGCTATCGTTCGTCGACCGCGACGAAACGCAGCTCGGCCGTGTATCCGAGCCCTTCGTCGCAGGTCAGCCAGGTCTGGTCCGGGCCGGGCAGCATCTCGGTGACGGTCACCGCCGCGCGTGCGTCGGCACGGTCCAGCCGGCGCAGCGCCTTGGCCAGGATGGTGACGTAGACCGGGCTGTCGAAGTCGACGTAGAACGGCCGTGGTTCGGTCGCGGAGACCACGAAGACGAACCGTGGCAGCCGATGCCGCTCCCGCCACTGCCGGGCCAGCACGTACCGTTTCGCCTCGTCCTTCTCGGCGGCGAAGGTCGCGTCGGCAACCGGGATCCGCCACCGCTCGCGGGCCATCACGAACCGGTCGACGGTGACCCGCGGGGTGTGCGCGGCCTCCGGCAACGGCTGGAACAGATCCATCGCCAGCGTGGTCAGCACGTGCGAGAAGACCTCGGTGACCGGGAAACGGGCGCCGTCCGGCAGGACCGCGGTGAGCGTTCCGTCGTCGTCGACGACCCGCACGTCGGCGCTGGCCACGGTCCGTGCCCCGGCCCGGTCGGCGGTCATGTCGGCCAGCGCCACCTGGTAGTCTTCGGGCCGCACGAGCTGCTGGCGGGTCCGGATGGACAGGCGGGAGCGGTGTTCCTTGGGCAGCAGCGGCAGCAGCCGGGGTTCGGGGTTGTCCCGCCCGGTCGCGGCCAGCAGATCCGCGGGCCGCGGATGCTGGTTGACGAACAGGGACGAGCCGACGGTGTTGGCGGCCAGGTGCAGCTCGCCGAGGACCAGGGTGAAATCACCCCGGGCCACCGCGTCGGCGCCGTCGGCGGCGATCATGATGTCGGGGCTGAGGTATCGGGCTGTACTCCAGCCGCCACCATGGTCACCGAACTGGTCGGCGACCGCCGCGGTGATCTCGGGAAGGGTCCGCCGGACCCGGTCCGTGTCGTCCGGCAGAGCCAGGACGGTCGCCCATCGTCGCTGGAACTCCTGCTGCAGGTCGCCGGCGGCGTCGCGGGCCGCACCGTGCAGGATCGGCATGCACCCGAACCAGAACGAGGCCAGATCGACCGGGCCGGAGGCTGCCAACTGCCGGTGCACCTCGTGGATCCGTGCGGTCACCGTCGCCGCGAGTCGGCTGGTCAACCAGCCGGCGCTGGCCATCAGCGGGGCCAGTGGAGCCAGCGCCTCCCGGACGGCGGCCCCGACCCGGGTGGTCGCCGCGCGCCGGGAGTCGGCGTAGACGAGAGCCCGGCACGGGGCCGCCCCGGCGGACTTCTCGCGGACCGCGGCGGCCCCGGTCAGCGTCGCGAACCGCTGCTCCAGGTCGCTGAGGGCGTCGATTAGCTGCTCGGCGTCGCCGGCCGCGGCCACCCGCTCGCGGCCCCGTTCCAACTCGTCGAGCACGGCCAGCCCGGGCGGGTAGTCGGCCCGCTCCAGCCAGGCACGCAGATGCCGCTCCGGATGGGTGACCGCCGGCAGCTCCAGGCGCCAGACCGCCCAGCGGCGTCGGACCAGCTCGGCTAGCGCCGCCGGAACGTCCACGCCGGGCAATGCGGCGGCGATGGCGTCCGCGGTGCGGATTCCGTCGCACCGATCGAGGACCGCGACGACCGTCGGGTCGGCCGACTGGGGTGGGCGGCCGGGCACGATCACCCGACCGTCGCGGACGGCCACGTACGGCATGCGGCGCGGCGCCACCCGCCCCCGCAACTCCGGTTGTCGATCGACCATGGCCGCAACCGCGTCGATCGCCCAGGTGGCGAAGTAGACCGTGCTCCGGGCGACCAGGCCGCCGGCGCCGGGCTCCACCGACACACCGGCGACCCCGTCGTCCCAACGGCCCCAGCCGACCGGGCCGAAGAAGCCGATGGTGTCGTTCTTGACGCAGAACCGTTGCCAGTAGTGGGCGACCAGTTCCTCCCGCTGCCGGGGCATGCTGCTGCGGGCCTGGGTGTCCGGATCCCAGCGCAGGAACGGTGCGATGCCGGAGGACAGCACCTGCCGGTTCTGCCAGGCCACCGCGGCCCGGAAGGCCGGCAGCCGGGCGATGTGCTGCAGTTCGTGCGCCGTGTCGAGGCCGGCCTGTGCGAACAGACCGGCGAAATCCTGCCACTGGGGTCCGTCGAGCCGGTCGCCGGCGACGAACTTGTCGGCCGCCTCCGCGACGCCCGTCGGGGCGAGGCGGAGTACGCCGTCGGCCGGGAAGCCGGGACCGCGGACGGCGAACTCGTCCCAGAACCGCCAGCGTTCCCCCAATATCGGTGTCCGCGTCATGACGGTCACCCCTGCAGGAAGTCGGTCTCGACGACCTCGGCCAGTTCGCCGGGCGTCGGGTAGGCGAACACCAACGCCACCGGAACTTCCACGCCTAGGGCCTCCTGCAGTCGCGCGGTGATCTGGAAGGCGGACAGCGAGTCGCCGCCGCACTCGAAGAAGTCGCTGTCGGCCTCCGCCTCGGGCAGGCCGAGCGCGTCGCGGAAGACGCCGACCAAGAGGGTCGTGGTGCTGGTGGTCGAGATGACGGTCATGGCGTGCTCCTAGGTGTTGTGTGGGTGCCGGTTCGACTGACCGGGACAGGGCGGTTGTGTGGGTGCCGGTTCAGCTGACCGGCGCGGGGCGAAGGTGGCGGTGCTCGATGGTGCGGCGGCTGAGGGCGGCGGCCGTGTTGCCGCCGGAGAGGATCGCGACGTCGCCGTTACCGGGGCCGGCCCGGAGCGCACCGGCGACCGCGACCGCGCCGCTGGGCTCGACCCGAGCGCCGTACCGGGCGAGGAGACTTGCGGCGGCGCGGATCTCCGCGTCGGAGACCGCGATCAGGTCGTCGACGTGGTCCCGGATGATCGGATACGTGAACCGGCCCGGCTGCTCGCCGCGCAGCCCGTCGGCGACCGTGTCGCTCGGGGCGAGGCGCACCGGGTGACCGGCGGCGAGTGACCGTGCGTAGCGCGGAATGCCGGCCGGCTCGACACCCACCACCCGGACCGGTCGGCCGGTCACGGCGAGGCAGACCCCGGCGAGTAGCCCGCCGCCACCGGTGGGGACGTAGATGGTCGTCGTGCTGGGCGCGTCCTCGAGGATCTCGGTGCCGACGGTGCCCTGCCCGGCGATGACCAGCGGGTGGTCGGACGAGGGGATCAGGACGGCGCCTCCGGCTGCGGCCAGCTCCCGGGCGTGCGCCTCGCGCTCCACCACCCCACCAGCCACCGAGACGGTTCGCCCGCCGAGTTCCCGGATCAGCGCTAGCTTGGCGGGGCTCGCGCCGGCAGCCGCCACCACGGTCACCCGCACACCCAGCCCGCGGGCCACCGTGGCCAGGGCGATGCCGTGATTTCCGGAGGAACCGGTGATCACCTCTGCGGCCCCGGTGGCCAGCACCGCGTTCAGCGCGCCACGGATCTTGAAAGAGCCACTGTGCTGCCCGTGCTCCCCTTTGAGTAGCAGCCCGGCCGGCCCGCCGAGCAGCGGGGTCCGGTGTAGGCGCCCGGCGATGCGATCGGCGGCGGTCCGGACGTCGGCCACCTCCGGCAGGTCGCACCGGACGGGGGCGATCACCGGGTCACCTCGGCGAGTGCCCGCCGGTCGGTCTTGCCGCTGCGGTTGCGCGGCAGCTCACCGAGCCGGACGAACCGGCGGGGCAACAGGTGCGGTGGCAGACTCCCGGCCAGGTGCGCGCGGAGCGCGCCGTCGGTGGTGGCCGCTAGGTCGCCGATGACGTGCGCGATCAGGTAGCCGCGCCCGCGGTCGTCGAACGCGCCGGTCACCACCGCCTCGGTGACAGCGGGATGCCGCAGCAGGGCACCCTCCACCTCGGCCGGGTCCACCCGATAGCCCCGGATCTTGAGCTGCCGGTCGCAGCGACCCTCGAACCGGAGCCCGTCCGGGCCCTGCCTGGCCAGGTCGCCGGTGCGGTAGAGCCGGGAACCCGGCGGGCCGCACGGGTCCGGCACGAACCGATGCGCGGTGCGGACCGGGTCGCCGTGGTAGCCGCGGGCCACCCCGGCACCGCCCAGGTACACCTCGCCGACGGCCCCGTCGGCTACCGGGGTCATCTCGGCGGCGAACAGCCGCACCACCACCGCGTCGATCGGGCTCCCGACCGTGTCGACGGTGATGTCGGGCACCTCGGGCACCCGATGCCGGGTCGACGTCATGGTGCACTCGGTCGGGCCGTACTGATTGATCAGCTCGCCGCGGATCAGGCTGCGTCCGCCGGCGTTCAGGAACGGTCGCAGTGACTCGCCGCTGCTGACCACCAGACCGATCCCGTCCAGTAGGCCGGCCGGGTCGCTCTGCCCGGCCAGGAACGACAGGAACGACGGGGTGACGCTGAGCAGGGTGTTCACCCCGTAGCGGCGGACCGCGTCGGCGAACTCCGACGGGCGCAGCACGACCGACCGGGGGGCCAGCACCAGTTGGCCGCCGGCCAGCAGGGGCGCGAACGTGTCGCGGATGGACGCGTCGTACCCCTGCGGGGCGACCTGCAACGCCACCGTCCGCTCGCCGAGCCCGTAGTCTCGGGCCACGAACCGCAGGTAAGAGTCCATGCCCCGGTGCTCGATCAGCACCGCGCTGGGTTCCCCGGTCGACCCCGACGTGTGGCTCACGTAGGCCAGCGACGACGGCTGCGGATCCCACCGGGACCGGTCCGCCGACGCGGCGACCGGCTGCTCGTCCAGCAGCACCACCGGCCCGGGGATGGGCAGTTCGAGCCGCTCGGCCAGGGTCGTGGTGGTCACCACCATCTCGGCCCCGGCACTACCGACCAGCCCGGCCAGTCGGGCCGGGGGTGCCTCCACGTCCAGGGTCAGGAACGCCGCACCGCTGCGGATCACCGCGGCGACCGCGACCACCGCGTCCACCCCGCGCTCCAGCGCGACCGCACAGACCCGCTCCGGACGTGCACCACGCTCCCGCAGGACCGCGGCGAGGGCGCGGATCCGCTCGGCGAGTTCGCCGTAGCTGACCTCGGTGTCCGGCGTCCGCACCGCGACCCGGTCCGGGTCCGCGGCGGCGTGCGCCTCGATCTCGTCGACCAGGGTCCGCATCACGCCTCCCCGACCGCATGCTGGTCCACGGCGACGAACCGCAGCTCGCTGGTGTACCGGTCGCCCTGGTCGTCGGTCAGCCAGGTCTGCTCCGGCGTGGGCAGCATCTCGCTGATGGTGAGCAGCCCCGCCGGGTCGGTCCGGGCGAGCCGGCGGGCCGCCTTGGCCAGGATGCCGACGTAGACCGGGCTGTCGAAGTCCACGTAGAACGGCCGGGGCTCGGTCGGCGAGACCACGAACACGAACCGGGGCAGCCCCCGTTCCTGCCGCCACTGCCGGGCAAGGACGAAGCGGCCGGCCTCGGTCTTGTCGGCGGCGAACGTCAGGCCGGTGGCCTCGACCCGCCATGTCTCCCGGGCCACGATCATTCGGTCGATGGTGACCCGCGGGGTGTGCGGGCCGGCCGGGCGCAGGCTGAACTGGTCCATCACCCGCTGGGTCAGCGCGTTGCCGAAGACGTCCAGCACTCCGAACTCGGCCCCGTCGGGCAGGACGGCGACCAGTCGACCACCCCGGTCGGCCACCTCGATGTCGGCCGACAGCAGCGAGCGCTCCCGCAGCGGGTCACAGGTCTGGTCGACCAGCGCGACCTGGTAGTCGTACGGGCGTTCCAGCGAGGGCCGGCTGCGCACCGACCATCTCAGCGGCAGTTCCTTGGGCAGCATCGACTGCAGGCGCGGGCCGGGGAAGTCACGGTCCGTCTCGGCGACGAGCTCCGCCCGGTCGGGATGCTGGTGCACGAACAGCGAGGCGGCCATCGTGTTGATGGCGCAGTGCATCTCGCCCAGCACCAGGGTGAACTCGCCGCGGTCCAGGGCCTCCGGACTGTCGGTCACCAGCAACAGGTCCGGGCTGAAATACCGGGCCGTGGCCCAGCCGGCCGGCTGCTCGTCGAACTCGGCGCGTACCTGCTCGGCGATCTCGGCCGAACTGAGCTGCACCCGGCTGGCATCCTCCGGCGCCGCGATGATCCGCGCCCACTTGGCCTTCAGTTCCGCGCTGAGCGCGGTGATCTCGGCGGTGGCGTCTGGGTGGGGCGCCGGCAGACTGGACAGCCAGAGCGATCCGAGGTCTACCTTCTCCCCGCCGGCGGCCAACCGGTCGTAGACGGTCCGGAGCTTCTGCTCCATCACCGTGGCGAACCGGCCGGTCAGCCAGCTCGCGGAGGTCAGGCACAGCTCCAGCGGCGCCAGTTCGTCGAGGATCGCGGTGCCGATGGTGGCCGTCGCCGAGCGCCGGCTGTCCGAGTAGACCATGCCGCGGCACGGCGCCGTCCGGCTGCCCTTGGAGCGCTGGGCACTGGCGGCGGTCAGCGCGCTGAAGTCGGTCTCCAGCGTGCTCAGCGCCTCGGTCAGGGCCGCCGCGTCGGTTCCGGCGGCCTGCACCGCGTCGCGGCCGTGCTCCAGCACGGCCAGCTTCGCCAGCGCGGGCTCCCGGACCGCGGGGTCGGTGATGCGTTCCAGGATCTTCCGCAGCGCCCGCTCCGGCCAGGTGCTGGCCGGCACCTCCAGGCGCCAGGTGACGCAGCGGCTCCCGACCAGACCGGTGACGATCTCGGCTGCCTCGGCCGGCGTGACACCGACCGCTGCGGCGATCTCGTCGATCCGGCGTGTCCCGTCACAGAGCACCAGCACGGCGCGGTCAAGGGGAGCGATCCGGCGGGCCGGGCGGCCGGGCATGCGGACGTGGTCGTCGGCCACGTGCAGGTAGGGCACGCGACGCGGCGGCACCCAGGCACGCATGGCGGGATCGGCGTCGAGGGTGCGGGCCAGCGCGTCGATGGCCCAGCTGGCGAAGTAGACCGTTGACGCGGCGATCGGGCCGGTTCCGGTCTGCACCCGCGGGTGTCGGGTGGACGTGTCCCAGCGTCCCCAGCCGACCGGGCCGAAGAAGCCGATGGTGTCGTTCTTGACGCAGAACCGCTGCCAGTAGTGGGCGACCAGTTCCTCCCGCTGCCGCGGCATGCTGGTGCGGCCGGCCGCGGTCGGGGTCCAGTTCAGGAACGGGGCGATACCGGTCCGCAGGACGGTCGGGTTCTGCCAGGCCACCGCGGCGCGGAAGCGCGGCTCGGCGGCCACGGCCTGCAGCAGCCGGGCCGTCTCGACCGCGGCCTCGTCGAAGCGCTCGAGGAAGCCGGCCCACTCCGGGCCGCTGCGCTGGTCGTCAGGACCGAACTTGTCAGCCTCGGTGGCCAGCCCGTCGGGCGCCATGCGCAGCACGCCGTGAGCCGGGAAACCCGGCCCGCGCAGGGCGAAATGCTCCCACAGCCGCCACCTCCCGCCCGGCAGGAGTACGTTCTCCGGATCGTCCGACATGGCGCGACTCCCTCCGTTTGCTGCCGGGGTTGCCTCGGTGCTCGGTCGCGCCGCCCGGCTGAGAGCAACCTTGCTGCGGCGGGCCTGGTGTCCGGCAGGGAAGGACCGGCAGCCCTGAACGGCCGTTTCTGCGCGTTCTTCCCTGCCGGCGACCCGGGCGTCCGGGCCAGGCTGGTGCCAGGTCGATGCAGTGAGAAGGAGGGACGAGGCGATGACGCCGAACGACGAGGGTGGCTGGCGAGTGGTACGCAACCACGAGGAGCAGTACTCACTGTGGCGGGTGGACAGGGACCTGCCGGCCGGCTGGGAGGACGAGGGAACCCATGGAACTCGACAGGAGTGCCTGGACCACATCGGACTGATCTGGACCGACATGCGCCCGCTGAGTCTGCGGCGTCAGATGGCGGCCGTTTCCTCCTGACCACCATGCGGATGGGGCACCGGGGCCGTCGCGGCCCGGGTGCCTCGTCTGCTTTCTCAGATCAACTCCGCACGGACCGCGCAGGCCACCGCGTGCGCCCGGTTGCGGGCCTGTAGACGGCCCATCATCTCGTAGATCACGTTCTTGATCGTGTGTTCGGAGCAGGACAACGCCCGCGCGATCGCGGCATTGCCGTGCCCCTCGGCCATCAGCGCGAGCACGGTCGTCTGCCGCGGGGTCAGCGTCGACGTGGCGGTGCCGGGCCGCTGTCGGCTCCACAACCGGACCAGGACGTCGTACGGGATCCGCGCGTCACCGTGCCCGGCGGCCCGGACGGCGGCACCGAGTCGCTGCGCGTCCAGCCCGGTCAGCGGCAGGATGGCGCGAACCCCGGTGCGCAGCGCCCGCCGCAGCCCACCGGGACTGAGCTGCTCCGCCAGCACCAGGGCCGGCGTCGTGCCGGACAGGTCGAGCGCCGCGTCGATGGTGGCGGCAACGGCGATCGTCACCGGCTCCGGGGGGTGCGCCCCGGCGCGCTCCACCACCCCGATGCCGGCCTGGCGCAGGGCCGTGACGACCTGCGCCTCGAGCTTGAGGGAACCGACAAGCACCCGGGCGCGGGTGGCCTTCGTTGTCTCGGGTCCGACGTCCAGGCTCACAGCAGCCCCATCCGCAGGGCGTATGCGACCGCGTGCGCCCGGTTGCGCAGCCGGAAACGGCGGGTGATGTCCTGCACTACACTGGTCACGGTTCGCGTCGAGTACGCCAGGGCTTTGGCGATCTCACCGGTCTCGTGGCCCTCGGCCAGCAGGTTGAGCACCGCCCGCTCCCGCTCGCTGAGTCCGGGGAAGCCCCGACCGCCGATCGGTGCGGGCGCGGCGACCTCGTCGGTCATCAGTCGCTGGAGCGTGTCCGGAGGCACTGTGCAGTCGCCGTAGGCCGCCGCCAGCACCGCCCGGAGCAGCCGGTCGGCGTTGGCGTTCCGGCGACGCAGCAGCCCGCGGGCGCCCGCCGCAATGGCGTGATGCGCGTGGCCGGCGTCGATCTCGGTGGCCACCAGGACGACCTCCGGGTGGTGGTCGCCGGCACGGACGGCGCGGATCAGGTCGAAGGTCGACTCGGCAATCGTGTCCACTATGATCACCGCGACGGTCGCGGGTTCTTCCGGTGCGACAACCGTGAGGCCCGCCCCCCGCTGCAGGGTGCTGATGGCACCCGCCTCGAGGAACGGATCCGCTGCTATCACTGTGACGCGGATCGCATCAGGCATTTGTGCTCCCTGTGTGTTTCAGCGGTGACCAGGGACCCCCGGTCCGGCCTCCCGGCTGATGTACAGACGATCGCGGGCTGCCCTAGTTATTTGCCTTCCACCGGCTATCGGCGCTGTGGGCATCGTCGATACCGGCCCGAAGGCCGGGCCAATCCTGTCGTGCCAGACTTGGCAAGTCCGGAAGGCGGACAATGCCTGCGATCCGTTCGGGTGATAGGTCGTAGTTGATCGCGGTTGTTAGGGTCGACGACAGTCGGAAATGGGGGGCCGAATGGAGCTTCGTCTTCTCGGTCCACCCGAGCTTGTCACCGCGGGTGGACCGATTGACCTGGGCGGGCCCAGGCAGCGGACGGTGCTGAGCATCCTGGCCCTCAATGCCGGCCGGGTCACGCCGGTCTACCATCTCCTCGACGGGGTCTGGGGCGACGACCCGCCACCGACTGCCCGTAGCCAGATCCAGATCTGCATCTCGGTGCTACGGAAACTGATCGCCGGCAGCCAGACGATGGCGATCCGCACCCAGCCCCCCGGTTACGTCCTCACGCTGGCGCCGGACCAGCTCGACATCGACCGGTTCCACGCCCTGGTCGCCACCGGCCGCGCACATGCCGCGGACGGCCGGACTACCGAGGCCGCCGCCGACCTGCGTGCCGCCCTGGCGCTGTGGCGCGGGCCGGCGCTCGCCGGGATCGTCAGCACGGCCGTCGAGCGGCAGAGCACCCAGCTGCAGGAGCAGCGCGCCGCGGTGCTCGAGGAACGCCTCGATCTCGACCTCGCCCTGGGCCGGCACCAGGAATGCGTCGGCGAACTGCGGGCGCTGGTCGCCGAGCAGCCGCTGCGCGAGCACCTGCACGCCCTGCTCATGATCGCGCTGTACCGCTGCGGCCGGCAGGCCGACGCGCTGGAGGCCGGCCGACGCGCCCGGGCGATCCTCGCCGACCAGATCGGCGTCGATCCCGGCCCGGAACTGCAGGAGACCGAGCGGGCGGTGCTCACCCGCGACCCGGCCCTCGACCTGCCGCGCGTCGTGGGTGCCCCCGGGCAGGCCTCGGCCCGGTCCGGTGAGGAGCGTGCCGCGGTCCGTTCGGCACGGACGGTGCCCCGCCAGCTGCCGCCCAGCATCGCCGACTTCACCGGCCGCAGCACCCAGCTGGCCGACGTGCGGTCCGCGGTCACCGGGGCCGGCGACTACGCGATGCCGGTGGTGGCCATCTCGGGGCCGGGCGGGGTAGGCAAGTCCAGCCTCGCCGTCCGGGCCGCGCACGAGTTGGCCGGCGAGTTTCCGGACGGTCAGCTCTATGCCGACCTGCGCAGTTCCGACGTCGACGAGGGCGTGACCCGGCAGCTCGCCCGTTTCCTGCGTGCGCTGGGTGTACCCGGGACGTCGGTGCCCGACGACCGCGACGAACGTATCGAGATGTACCGAACCGAGCTGGCCGACCGGCGGATGCTCGTGGTTCTCGACGACGCCACCGACGAGGAGCAGGTTCTGTCGCTGCTGCCCGGCAGTCCGACGTGCGCGGTCATTGTCACCAGCCGGACCAGGCTCTCCGGCCTTCCCGGCGCCCACCGGATCGCGGTGGACATCCTGGACACCGGGCAGTCGCTCGATCTGATCACCGAGCTCATCGGGGTCCAGCGCGCCGCCGCCGAGCCGGAAGCCTGCGCCGAACTGGTCCAGCTGTGCGCAGGGCTGCCCCTGGCGCTGCGTATCGCCGGCGCCCGGCTGACGTCCCGGCCGCACTGGCGGGTCGCGGACCTGGTCCGCCGGCTGGCCGACGTGACCCACCGGCTCGACGAGTTCGCCCACAAGGGCCTCGAACTGCGCTCGAACATTGCGCTCACCTACCGTGGCCTCACCGAACCTGCCCGTCGGTTGTTCCGGCTGGCCGCGCTGATCCACGCTCCCGACTTCCCAGGGTGGGCGGCGGCCGCGCTGCTCGACTCCACCCTGCACCAGGCGGAGGATCTGCTGGAGAGCCTGGTCGAGGCAGAAGTGCTGACGGCCGCCACGATCACCGGTGAGCATCCCCCGCGGTTCCGGTTCCATGATCTGATTCGGGTCTTCGGCCTCGAACAGGCCGCTGAGGAGGAGAGCCCGGCCGAGCAGCGTGCGGCGCTCGCCCGCTATCTCGGCGGCTGGCTGAGTCTTTCCGACGAGGCGCACCGCCGGGAATACGGCGGCGAGTACACGGTCCTGCACGGCACCGCCGAGCGTTGGCTCCCGCCGGACGGCGAGCAGCCGGAGCCGATCGGCGACTCGCTGTCCTGGTGGGAGCGGGAACGTCGGGGCCTCGTGCCGGCCATTCGGCAGGCCGCCGCGGACGGTCTCGACGAGGCGTGCTGGGATCTCTCGCTCACCTCGGTGACCCTCTTCGAGGCACGCGGCTACTACGACGACTGGGCGGAAACCGCCACCCTGGCTGCCGGGGTCACCGGGCAGGCCGGCAACGCCCGCGGGCTGGCCGCGGCCAACTATGCCCTCGGCACCTACGCGATGGCGCAGAAACGGCTCGACGACGCGCTGGTGTCGTTCACCGCCGCCCTCGACACCTTCACCGAGATCGCTGACGTGCACGGGCAGGCGCTGGTCCAGCGAAACATCGCGTTCATCAGCCGGTTGCGCGGCGACACCAGGGACTCAGCCACCCGTTACGCGCTGGCGCTGGCCGGGATGCGGACGGCGGGTGACCGGATGGGCGAGGCGCACATCCTGTCCAGCCTGGCCCGGCTGCGAATCGACGACGGGGACTCGCGGGCCGCGCGCGCGATGCTCGACGAGGCGCTGCAGATCTGCGTCGAGGCGAAATGCGTGCGGGTCGAGGCGCAGGTGACCTTCCGCCTGGCCGAACTGCATCTGGGCTGCGACGACCTCGACGAGGCACGTCGGGCGCTGCACCACACCCTGCGGGCGGTCCGCGACCTGGACGACAAGGTCGGCGAGGCGTACACGTTGCAGGCGCTCGGCAGTCTGCGCTATCGAGAGGGCCGGCTGGAGGCGGCACACACCAGCCTCAGCCACGCGATCGGGCTGGCTCAGGAGATCGGTGACCGGTGGCTCGAGGGGCAGGCGCTGTTCGCCCTCGGCGAGGTCACCCTCGCCCGGCACAACGGGAAGGCGGCGGTGCGTCACCTGCGGGAAGCCGCCGACTGTTTCGCGGGGCTGAACGCGGCGCTCTGGCAAGCGAAGGCGCTGGTTCTTCTCGCCGAGGTGGAGATTCTCGAAGGTGACAGGTCCGCCGCGGGGGGCCACCTCGGCCATGCCGACGCGTTACTTACCGGGCTGGATTCCGCTGAGGGGAAGCGGTTGACCGAGCAGGCGGCGCGGCTGGCCGCCGAGATCGGTCCGCAGGCGCCGTCGTTCAGTCAGGGCCCCGCCTGACCCTGACCGGTCAGCCCCAGTGGGTGTCGGACCGAATGGTGTCGTTGTCGCCGGGCGGGGGGATCGTTCCCGTGCCAGTCCCGGTACCCTCGCTGTCGGCGGCCACCACGATCACGGTGCTGTCGGCGGCGTTCGCGGCGAGGCTCTGGCCGGCGCCACCGAAGACGACGACAGCGGTGGCCAGGGCAAGGGCGGCGATGGCTTTGATCATGGCGGTAACTCCTCTGATCCGACGTTTCGTGCGGCCGGTCCGCCGCGCTGAAACCAGTTGACCGGTCTCCGCCATCCGGACGCCTAAAGTTCGGTTATCGCCAAGGTTAAGGGCTTCGATAGCGAAGCGATAGCGTTGATCATGCCGATGGCGGCACTCTCGGCGGGTGCCCACCACCGACACTGATCCCACCCCCGTCCACACTCGGGTGCTCGAGGACCAAGACCTGTGGACGTTGTCCGAGCACGTCGATCTGTCCGCCACGGCGGAGACGGTCCGGTCGCTGCCCGCGGACGGTACCGGCCTGGTTCCGGCGCTCACCGACACCGCTACCCACGTGACCTACCGGGACCGGTCGACCGGGACGGACACGCTGCTGCCGCGGTCCGCGCTGGGCGCGCTGGGCGATGCCGCCAGGCTGGCCGCCGAGGCCCGCCGACTGGTCGGCGCGGGAACCCTGACCGTCGGCATGATCGGCCCGATACCCCGGCTGTGGTGGTACGCCGGAGTGCTCGGGCGGGCGCTGACCGGCATCACCGATCTGCGGCTGTGCATCAGCCGGTCCGCGGACGAGGACCGCGACGAGCGGCCCCTGCCCCGCCTGGTCGACCAGTTGGACCTCGCCGGCGTCGGCCTCACCCTGACCGACGATCCGGGCGCGATCGCGTTCGGCAGCACACTGGTCGTGGTGGCGGCGCCGCTCGATCTGTCGAGCGAGCGCATCATCCCGGGCGCCCTCGTGATCGAGGCCGCCCCGGGCATGCTGCCGGCCGAGGTCCACCGGCGGGCAGCGGCCGTGCTGCCGTTCGGTACCCGGCCGGCCCGCCTGCCGGCGGACGGTTATGTGGTGCTGCACCCGGCCGACGACGACGCCGGCGTCGCGCACCGGGTGGCCGCCGACCTGCTCGCCGCGGGCAGCCGGCTGGGTCTCGTGCCGCCGTCCTGACGCCGGCATCCCGCACATCGGTCGGAGGGTTGCTCAGCCGCAACGCCAGCTCGGTCGGGACGGCTTCCAGCCGGGTGCGGCGACGAGGGTGTGCCAGGGCATCAGTTTGGGCGCGTAGTGCGAGGCGGCCTTGGCGGGTCAGCTGAAGGCGGGTCCAGCGAACCCGGCCGGATCCGGCCTGCACGGCTCGGCCCGCCTGCACACCGTGCAGCACTTGTTGGGCTATTCCAGCCACGCATTCACCGCTGACGTCTACGGCACCGTTCCCGACGCGCTGGCGCGAGCCGAGGCGAACAGTACGGCCGAGACCATCCTCGCCGCAGTACGGCAAGCCGGACCAATGAACGTGTCCGAGAATCGGGTCGAGGTGCGTCGACCAGTGCCGTGACCACGAACGTTCACAGTGTTGAAGACGGTCAAGCGGCGGGCCCGCTCAGCCGCACATCGCGCCTCGCCCTCAACGCGCAGACCAGAACGACCAGCGGTGCACCTCGATGCGCAGGAACGGCCCGGCCGGCGGTACGGCCGTGTACTGCGGATACCGGGCCGTGAGGACCGCGAGCCCCTCAGCCGAGTCGGGCAGTACGGCGGCGGTGCCGTCGGCACGGACCCACCACAGTCGGGTCCAGTCGTCGTCGTATTGGTCGGCGAGCACGCTGACCCGCGGCTCGCGTGCGACGTTGGCGAGCCGACGCAGCCTGCGATGCCGTTTCGGCTTGTCGTCGACCGCGCTGTGGATGACGTCGCCGACCAGGGCGAAGGCGATCGGCACCAGGTGCGGCGCGCCGGTGTCGTCGACCGTGGCCAGGCGGGCGACCCGCGCGCTGGCGAACAGCTCGGCGGGCGTCACCGACCGGTGAACTTCGTGATCGCCGGCACGACCATCGCCCGCCGTAGTCGGATCGGTGAACCGGTGCCTCGACGGGTGATACGTAGCAGCTGGTGACCTCCCTGGTCATTGAGCCGTACGCGAACGGGATCTGCCACCCTCACAGCCTGAAGCCTGTACCGCCGCCACCCGACAAGCCAGACGGCGTGTCAATCAACACCGTGAACATTCGTGGTCACGGCACCAGCTCGCTGGTCCACGGAGGTTTGAGCTGTTCGACACCGAACCCGAGATCGCCGAACGCTGCGAAGAAGTGGACGTGAGGAGACCGCTATGGACGAGTCCACCCCGGCACCCGGCGCCCCCCTGTTCGAGCCGCGTCCGGTGTCCTGCCCGCCATGGTGCACCGAGAGCCGTCACGACGACCTCGACCCGCCCGGCACGGCACTGCACCGCAGCCCACCCACCACCGTGGCCGTATACGACGAGGCATGTGCCCTGGTCGCCGCGCACATACGGGCCGCGTTCTGGGACAAGGAACCGGACTGGATCGGCACCGACCCCGCCGACCTGGAACGCCCCCACGTCGAGTTCACCATCGACGATGACGGCGGCGTGCAGCTGTACCTCACCCCCGGACAGGCCCGCAGCTTCGCCGCCGCCCTCGTGCGCGCCGCCGCCGCGGACACCGAAGCCTTCTACCGCACGCCGCAGTCATCCGGCGCAGCCTCACAGACGGCGCCTGCCAGTGCGCCCCCGCTACCGGCTTGATCCCTCGACACCGGTCGGCATGGATGGGTGCCGGTGCCCGACCGCCGGGCACCACCCGTCACGACCAGGAGGAACCAAGATGACCACCGTGGTCGATGCGGGCGGTGACGCGGCGTCCGGCCAGGTGGTAGCCGACGGGATGCTGCCGTCCGGCCAGGCTGAGCAGGCCGCAGGCACTGATCGTCCGGTCCACTTCGACGGCGGCGCCGGGTGCGGCCGGGGCAGAAGCGATGGGTGGCGGACCCGCTGGGCGGCCGCCGCCGGTGAGCAGTTGGTGCAGCTGGGTCAGGCTGAACCGGGACGGGACGCTCTTGAGCCGGATCCCGGCGCGGAGCAGGTGAACATAGTCGTGTCGGCCCAGACGGTCCCGTGCTGCCCGGCCAGCACGGGACCGAACCAGAACTGGTGCCCGCTGATGGTCATGTTCCCCGAGGCCGGGACGATCCGGTCCACCTCGACAGCCAGGCCGATCGGCGGTCCGATTGCCGGCGCCGGCGGCGGGACCACCACGGGTAGGGCCGGGACCGCAGCGGTCGGGGCCAGCGACGGCGGCAGTGTCAACGGCAGCCCATCGGCGGCGGTGGGGCGGAACCGGTCCGCGGGGAACGCCATGCCGATGCCCTGATGCGGCCGGTCAGTGTTGTATTCGCGGCGGAAGGCGTCGATCGCGGCCTGGGCGTCAGCCACCGACAGGAACGGCGGATGGTCATCGAGCAGTTCCCGGCGCAGGCTCAGATGGAACCGTTCGACCTTCCCCGTGGTCGTCGGGCTACGGGGTTTGGTGAGCCGGTGAGTGATGCCGTTCTCCCGGCAGATCCGGTCGAACATCACCTCCCCTCCGCCGGCGTTGAACCGGGCGGTGAACTGCTTGCCATTGTCGGTCAGCAGTTCCTCAGGGATGCCGTATTCGCGCAGCGCGGCAACCAGGGCGAAGCAGACCGCCCGACCGGTGGCCTTCGACACCACGGCGGCGATGACGCAGAAACGGGAGTGGTCGTCGACTCCGGTCACGACCTTGGCCTCGGAACCGTCGGCGAGCAGGATCCCGCCGACGATGTCCATCTGCCAGAGTTCCATCGGCCGGTCGCGTTCCCACCGCACGTAGTCCTCCCGGCGGCGCCTGCGAGGCCGTTCATCGACCAGGCCATGACGGTGCAGGATCCGATGCACAGTGATCCGCGACGGGATCGGACCGGGGCAACCGATCCGGCCGAGCTCGAACAGGACCCGGCGGGCACCCCACCGCGGATGGTTCCTGCGCAACTCGCAGATCAGCGCTTCCACTTCGGGTGCCGTCTGAGCCGGTGACGACCGGGGCCCGCTCGACCGGTCCGCCAACCCCGTCAGGCCCTCCTGCTCATACCAGGCCAACCACCGGTGCACCGCCTGCCGAGACACCCCGAAACGAGCTGCGACGGCGGTCACCGCCGATCCGGCCCGCACATCCAGGACCGCTTGATACCGCTGTTCCGTCACGCTGATCTCCACCAACACTCGGCGGAGTGTCACGCACGTCCTGAAACCGATCTGTCACGCAGGTCCTGAGACTCGACAGTGTCGACTTCCGATCTTGTTCAAACTTTCTGTACGTCTTCAAGGCGGCTCGAAACGGGCCGCTCACTCCGTCGCCGAGGGCAGCGCACCGCCGCCCGTGCGGGGATGCGGGCGGCGGCACGCTAACCGCTCCTCGGCGACACTCGTGGACAGCGAGAGGAGGTCGGGCTCGCCGAAGATCGTCGGAGTCCGTGGTGCGGGAGTTCCGTCCGGCAGCCGACCGGCACGGCCTGGGCGACGCGACCGAGCTGGCCGCGTCGGGGGCCATAGCGCGTGGCGCACATAGCCGAGCTGCTCGATCGCCGCCGTCACGGCGTCCCGCGTCGCCTGCTCTACGACGTGCGGGCGGTTGAGCACGTTGGACACGGTCCCGGCCGAGACCTCGGCGGCGCGGGCGACGTCGACCAGCTTCGGCCCCGGACGCCGGGCGGCGCCGTTGGCGGTGCCGTAGCCGCCGAAGGCGTACCGGTAGCCGTGGCACCCGCACGGGTCCTTGGCCGTCCGGCCGGCCTGGGCGGCCAGCAGCGCGCCGAGCCAGCCTGGGACGTGCACCGTCCGGTAGGAGTCGTCCTTCGGCGGGCAGCGGTGCAGCTCCCCGGTGTCCAACTCGTAGAGCTGCCACTCGACCCGCACCGCATCCGGGCGCACGTGCCGGGTCTCCAGGCCCACGAGCTCACCCCAGCGCAGGCCGGTGAAGCCCAGCGTCATCACCGCGACGAACTCGTCGTCCCTGCCCGACAGCAGCGCCGCCCGCTCGGCCAGCAGCAGGACGCCGAGCCCAGTCGTGACGGTCTTCTCCGGTGCGCGTTTCTGTGATCGGCCGGCACGCTTACCCCGCCCGCGCCGCCGGGCGGCCGGGTTCGACTCTCGCAGGCCCTCGTCCACCGCGTCGGCCAGGATCAGATGCAGCGTGGTCCGCCACAGCCGCAAACTCGCCTCCGCGTAACCGAGGGCACGCTCCCGCTTCTCCCAGACCGCCACGTCGGCCGCCGAGATCGCCGCCACCGCGAAGTCTTGGAACGCCGGGAGTAGGTGATCCTCGATGGTGCGCCGGTAGCTCTGCATCGTCGAGAGCGCCAGGTCTTGCCGCACGTACCAGTCGTTGACGTACTCGGCGAACGTCATCCGGCCCACCGCCCGAGGCGGTCGCCCGCCGTTGCGTACAACAGCGATTCGAACCTGCGACCAGGATCAGACGGAGCCTGACCGATACCGAGCCGTGCCTGACCGGGGTCGCGGCAGCCCGCACGACGTCTACAACACCCCCGCCTTCGCCGCCCGCGATGACCCCCCGCGACGGGCATGCAGTCGACACGCGGACACCGCTTCCCCCTTGCCGACTACTTGATCACACCGATGTTTCCAGTCACGGTTATCTGTGCCCGATGATCTTGGCTAGGTGCCGCGACTTCCGGTATCGGCTAGATCGGCCTGTTACCGACGTGTGTGAGCAATCGGTGAGCAGTCGAGGCGCTCGGCATCAGTCGTCGCACAGGGCCGACATCAGGCGGCCCTGGGGTCAATGGCAGTCATCCGAAGAAAAACCGGCGTACCTCCGCGCGGAAGAGGTTGACCAGGCTCCATGACCCCACCACGAACAGGATGATCGCTGCAAGGCCCGCGAACGGGCCAAGGATGGAAGCGATGGCGACTACCAGCGTGGCCAACTCCGCGACGAGCGCAAGCATCCAGCCGAGCGCCCAGCCCCGGCGGAACAACATGGCCGACAGCCCCAGCGCGACCGGGATACACGCCAGGGTCACGAAGATGACGACGAACCTGTCGCCGCGAGCGCCCATCGCACTACTGGTCAAGAACCTCATCAACAACGTCATGAAAAACAACACGAGCACCGTCATGTACATCTGCAACAACAGCAGTGCTCGGGTTTGCTCGACGAGCCGCGGTAGATCCGGTCGGGTCATGGCGAGAATGTAGTGTGTCGGGACTGCAAAAAGAATGGCCTTCTGGCGCAGAAAAGGTGGTCGTTGTCATGAGGGGCTTGCCCTCCTGAACGCGGCAACCTGAGCCTGGGACCGTGACACTCCTGGGGGTCAGGAGTTTTGGAAAGCCTTGGGTGAACAAGCGCTATCCGCCCGATTTCAAGGCCGATGCGGTCGTGTTGTACCAGCAGATCCCGGCTGCGACGATGGCGCAATCGCCGACTCCGAGTCACGCAAGACGATCTTGACCAACGGGCCCGGTATCCTCCGAAGCCGGAGGTGCCGGGCTTCGTCGTGTCCGGCCAGGGCTTCCGATCTGCGCGGCCGGGGCCGGCGCGGAGCCGAAGGCGGCAGCGCCGTGCCCCGAAGCCGCGCATTGACCGGTCCCGCCGCCTCGGCTCGAACGGCTGCTGACGTTGCCGCGCCTCACTGCCGTCTAGGCGGACAGGCCCGCAGGCAACGGACACGCGAACATCCGGCAACGCCGATGGCTATCATCCCAACAGGCCCGGCCAACGCTTAACGGCGTGTAGCTCCAGCACGGCCGGGGCGGCACCAACAACGGTGATCTGCACGCCATCGCGCTCCGCCCGCACCTGCCAGGCAACGCCCCTTACAGGCTGCTGCGGATCGATGAAGAACCCTGTACCAATGAGGAAGTCTCTGGCGCTGCCCTCACTGGTGAACCGCCCCGACTCACACGCCCAGCTTGCCCGCGAACCCGGATACGGGTCGACGGCTGCGCCCTCGGCGCCGCCGCAAAGCTCCCGCGCCATCGAGAACAACGCCTCGTCACCGACGGCGGTGCGCTCAACGACAAGGTTCGCGCGGAAATGCAGCGTCAGCATGAGGGCGGCCATAAGGGTTGCCGCTGCAGCAACTCGCAGAACCCACGGCGGTAAACCGGTGCTGCGGAGATTCATCAACGCTTCCTTCGACGGTTGACGCGATCCCACGACAGCGACGGATAGACCGAGAGCTGTCGCACGTATCAAGGCACGGCGAGACGGGCTGAATTACCGGGCGAGTACAACATCGTGTTCGGGTGCCCAACACGCCCGAAGGTCCAAAGCCATCCCCGCGTTCGGCTCGACCTCGAGATCCTCAGTCACTCCAACCTCACTGGCGCCATCCTGTACCCGTCGACCCATACCCCCGTGGAACAGGCTCACCCCAGCGTGTCCCTGCGGATGCCGAAAACCCATCTGTGCAGCTCACGCCGCATGATCGTATTCGTGGAGGAGTCCGCCGAGACGGTCACTTCGGCAGACGCGCAGACGTGTGATCGCGGCAGGATTGGTGATCGGCTCGGGTAGCGGACGCTGGGGGCGGGCGTTCGCGATACCCCGGTGAGGACGATGACTGTTATGGTGCCGTTCGTACTCGCGTAGTGCGTGTAGCAGGTGCGCCTGGTTCCAAATCAGGGTTCGGTCGAGCAGTTCATGGCGGCAGGACTGGATCCACCGTTCCATGACCGAGTTCATCCGGGGCATGCGGACACCGCTGAGCACCATGGTGATGCCGGCGTCGGCGAGGATCGCGTCGAACAGCGCCGGAGACTTCCCATCTCGATCCCGGATCAGGTACTGCACCCAGCAGCCGGCATCGTCGAGGTCCATGAGCAGGTTCCGGGCCGCCTGGGCAACCCACGCCGAGTTCGGGTGCGTGGTGGCGCCGAGGATGCGTACCCGGCGGGTCGCGTGTTCGATGACCGCCAGGACGTAGAGCCGGGCACCGGTCAACGTCGTCGTCTCGAAGAAGTCGGCGGCAAGGATGGCGTGGGCTTGGGAGCGCAGGAACGTCGCCCAGCTGTCGCTGGTGCGCTGCGGTGCCGGGTCGATGCCGGCCTTGTGGAGGATCTCCCATACGGTCGAGGCGGCGATCTTGACACCGAGGACGAGCAACTCGCCGTGGATTCTGCGATACCCCCATGTGCTGTTCTCGCGGGCCAGGCGCAGCACCAGTCGGCGGATCGACCGGATAGTTCGTGGTCGCCCGACTCGGGTAGCGCGGGAGATCCTGGCGTGCCGTCGCGTGATCAGGTTGCGGTGCCAGCGCAGCACGGTCTCCGGGCGGACCAGCAGCCGGATCTCACCGAGTACGTCGCGGGGGAGCTGGTATAGCAGGGCGGCGAGTCAGGCCCGATCTGCCCACGTGAAGCGGACTCTCTCGCCGTGCAGGTGCCGTTCGAGGACGGTGATCTGATGCCGGAGCGCGAGGATCTCGGCGTCTTTGGCGCGGTCGCTCATGGGTAGGAGGCGGAGCAGCGCGAGCGTGTTGGTCACGCCGAGGTAGGCCAGTCGAAGCAGCACAGCAGATGATCCTCGCGCAGCTATCGGCGTGTATCCCTGCCGCGTTGGGCCCTGACAGCACGCAACCCGCAGCGAATCTCGTCCCGGTGATCAAAGTGGCCATGGCCTGGACGGATGAGGTTTCGGCATGCGCAGGTTCGATGAAGCCGTCCACCCCGTAGACGGTGGGCTCGCCGCCGCAAGTCCGGACGATCACCGCATCGGGCAGGAACACCTGCCGGAGGGCGTCGAGCCGGGCGGTTAGGCCCGCGCCGGAGGTGAAAGCGGCGAAGAACGTCCGCACGATGCCCGCGATCTCGGCGCGGTCGGCCGCCTCATCTGCGATCACAACGCCACCGTAGCGACGACCACACCTACTTCGAGACCGCGGGCGCGGCAGATCGCCGGACCGATCGCCACCGCCCTGCGCGAACAGGGCATCGGCCTGGCGTCCTACCTGCTGTGATCAGACCGGCGCTACCACCTTGTGAGCCGCTGGTCCTCTTCGCGTAGCCTTCGCAGGGCGATCTCGCGGGAGGTTTCGAGCGGCCCGTCCTGTGGCGGCGGGCGCCAGGCGCCAAGTTCAAGCCATAGCCTGGACGTGCTCGGTTCAGGGATACGCCGCGGCACACCCCGGCGTTGACTGGAACGTTGCCACAGCGCGCGGATTCGATTCGTCATTTCGTCCCCCGTCTGACGTCGGCCTTGCGGTGAAGACGCTACGGCTCACCGGCTGTCCGTCGCACGGCATTTTCCGCAATGGCGGCGCTTACCATCCACTGTGGATGCGTGCAGCACTATGTGCCTAAAATCACGTTTGTGATCGCATGCTCGACGTGGTCGGAAAGTCTCATAGAGTTGCCTCAACATCGGTTTGATCGAAGGGCGTCAATCATCCCTTCCCGCGATCCACTCTGGTCGCCCGGTTCGTGACATCGGAAGAGGAACGTGAGTTGACATTCTCCCGGCCCTAAGGGACGGGGATTCCCTTGGTAGCCCTCGGGTTTTGCTGTTTCGCCGACGACTGCCCCGTCCGAGAGGACTCTCGTTGAGGTCTTGCACCGTCTCCGCAGGCTGCCACAGCCAGTCCGGCGGCCAAAAGGTTGCGGGCCGCGTTGACCCGTTCCTGGCGCAGCGTCCACGCCTCGGAGCGGGCCTGCAACGCCATGTTGTAGACCAACCGGACACACCCGAACGTCCGGGCAAGCTCAGCGGCCTGCTCGGCGCTCGGGTAGAAGCGGTACCTGAACGCCCGCTTCGCAGCCCTGGACATGGCTCGCAAGCTAGCGAACCACTCAGTGAGCCTCGCAGCGACACGCTTACAGACGTCTATGAGTCTTGGCCGCGGAACGGCTTTCCCTGCCGTGCTCCGCGGGGGTTCCGTTTCCTCCCCGGCCTGATGGCCGGATATCCACGGAAGGACACCGATGACGCCACAGCACCTTCCCGGTCGACCTCGCCGCCTGCTCGCCGCGGTTGCCGCAGGAGTACTCGCGATCACCACGTTCAGCATCGGCGCGTCCGCACCGGCCGCGGCGGACGCCGGATCGACGCGTCCGACCGCCGTCGTTGCGATGGGCGACAGCCTGTCGGCCGGTGAGGGCGGCGGCGACTACGAGCCCGGTAGCAACGAGTTCGGCCATTACTGCCACCGGTCGTCGATGAGCGAGATCCACCAGGCCAAGCTGAGCGGGGTTACCACGACGGTAAACCTGGCCTGCTCGGCGGCGACGACCGATGACGTCCGGCTGGGTGGCACGCGCCGGTATGGCGAGCCGCCACAGGCCGAGCAGCTGAAGGCCGTCGCCCGCCGCTACGAGGTGCGAAGCATCGTGCTGACCGTCGGCGCCAACGACGTTCCGTCCGTAGGGCTGACCATCCACTGTATTCTCGCGTACGTCGGGGGGCAGGCGTGCGCGGGATGGTGGGACAAGCGACTACCGAAGAAGCTCGCGACCATCCGGGAAGGCGTCGTTGGTGATCTTCGGGACATCCGAGCGGTCATGCGCCAGGCAGGGTATCGGGATGATTCCTACGAACTGGTCCTGCAGTCCTATCCGTCCCCGTCGGGCGGACGCACCCGCTACCGGGGCGCGGCGCGGGTACTGCACGGTTGCCCGTTCCGGGATTCCGACATCGCATGGGTTCACGACACCGTCTTCCCGATGATCGCCCAATACCTGCGTCAGGCGGCCGAGACGGTGCCCGGGGTGCGGTTTCTCGACCTCACGGCGGCCCTGGAAGGCCGGCAGGCCTGCTCCCCGGGCATCGACAGCAGTCAGGAGTGGATGTGGGGAGCGTTCGTGGACCTGCCGGGTCTACGCATCGGCCCGGGACCGCACCTGGTCTCCCAGTCCCTGCATCCCAAAGCCGTCGGCTACGGGTACATCGCGGGATGTCTGCGGGACTTTCACGCCCTGTCCGCACGCAACGCCCGGTGCGTGCGCGAAGCCGACGGAGAGGTGCGCCTGACGGCCGATGACGGCGTGCGGGCGCCCGCCACGCCATAGCCAGCCATACCGCAGTCGGCTCAACCGCTGAGCGCTGGTATCCGGGCCCGATCCGCCTCGGCGAAGCCGCCATTCGTGACCGCGGTCCGGGTCGCGAGGCCGCTCCGCCGGGCGAGCCATCCGATCACGCCCGGGAACGGACCCCACCCGGCGAGGTCGCCGGTCAGCGCTGTCGCTCGCTCTTCTTCCTCGTGCTGGCGGCATGCTGCGGAGGCTACGGCTGGGACCGGATCGTTCATCCGGCCACCGAGGCCAGGTGCGGAGACACGATTTATAACCTGCGGACCCGTGAGCTGGTGTCGGTTTCCTTCGTCGAGTCCGTCGGGCCGTGGGAGTCGGATGTGAGGCCGTAATCTGACCAGGGGATATGCATGCAGATGCATATCCCCTGAGGTCATTTCGGGGCGACATGGTCGCCGGGTGGTCGCATCCCTGCACGGATCTTGCCCGTCGCAGGTCAGGCGGCCAGCATCGCGGCCACCTGCACCTGCGCCGCGGCCGACGTCCTACCGGCCATCCCGCGTCCCGTCGATGTCGTAGCCGTTCGCCGTAAGCCAGTACCCTGGGAGGGAATCTGTGGTTTCCGTGGCCGTGAGGTGGCTGCGGACATCACGCATGTCGACGCCAACGATGTCGGCGACGTCGGCCCCATCGTCCGCGCCGGCACGCCGGCGCACGGCACCGCAAAGATCACGTCCGGCGCGGTCCGGTACACCCCGGACACCGATCATGTCGGTGCCGACTCGTTCACCTACGACGTCTGCTCCGCCACCGCAAGCGCCGTCGACGTGTGCGCCACCGCCCGCGTCGACATCGACGTGCTACCGGTGGCGGGCGAGGACGCGATCAACACCCTCGCCGGAACCGCTGTCACCATCGCGCCCTCAGCAACGACACCGCCGGCACCGCTGCGACCGTCACCGTGGACACCCAGCCAACCCGCGGGACCGCCTCCGTCAACACCGACCGCACCCTCACCTCGTCCCTGCGGCACCTCCACCAGGCAGGACACGCTCACATGCCAGGTGTGCACGACACCCGGGCCGCCGCTGTGCACCCAGGCGGCCGTGGCGATCTCGATCTACCCGGTGGCGAACCCCGTCGTCGCCGCCGCACTCACGGGGCAACCAGTCACGATCGACGTCACCGCGAACGACTTCGGTGACGCGATCCGCCCCATCGTCATCACCCCACCGGCGAACGGCACCGTCACCGGTTCGACCGCCACGCAGGTACGGGCCATCCTCGGCGCAACCGGTGACCTCGGCCCGCAGCAGCCACTGATCTACACACCAGGACCCCACTTCGTCGGACTCGACACCTTCAGATACATGAGCTGCGCAACCGAAGCCCGACGCCTGTGCGACGAAGTAGCCGTCCTCGTCCACGTCGGTCCAGATGAACCGACCACGCCCACCCCTCCCGAGCAGCCCGAACCATCGATGCCGGGGGCCGCCGGTCCCGACGGCCTGCCGGTCACCGGGCCCAGAGTCGCGGCACCACTGATAGCCGGCGCGCTACTGCTACTCATCGGCAGCGCCACCTGCCTCATCGACACGGCGATCCGCCGACGAAACCTCCACCGAACACGGACAACCGGATCTTCGTAATCGGCATAGGTGACCCCGCCCCGGACACCTCCCGGGCTACTCGGAGCGGGCACTCGAGCAGGCGCACATCTTCGGCACGCTCCCCCCGCGGCGTCGACACCGCGGCGATCGTGGAGCGGGCGATGCCGGCCTAACCCTTCGGCAGAAGTGCGCACCTTGGTCTTGGGCACTAGGTCTGCCTTGATGGCGGAGCGTCACTGGACTACTGGTTGACCGTCGAGCCCAGCGGGGCGTGTTGATCGCGGCGACAGCTACGACTGTCCGACAACTTTCGCTGTCCGTCACAGGCCCTGCGAGCTGCTCCAACGCCCACACCAACCCGAGTTGTCGCACACGTGTTCGACGATCGGTAGCCGTGCCTCCTGCCAGCTGCCTTTGATCGATCCGCCCGGCAGCGGATCGGCTTCGGCTCATATCGGGTTGTGCTGATTCTTGGGTCCGTTCGGTGGCCAGACCGCGGTGCTGAGCACCGCGGTGTTGGCCTTCGTCGGCGTCAGGCTGGGTCGGTCACGACCCGGTTGCGGCCGCTGCGCTTCGCGGCGTAGAGGTTGCGATCCGCCTGGGCAAGTAGCGCGGACGGTGTGGCGGCTCCGGCCGCGACGGCGGTGACACCGATGCTTGCGGTCACCGGAAGTTCGCCGGTGACCGGCTGCCACAGGTGGTTCGCGACGGCCATGCGCACCCGTTCGCAGTGGCGCACCGCCTCGTCGAGGCGGGTGTCGGGCAGGATCAGGACGAACTCCTCACCACCGAGCCGGGCCACGACCGACGAAGGGGTGGCGGTGGTAGCGAGGATGTCGGCGACCTGGCGCAGCACGGCGTCACCGACGGCATGCGACAGGGTGTCGTTGACGCGCTTGAAGTAGTCGAGATCGATCAGCGCCGCCGACAAGGGGGTACCGCGCTCGGCCGACTGGTCCAGCAGGAGCTTCAGCTGCTCGTCGACGAAGCGGCGGTTGTGTAGACCGGTCAGCGGGTCACGCTGAGCCATCTCCCGGAACCGCACGCTCTCCTGGCGCGCCTCGTCCGCTTCGAACACGGCCTGCAGGGTGCGGGCCCGCGCCTCCCGCTGGGCGGACAGCAGCGCCTGCGTCTCGGCGTGGAAGATCTCGTACTCCTCGTACGCCTCCTGGAAGCGTCCCGCCACCGCGAACAGCCTCGCCTGCTCCTCGCGCACCCGGGCCCGCACGGACGGGAGCTCACTCTCGTCGCACACCACGACCGCCCGGTCCAGACTGGCCTGGGCTTCCGCCACGGCACCGCGCAGCCGCTGCGCCTCGGCCACGGTGACCAGGGACTCGGCCAGGGTGTGCTCGTCGACGGACCGCTGCGTGCCCTCCAGGATCGGGCGCAGGGCTTCCTCGACCTCGGCGTACCGGCCCCACATCAGCTCGATGCGAGCGATCGTGTCGAGGTAGGGCAGGCTGATCGCGATGCCGTGCCGGGCCACGAAGGCACGCATCTCCTCGATGCGCCGCCGGGCCTCCTCGCGATCGCCGGTCTTGTACGCGGTGTAGGCCTGGTTGTTGAGCAGCCGCAGGGACATTTCGAGATCGCCGATGGCCGTCGCGACGTCGAACGCCTCGCGGTAGCGGCGGTAGGCCTCCTCCAGCGAGCCGCTCTCGCACAGCGTCACCGCGAGATGGCACAGGTGCCTCGCCCGGATGCCGGCGGGGACGTCGTCGCCCGTGTACGCCAGGCACTCCACGGCGTGCGCAAGCGCGTCCGGCGCGTCCCCCAGGTGACGGCGGAAGCTGGACACCGCGAGGTGGCTGCGGGCCAGCACGTAGCCGTGCCGGTGCTCGGTGGCCCACTCCTTCGCCTCCTGGGCGATGCGGCCCGAGGTCGTGATGTCCCCGCGCATGATGAGCGTCGCGGCGCGCACCAGCCGCGCCCGCATTTGCAGGTCGCGGCGGCCGACGTCGGCCGCCAACCGCTCCGCGTGTTCGGCGGACTCCTCGATGGCCCGGAAGTCGTCCAGCGAGTCGGTCTCCATCGCCTCCAGCGCGGCCGCCAGCCGCACCTCGGCATCCGGGGCCGAGGCGGACAGCCCGTCAAGGATGCCGGCAAGGCTGACAACCGGATCAGTTCGATCAGCACACTCTTCAGTCACCATCGTCTGCAGAGCTACGCTCATGACCACCGCATTTCCCTCGTGTCCCGCTCCTGGCCACCTCACGCTAGGGTGGGTCGGTTGCCTATCCGGGCAGGGCGGGTTGCCGGCCAGGTGCGGACGAAAGCGGGCCGTCGCCGCCTGCGCGGTGCCCGACTGATCGACCGTGTGCGGCCGAGCCTCCCACCCCGAGATTGCCGCCAAACCGCTCAGCGGAACGGCCGATACCGGATATATTCGGGTGATCCGCACCTCGGGGGACCTGCATGACCAGCGCCGTCGATCGACCCCGGATCCTGCTGGTCGACGACGAGCCGAACCTCCTCGACGGGCCGCCGTCGCCGCAGAACTGGACCATCGAGTGGATCGGCTCGCCCCGCAACTCGTCCTCGGACCAGCCGAGCATGCTCGCCGCGGCTCGGTTCATCGAGATCAGCGTGCCGCGTGCGTCGACCGTGTAGAGCCCCTCGGCCATGTTGTCCATGACGACCGACCGGAATTCCTCGGCCTCGGCGCGGGCGGTGATGTCCATGATCACCACGCCGACCCCGACGGTCTCCCCGTTGGTGCGCACCGGGTAGTAGCTGGCCAGCCACCGGCCCGTGCGGCCGGGCTGGGCCGGGCAGGGGCCGGTGACCTCCCGGTTCAGCAGCGGCTTGCCGCTGTCCAGCACCTGGCGGTAGTGCGGCACGATGATCGGTGCGAGGTACGGTTGCCTTCCTGGACCGTGCGGCCGAGCTGGTCGCCGACCGGGCCGCCGTGCGTGGCGGCGAGCGTGTCGTTCATCCGTACGTAGCGCAGGTCGCGATCGACGAAGGCCTGAGCGACCGGTGAGGCCGACGCACCCTGACTCTCACAGCCGGGGAGCGTCGCAGACCCTCCCGGATTCGACAACGGGAGCATTGGCTCACAGAGCTGCACGAGCGGTTTCGGCTTCCCTGCCCGCGGGCAATCCGACAAACTCACATCGGTATCGGACATCGCCCGCACCTCGGCTCCAGAAACGGCTCCGCGAACCGCCCGGAAACGACCCGCTACAACTACCTGCTCGCCGTCGCCCAGCTGGCCCGGTACCTGCGCTCCGACGACAGCGAATACCAGGGCTCCGGCGCGGCGCTCGATCCGACCGCGGAGAAGAAACGGCACATCGAGGCATTCCAGTCCTGGATGATCGAGACCCGCTCCGCGTCCACGGCGCTGAACAAGCACAAAGGGCTGCAGCAGTTCTGCAAATGGCTCGTCGGCGAAGGCGAGATGGACACCTTGCCCATGGATCGGGTGCCGCAGCCGAAGACGGAGAAGAACTCATCCCCGTCATGCGGGACGAGGACACCAAGAAGCTGCTCGACTTCGTCCGTGCGAAGAAGGACTTCTCCGCTATCCGTGACGAGGCCCTGATCCGGCTCTACTACAACACCGGGGCCCGCCTTTCGGAGATCGGCAACCTGTTGTTGACCGACGTCGACATGAACACCCAATCGGTGCACCTGCACGGCAAGGGTGCCAAGGACCGCAGGGTGCGGTTCGGCGCGAAGACCGCGCGGGCGATGAGCCATGTCCACGCGCACCGGTGGCGGCACAACTTCGCCCACGAATGGCACAAGGCCGGCGGTGACACCGGCGACCTGATGCTGCTGCTCGGCTGGTCGTCGGAGGACATGCCGCGGCACTACGGTGCCAGCGCCGCCGCGGAGCGGGCGCAGGAACTGCAGACCAGCTCGGCATCGGCGAGAACGTCTGACGCGATGTGGCCCGGGCCGGCTGAGGCTCAGCCGGCCCGGGCCGGGATCACCGTCTGGTGCGATCGGCAAGGGATCGAGCTATCGCGTGACCAGGAACAGGGCCATGGGCAGGTGTGCGCATGAGGCAAGCGGGGTTCGTCCGGGTTGTGGGGAATCCGAAGGACATCAGGTTGTGTAAGCGCGCAGGTTGCGCTGCAGCAGATACGTGTTGTGCAGCTGTCCCGGGTCGCCGAGCGAGCGGTAGATGCCCCACTTCGGACGCAGCCGGTCACCGAGCCAAAGGTCGATGCCGTCGCGGGTGGCATCGGCGAGGGTCCGGCCACCCTCGCGGCAGATGAAGCGGGCGCTGCCCTCGTCGCCGACGGTGAACGTCATGTCGATGGTGGCCCAGCGGTTCCAGATCTGCTCTAGCGGTACGTTGCCCAGTTCGCCGCCGGAGGCGAACGGCCGCCAGGTGAGGTACTCCGCATCGTCGTCGCGGCGCAGCCCGATGGTGGCGAGCGGGGCGCTGCCGTTACCCGGCCGCTTGAGCTGGAAGATGTGGGTGAAGGTGCGGGTGCCGCGCAGGGTGTTCGGGATGAACAGGTCGTAGGTGATCCGCCAGGTCTCGCCGTTGCCCAACGACAGGATCCTTCCATCGGCGCGCATGCCCTTGACCTCGTTGCGCTGCCGGTCGTCGCCGTCGCGGTCCCGGGTGTGCATGTCGAAGCGGTAGGCGTCGCCTTGCACGTAGATGTGTCTGGTGCCGGGGTGAGATTGGCTGCGGTCGTCCTCCACCCCCTCGAACGCCGAGAGGCCTTCGCGGCGCGGATCGGGGCTCCATACCAGTTTCGTAGGCGTGGCCGCCGTGGTGCCGGCGTGGGCCGGCCTGCGGGTGAGCAGGACGGGTCCTGCGACGGCGGCCGCCGCGAGAGATCCGAGGACAGCCCGTCGGGTGTGACCGCGGGGCGCGGTGGAATCGATCACGGTCTTCTCCTTTCGGTCGATGCGGCGCACCCGTGGCGGTGCGGGCCCCGCCTGGGTGCGCCGGCCAGGTTGGCGAGAGGTCTTGCGATTGGCCCGTGAGGGAGGGGCGCGACGCCCATCGATGTGGCGTACGCGCTGGGTGACGGCGGCCGCTGCCGGCATTGCCGCATCCGGGTGCCGGGTAGGTTCGATGGCCGGCGGGTGGCCGAGGGCCGCGACGGCTGTCGGTGCAGCCGGCGTGCGCGGGCGCCCGCTGGCCCTGTTCGCACAGCTCAGGGCCGGTGGGCAGGCCCGGTCGAAGGAATGCTTTGTACCGTCAGCCGATGTGGTAGGGGTCGCCGTAGACGGCGAAGTCGAGCGGGGTGTTCAGGTCGAGGTTGCCGTTGCGCAGGAACACCCGCTGGGCGGTCTCGATGCGGCTGACGTCCGAGTGCGCCTCCTCCTTCTTCATCTCGACGACCCGCTCGTCCAGGAAGACGTTGAGCCACCTGGTCTCGTCGCCGCCCCGGGCGGGCGGCTTCGCCCTGCGCAGCGCGCGGCTGCGGATCGACTCCATGCCCTCGTACCCGTGCACGACGGCCGCGTCGTAGTACGCGAACTGGCCGAGCGCGCGCACTCCGTCGGACTTGCCCTTCGCCACGGACGGGTTGAAGTACACCCGGTCGCGCTCGGCCTCCTGGGCGGCGCGGAACGCCGGGTCCTGGGCGGCGCGGCGCCAGTCGCGGGGGTAGTTCGGGTCGAGCCCGGCGTGCGAGTCGGAGCCGTTCACCCTGCGCAGCGCGGGCAGGTACCGGGCCAGGACGTTGGACGGTGTGGTGCGCGTGTACGCCTCGACGAGTTCCAGCATGTCGCCGGTGCCGGAGCAGAAGCCGATGATGCCGGCGGTGTAGCCGCGGCCGTCGTCGATGTCCTCGATGTAGGAGAACTGGGCGCGCCAGTCGAGTGAGGAGTTCTCGGCCGCCGAGACGATCTGCATCGCGACCTCCTTCTTCGCCGGGTCGTCCAGGTTCTTGCGGGCCGGGGCGGCCGCGACAAGGGCCCCGGTACCGGCGGGCGGCTGGGTCGCGGCGTCGGCGGGCATGAGGCCGTACACGATGGAGGCGCCGGGGATGAGCAGGCCGGCGGCGAGGTAGGCCGTCGTGCGACGGCGGCGGGGGGTGCCGTGGTTGTTCATGTGAGCTCCTTGGGGGTGGGGGATTACCCGCGCAGGTTCGGCATGAAGAGGGACTGAGGGCTGCCGCTGGGCGGTGACGGCGACGCTACAACAGTTAAGTAGGTTTATCAATGATTGGCAAAGTGTTTAATTAATCGACGCCGGTTGGTACTCTGCCGCGCGGTTTGCACCGATTCGTTCATCGATCGAGACCTTGACAGCCCTGTCGACCCGGCCTATCGTCCGAGCTAATTGTTAGTTAGTTTGCCAATTAGTCCGGGGGCTCTTGTGCCGCGTCTTGCCGGTTCGTCGAAGCTGCTGCGTGCCATGAACGAGAGCGCGGCACTGGCCCACCTGCTCGAATCCGGCACCCTGACCCGCGCCGATCTGCGCAGGCTGACGCGGCTCAGCACACCGACCATCTCCGAGGCGCTGCGGCGGCTCACCGAGTCGGGGCTGGTCACCGTGGTCGGGCACAACAGCGGGCGGCCCGGCCCCAACGCCGAGCTGTACGCGGCCAACCCGGACGCGGCGTATGCGGCGGCGGTGTCGGTGCGTGACATCGGCCCCACCGACGCACCGTCCGTGGTGGCCGCCCTTTGTAATCTCACGGGCGCGATCCGCTCCCGCGTCGAGCTGCGGGTCGACTTCCTGCAGACCGATCCGAAGACCGCCGTGCTCGACGCGGTGGCCGTGCTACGCCGCGACAGCGGCGTGCTGGCCGACCGCATCCGGCACGTCCAGCTCGGCGTCGCCGGCTCGTACGACGTCCAGACCCAGACCATCCGGCACGTGGACGTGCCCGGCCTCGGGCGTACCGGCCTGGTGCCGGAGATCGCCGCGGCGCTGGACACCAGCATCGGAGTCGACAACGACGTCAACCTCGCCGCGGTCGCCGAACGCCGCCGCGGCGTGGCCCGCGACGCCGACGGCTTCGCCCTGCTCTGGCTCGGCCTCGAGGGCCTCGGCCTGGCCATCGACACCGGCGGGACACTGCTGCGCGGCGCCCGCGGCGGCGCGGGCGAGATCGGCTACATGCCCCTGTACGCCCCCGACTCCACCCACCGCAAGGTCGACCTGCAGGACCTGGTCGGCGGCGCGGCCGTGCTCGCCCTGGCCCAGGATCACGGCGTACCCGGACGTACCTCGCCCGAGGCGGTCCGCGCCGCGGCCGCGGACCCGCGGGCCGCGGGCGAGTTCCTGGCCCAGCTCGCCGACCGCATCGCGGTCGGCCTGGCCGCGGTGATCGCAGTGCTCGACCCGAGCCTCGTGGTGCTCGCCGGCCCGGTCGCGCAGGCCGGCGGGCGCACCCTGCTGTCCGCCGTCGAGAGCGCCCTCCACCGGGCCGCACCGCTGGAGAGCGCCGTCGCGGTCACCGCCATCGACGACGACGCGGTGCTGCTCGGCGCGCTCGACGCCGGCCTCACCGCGGTCCGCGAAGCCCTCATCGCGTCCATCCGCGACAACTGATCACCAACCCCTTACAGATCCCCGAGAGGACCCCTCATGAACACCCGGATACCGCGCGCCCTCTTCGCGCTGGGAACCGCCGGCGTACTGACCGTCGGGTGCACCCCCGCAGCCCAGGAAACCAAGATCGCCGAACCGGGCGCGGAGGTGTCCGGCACGGTCGAACTGTGGCACTTCTTCACCGAACGGGAGGCCGCCGCGATCGACACGGTGGTCAAGGAGTTCGAGACCACCCACCCGAAGGTCAAAGTGACGATCAAGTCCGGCCAGGACGACTCCAAGGTCACCCAGGCCATCGGCGCGGGCAACGGCCCCGACATCGGCCTTTCGTACTCCACCGACATCGTCGGCAAATTCTGCTCCTCCGGGGCCTGGGTCGACCTCACCCCGTACCTGACCCGGGACAAGGTGGACCTGTCCGGCCTCAACCCCACCACCCGGCAGTACACCGAGTACGGCGGCAAGCGGTGCGCGATGCCGTTCCTCGCCGACGCCTACGGGATGTTCTACAACAAGGAGCTGTTCGCGAAGGCGGGCATCGCCGGGCCACCGAAGACCCTGGACGAGCTCGCCGCCGCCGCCAAGAAGCTGACCGTACGCAACCCCGACGGCTCCCTGAAGCGGGTCGGTTTCCTGCCGCTGTTCGACTTCTACGAGAACGCCCCGAGCCATCTCGCCCCGGCCGTCGGCGCAACGTGGCTCACCGCCGACGGCAAGTCGGCCATCGGCGCCGACCCGGCCTGGAAGACGCTGCTGACCTGGCAGAAGAGCCTCGTCGACTGGTACGGCTACGAGAACCTGCAGAAGTTCCGGGCCGGGCTGGGTGACGAGTTCAGCGCGGACAACGCGTTCCAGAAGGGCCAGGTGGCGATCAACGTCGACGCCGAGTACCGGCTCGCGTTCCTCGCCGACCAGGCGCCCGAGCTCAGCTACGGGGTGGCCCCGCTGCCCACCACCGACCCGGCCCGCTACGGCGGCGGCTACGTCACCGGCAACATCGTCGGCATCTCGAAGAACGCCAAGAACCCCGAGGCGGCCTGGGCACTGATCAAGTACCTGACCACCGACGACAACACGATCGTCAAGCTGGCCAACGCGCTGCGCAACCTGCCCACCACGACCGCGGCGACGGCCGACCCGGCGCTGAAGGTGGACCCGGCGTTCAAGACGTTCCTGGACATCTTCGCCAACCCGAACTCCTCCACCACCCCGCCGTCACAGTCCGGGCCGGCGTACCAGGAGACCTTCCAGACGTTCCTCACCGGCTGGCAGGCGGGCAAGGTCTCCGACCTTGACGCCGGGCTGGCCGAGGCCGACAAGCAGGTCAACAGCGTCATGACCCTGGGCGGCTGACGATGAGCGCCCAGCCCCTGGCGATCCGGATCCGGCGGCACGCCACCACGCTGTCGTTCCTGGCCCCGGCCCTGATCGGCATCGTGGTGTTCTTCGGCTACCCGCTGGTGTCCGCGGTGTACTTCTCCTTCACGAAGTTCGACCTGCTGTCCACGCCGCAGTGGGTGGGGCTGGCGAACTACCGGCGGATGGCCGACGACCCGTTCCTGCTCCAGTCCGTGCGCAACACACTGTGGATGGTGGCGGTGTTCGTCCCCGTCCGTATCGTCAGCGCGATCGGCCTGGCGGTGCTGCTCACCCAGCTCAAGCGCGGCGCCGGCTTCTTCCGGACGATCTTCTTCTTGCCCTCGCTGGCCCCGCCCGTGGCCGCCACCATCGCGTTCGTCTACCTGCTCAAGCCCGGCACCGGGCCGGTGAACACCGCGCTGGCACACCTGGGCATCGACGGGCCGCTGTGGTTCAGCTCGCCGGAATGGGCCAAGCCGTCGCTGGTGCTGCTCGGTCTCTGGGGCATCGGCGACCTGATGGTCATCTTCCTGGCCGGAGTGCTCGGCGTGCCCACCAGCCTGTACGAGGCCGCCGCGCTGGACGGCGCGAACGCCTGGCACCGCTTCCGGTACGTGACCCTGCCGACGATCCGCCCGGTGATCCTGTTCGCCGCGGTGACCGGCGTCATCTACACGCTGCAGTACTTCGACCAGGCCGCGGTGGCGGGCTCGATCGCCAGCGGGCAGGCCACCACGGGCGGCGGCATCTCCCAGTCTTTCGGCTTCCCGGAAGGGTCCACGTTCACCTACCCGCTGTGGCTGTACACGGTCGGGTTCCGTTACCACGCGCTCGGCTACGCCAACGCCCTGGCCGTGGCGCTGTTCGCGGTGGCGTTCGCGGTCACCGTGATCCTGCTGCGCCGCGCCAAGGCGTTCTCCGGGGAGGAGACATCGTGACCGCCGTACTCGAAACGCCGCCCACGGTGGTGCCATCGCCGCCCGCCGCGCGGCGGGCCCGGCGGCAGAACCGGCTGGCCTGGATCGGCCGGCACAGCATCGCCATCGCCCTGGCCGTCATGTTCCTGACCCCGGTGGTCTACCTGGTGCTGATCTCGCTGATGACCAGCGACCAGGCACTGACCAGCGACTACTGGCCCAACTCCTGGCACCCCGAGAACTACGTGCGCGTCTTCGAGGTCACCCCGCTGCCGCGCTACCTGCTCAACACCATGCTGTACGCGCTCACCGCCACCGCGCTCATGCTGCTGTCCAGCGTCCCGGCCGCGTACGCCCTGGCCAAGCTGCGCTTCCGCGGCCGCAACCTGCTCTTCCTGGTCATCATCTGCGTGATGATGCTGCCGCCGCAGGTGGTGACCGTCCCGCTGTACCTGATGTGGGCCCGGAACGGGCTCACCGGCTCGCTGTGGCCGCTGGTCATCCCGACGCTGTTCGGCGACGCCTTCGCCATCTTCCTGCTGCGCCAGTTCCTGCTCACCATTCCGCAGGAGTACCTGGACGCGGCGAAGGTGGACGGCTGCGGCGAATGGCGGACCCTCATCCGGGTCGTGCTGCCGATGGCTCGCCCCGGCATCGCGGCCGCCGGGCTGTTCCAGTTCTTCTACTGCTGGAACGACTACTACGGCCCGCTGCTCTACACCAGCGAGAACGAGCAGGCGTGGACCCTGTCGCTCGGGCTCGCGTCGTTCCACAGTGTCCATCACGTCGACTGGAACCTGGTCATCGCGGCCACCGTGCTGACCATGGCGCCGATCATCGTCGTGTTCTTCTTCGCCCAGCGCGCGTTCGTGCAGGGTGTCACGCTCACGGGAGTCAAAGGATGAGGATCGCTGTCGTCGGCGGCGCATCGACGTACACGCCCGAGCTGGTTGACGGGTTCGCCCGGCTGCGCGACAGCGGGCTGCGGGTCGACGAGCTCGTGCTCATCGACCCCGCCGCGGAACGGTTGGAGATCGTCGCAGGGTTCGCGGCGCGCATCCTCGCCGCGTACGGCCACCCCGGCCGGGTCACCTGGACGACCGACCTGGACGCCGGGGTCACCGACGCCGACGCGGTGCTCATCCAGCTGCGGGTGGGCGGTCAGGCGGCCCGGATCAGCGACGAGACGTTCCCGCTCGACTGCGGCTGCGTCGGGCAGGAGACCACGGGGGCGGGTGGGCTCGCCAAGGCTCTGCGTACAGTGCCGGTCGTCCTCGACGTCGCCGCGCGGATCCGGGAGCGGGCCCGCCCGGGCGCGTGGATCGTCGACTTCACCAACCCGGTCGGCATCGTCACCCGGGCGCTGCTCGACGCGGGCCACCGCGCCGTCGGGCTGTGCAACGTGGCGATCGGCTTCCAGCGTCGCTTTGCCGGATACCTCGGTGTCGACCCGGCCGCGGTGGTGCTCGACCACGTCGGCCTCAACCACCTGACCTGGGAGCGGGCCGCGTACGTGGACGGCGTCGACCGGCTCCCCGAACTCCTCGACGCGCACCGCGCCGAGCTGGCCGCCGAGGTGGAAATCGACGAGCCGGTGCTGGCCGCGCTGGGCTGCGTCCCGTCGTACTACCTCTCCTACTACTACGGCCACGACCGCGTGGTGCGCGCCGCACGCGGCGCATCGACCCGCGGCGCGCGGGTCGCGCAGATCGAGGCGAGGTTGCTGGACATGTACCGCGACCCGGCGCTGACCGCCAAGCCCGCCCTGCTCGGCGAGCGCGGCGGCGCGTACTACTCCGAGGCCGCGGTCGGGCTCATCGCCGCCCTGCACGGCCTGGACCAGGACGGGGTCCACTCGGTCAACGTCCGCAACGACGGCACCCTGCCAAACCTGTCGGCCAACGCGGTCATCGAGGTCTCCGCCCGGGTCGGCACCGGCGGCCCGGCACCGCTGCCGGTCCGGCCGGTCGCGCCCGACCAGGCCGGACTCATCGCCCACGTCTCCGGGTACGAGGAACTGGCGCTGGACGCGGCGCTGCGCGGCGGCCGGCACCGGGTGTACCGCGCCCTGCTCGCGAATCCCCTGGTGGGCCAGCACGACCTAGCCGACCAACTCACCGACAAGCTCCTCGCCGCCGGGGGCGAGCACCTGGCCTGGGCCCGATGACGGCACTGCTGCTCGCCGTCGACGGCGGCAACTCCAAGACGGACGTCGTGCTCGGCACCGCCGACGGGCGGGTGCTCGGCTTCGCCCGCGGCGGCACCTCGTCTCCCCACACGCTCGGCCTGCCCGGCGCCGTGCGGGTCCTCGACTCCCTGATCGCGCAGGCCCGAACCCGGGCCGGAGTGCCCGCCGGTACCCCGGTCGACCTGGCGGGCGTCTACGTGGCCGGGGCAGACCTGCCGATCGAGGTGGACCAGCTGCAGGCCGCGGCCGCCGACCGCGGCTGGGCCCGCCGGTACGTGGTCGACAACGACTGCTTCGCCCTGCTGCGGGCCGGCACCTCCAGCCCGGACGCTGTCGCCGTGGTGTGCGGCGCGGGCAACAACTGCGTGGGACGCTCCGCCGACGGCCGGACCACCCGCTTCCCCTCCCTCGGACCGATCTCCGGCGACTGGGGTGGCGGACACGACCTCGCGGAGCACACCCTGCGGTACGCCGCCCGCGGCGAGGACGGACGGGGCGAGCCGACCGGGCTTACCGACGCCGTCGCCCGGCATTTCGGGCGACGGACGGTGCAGGGCGTCAGCATCGCCCTGCACTTCGGCGAGCTGCCACACAGTGCGGTGTACGAGCTGACCCCGGTGCTGTTCGAGGTCGCCGCCGCGGGCGATCTTGTGGCGCTGCGGCTGGTGCGGCGGCAGGCCGACGAGATCCTCGCCCAGCACCGGGTCGCCGCGGCCCGCCTCGGCCTGACGGACGCGCCACATGCGCTCGTGTTGGGCGGCGGGGTGCTCCGGGCCCGGCACCCCGTGCTGCACCAGCGCATCGTGGCGGGCGCCGCGACTCAGGCACCTCGGGCCGAGGTCGGCGTGGTGACCGACCCCCCGGTCGCCGGTGCCGCACTGTTGGCACTGGACGCCCTGACCGGCGGCCCGACCCCGGAGCGGATCGAGCACGCCGTCCGCGCCGCGGTACGCGACGCCGCGGGCCCGCTCCCGGCGGCGTCCGGGGTCTCCGAGCACGTGCTGCGGTGACCGGATCGGTGGGTGGCCCGGACATCGAACCGGGCCACCCACCGACCTCAGCCGGTCGGGAAGTCGTCGGCGGTGCGGACGCGGTCGCGGACCCAGACGCCGGCGGGCTTGAGGCGGCTCGTGCCCGGGTACGGGCCGGCGCCGCACGTGCCGGCGGTGATGACGGCGCCGGAGCGCAAGTCGTCGCTGTAGTTCCAGTTGGTCCAGCTGATCTTCTTGGTGGCCATCAGGTCCAGGTACGCCTGGGCCCGGGTGAAGTTGTTCGGGCCGTCGCCGGACGCCTGCTGGGTGCCGAACTCGTTGACGAACATCGGGATCCGGTCCGCCGCCCTGGACAGCGCGTCGAGGTAGAGGTCACGTAGTTTCCGGGCGCCGAGGTCCGGCGCGATGTGGGTACGCGACAGCACGGTGTAGTTGCCGACAGTGCTTGCAGCTTTTCCGCTCAGCCCGTAGGCGAGCCAGTCGGCGAGTGCGTCGGCGACGGTGAATCCGGTGTGGGCGATCGATAGCCCGTCTTCGTACTCGCGGATCTTCTTCCGGAGTGCGTTGTTCGCTTCGGTTTTGGTTCTGCCGCTGGCTTTGCGGACGATGCGCTTGCCTGCCGGGGTGTAGCCGACGGTGACTGAGGCGATCCAGCGCTGTCGCGCTTCGTCCCAGTGCAGCCCGCCGTCACCTCTGCTACGGCGTTTGGTCATGCGGCGACTCCTTTCGTGCTCTCCCGTTCCAGTAGGGAGACGTATTCGGTGATGGCCGACGCGGGGACGAGTCGGGTGCGGCCTTGCTTGACGGTCCGCAGGCGGCCGGAGCGGATGAGTTCGTAGATCACGGAGCGGCTGAGGCTCAGTTGCCGCATGGCTTCGGGGATGCGGCATAGGGCCTTCCGCTGGGGTTCGGTCAACGGCATTCCTTCCTGGTTGTGCGGTGGGTCAGGCGGCTTGCAGGGTGCGTGCCACGGCGGAACCGGCTTCGTGGGCCAGCTCGTCGCGGCCGGCTTCGTGTCGCTCGCGGGCCATCGCGGCGGCGTGTTGGCGAGCAGGGCGTCACCGTTGGTGTGCCAGCCGACGCCGGCGAAGGACAGGGTGCCGACGATCAGGGGCGCGGGTACAGCGCGGAATGCCGGCCCCGTATCAGCGGGTCGATGTCGGCAATACGCTCGGCAGCCCTCACGACATCGGCGTCATGACACCGCATTGCTATGACAATGGAGTTGACGCTTCGCTACTATGCCTTCACGCCCGTGCGGCAGGCGCGCGTTCTGCAGCCGGATACGGACGTTCAGGTGAGCAGGCCGAAGTGTGACGACTGCGTCGACTGGTTCTCCGCGAAGTCCAGGCGCGACAACTCCACCATCTCGGTAACCGATCCCACCGGGACAAACATCTTTAGCAATGACCTCTGGTCAGTTGCGCTTCAGGGGAGCTGACGAATGGAATCCTCCGAGATTCTGGAGGTGAGCCGACGGTACGTCGATCGCATCGACGACCGTGGCGAGTTGCCGCAGCCTGTGCGGCGGGAGCTTTTCGAGGAACTACGCGCGTTGAGCAGCGTAGACCTCTGGCCGGGATTCCAGCGTCTCCAGGCGAGCTGTGCGGTCTATTCCTGGCCGTTGTGGCGGGAGGAATTCGGTGAAGACCTCCCATTCGCGACTCCGGTTGAGGGAACGACTTGGCAGTACCCGGAACTGACGTTCACCGAGGACGAGGGCGAATTGGCCGACCTGTTGTCATTCCTGGACGACAATGCCCCGGTCGCTCCACCCAATCGCCCCGATGCCGGAGCCGCCGGATTTGCCTGCCTACACGCGAACACATACGCCCTCGCGGACGACTTCCTGATGCCGCGGGACATGCAGGACACGGATCCGGACGCGGACCCGCAGGCGTGGGAGGCCGCCGTGCTGTCGGCGATGGCTTTCGCGGGCGGATCGTCGCTCGATCCGAATACCGATGAGCACGCCCGCCGCAGGTTCTGGTCCTGGTACCTCCTCGAGGCGACACCGGTGGCGTTCGCAACACCAGAGGACTGACTGCGTGAAACCGCACAGAAGCCGGCCCAGGATGCACGCACCTGGGCCCGCTATCTCGCACGAACCACAACGGTATGGGCCTTAAGCGGTGGCGGACCAGGATCCGATGCACCGTGATCCGCGACGGGATCGGACCAGGACAACCGATGCGGGCCAGCTCGCACAGGACACGGCGGACACCCCACCGCGGATGATGACGCCGCATCTCACAGATCAACGCCTCCACCTTAGGCGGCGTCTGGGCCGGTGACGACCGTGGCCGGCTGGAACGGGTCCGCCAGCCCGGCGAGCCCGTCCTGCTCATACCAGGCACAGTCAGGCGAGGCCTGCATCGTGAATGACGTGCGGGAACGATCACGTCAATGAGCCTGGGGGTCAAAGGGTCGCAGGTTCAAATCCTGTCAGCCCGACTTTGTGAAAGGCCAGCGTAGCTGGCCTTTTTCATTTGTCGATGTTGATGCATCCGGGGGTCTGTGACACATGTTTTTGCCCATACTGGCGTACGGTTTCGTAAAGCCTCTGTCGATCTTGTTGGGTCTTTCGTTCCTTGGTTGGACTTTCGTTTGCGGGCCCCGAGGGTTGGCCTGATCCTCGGAAGTGCAGTTGAGCAGCACGTTCTATGCGGCGGGGGTGTCGGCTGTCGAGGCGAAGCGCCGCCCGGTGGCGACCGCTGGGGCCGATGCTGTGTTTGTGTCTGTTGTGGATGGTCACGACACCTCGGTGACACGAACGCTCGTTCGGTGGTCTTTGCCTGATCTGCCGAGTGCGGGTCTCGGCGGGGGTGTCTTCTCTCGGTTGGGTGCTCGACAGTGTGACCTCCATCGATTGCCCGGCCGCGCCCCGACGTGCCAGCTCGGTAGCCGGTCGGCGCCGAAGTCGTACCGGACACCACCGTGGTCGACTACTACGCGCGGCGGTAGCTCCGTGCCATTGCGATACGGGCAAGCAACGCGGCCGACCCGCCGCCCCGGCACGATGAGATCGTCGACCGGGGCGGCTCGGCTGTGTCGCAGGACTGCTGACGAGCACCCTGTTGGTGCGAGGCCCTTTCGCACGCGGTTCATCCGATCGGGTGGCCGTGCCTCGAATGTCGTACCGGTCCCGTAGGCCTCAGCCGAGATCAGTCATTGAGGATGTTGATGGTTCATTGCAGAAGGATTCGCCGTGGTGGCGTTGGCGGATCGGCTGGTTTCCGCGCTGAGGAAGAGAGCCATCAAGATCACCAAATGAGACGCGGTCCTGGGAGCCGGTGGGCGCCGCGGCGACCAAATCCGTCACCGGTCGCTGCCAGCGGGTGGCGGGCTGTTTGCGGCCGGCGGCCGGTCGGGGAGCCTCCGCGGCGATCTTGGCGGCGCCGCGGTTGGGCAGCGAGAGCCGGAAGACCTTCGCCCAGGCCGAGGCGACCTGCTTCGGCAGCGGGCCGCTGATGTAGTTCAGGTCGTAGCGCTCGAACAGGTCGCGGATCTTCGGCGCGATCTCCTGGTAGCGGTTGCTCGGCAGGTCCGGGAAGAGGTGGTGCTCGATCTGGTGCGACAGGTTGCCGGTCATGATGTGCATGAGGCGGTTGCCGTCGATGTTGGCCGAGCCGATCATCTGCCGCAGGTACCACTCGCCGCGGGTCTCGCCCTCGATCGAGGTGTACTCGAAGGTCTCGACGCCCTTGGGGAAGTGCCCGCACATGATCACCGTGTGGCTCCACAGGTTGCGGATCAGGTTGGCGACGGCGTTGGCGGCGATCGTGGTCAGCCAGGAGCCGGTCAGCGCGGACAAGGCCGGGTGCAGGCCGTAGTCCTTGAGCATCTGCTTGCCGATCTTGCGGCCTACCTGCTTTAGCCGGGCCTTGAACTCCGGTGACCGGCGCCGCTTCTTGCTCTTCAGGTTGCGGACCAGCTCCAGGTCGTACGCGGTGAAGGCGTACTCGAAGACGCAGGCGCTGATGAAGTTCCAGAGCGGCTGTGCGAGGTAGATCGGGCGCCAGCGCTGCTGTTCGTCGAGGCGCATGATGGTAAAGCCGAGGTCGTTGTCCTTGCCGACCACGTTGGTGTAGGTGTGGTGCAGCTCGTTGTGCGCCTGCTTCCACTGCTCGGCCGGCGCCGCGTTGTCCCACTCCCAGGTGGTCGAGTGGATCTTCGGGTCGCGCATCCAGTCCCACTGGCCGTGCATGACGTTGTGCCCGATCTCCATGTTCTC
>NZ_JBEZDY010000034.1:0-101223 GCF_040648555.1 Actinoplanes sp. NPDC049118
ACCACTCCCGCGAGCTGATGGCGAAGGTCCCGGACGTCATCGCCGACCCGGACCCGCAGATCGCGCTCGGCATCCTCAAGGACGGCCTGATGACCCCGCGCGGGGTCCGCCGTCGCCGCTCTCACCCATCACCCATCACCCGGAGGCGGCGGGAGTCTCGTCGGTCGCCGGCCGGCGCCCGGTGCCGCCGATCGGCAGCGTCACGCTCAGCAGCGCGCCGTCGCGGTCGTCGCGGCCCGCCACGCCGAAGCGGCGCAGCGTGCGGAGCATCGCCACGTTGTCGGCGCCGGTGTGCGCCACGACCGCGGACGCGTTCATCCGGCGCGCCGCCGCGATGAGCCGGCGCAGCAGCGCCGTGCCGATGCCGCGGCGCTGCCAGGAGTCCTCCACCAGCAGCGCGACCTCGCCCAGGTCGCCCTCCGCCAGCAGGTTGGCCATCGCCACGACCCGCTCCTCGCCGCTCTCCGGGTCGGCGAGCACGGCGAGCAGGGTCAGGCCGGTCGCCGGCTCGAGCATCCGGCGCAGCCGGGCGTCGGACGGCACCTGGGCGACGCCGAGGTAGCGGTGCCGGCGGGTCTGCGCCGAACTGCGCGCGTGCAGCCGGCGCACGCCCTCGACGTCGTCGCCGGTGGCGGCCCGGATCAGCAGCTCCGCGCCGTCGGGGAGCAGCAGCGTGGTCTGCTCGGCGGTGCGGCGCACCAGGGCGCCGCTGACCTCGACAAGCGCCTGGGCGCGGGCGTATTCCGCCGGGGTGAAGGCGGGCGCGGGACGCAGCACCTCGTAGGTGCCGCCGGCCGGGTCGATGAGCGTCATCCGCTCCTCGTCGAAGCCGTGCAGGACCACCGTGCCCTCGGGGCGCCAGCGGGCCTCGGTCGCGTCGAGCAGGGTGACCAGCGCCTCGCCCAGCGAGTCGGGGTCGTGCACGAGCCGGCCGGCCAGCGCGAGCGCCCGGGTCGGCTGGTCGGCGAGGCCCTGCGCCTCGGCGCGCACGACGAAGGCGTCGCGCCCGCGGCCGCGGGTGATCGCGGCGTGCAGCTCCGCCTCGGTCATCGTGTTCGGGGCGTCGACGAGGAAGTCGTCGACCGCGCCGCCCTCGGTGGTGTGCACCTGGACGGCGAGGATGTTGACCGACCGCAGCGCGAGGCTGGCGGTGAGCACGGAGAGGTAGCCCGGCCGGTCGTCGACCGTCGCCCTGATCCGCCACAACGCCATGCGAGGCACTTCCCTCCGGTCGACCCGCCCCTGAAACGAACCTAAGCGTGCCTCCCCGGTGTTACCTGCACATTGCCTGAGCTGGGACGACTATGAGGGTTCGATCACAGCCGCCGCGACGCTCGGCACCTCGGTGCGGTCCAGCCGGTCGCCGAGGATCACGGCGGCGGCGCGGACCAGCTGAGCGATCCGGTCCACCTCGGTGACGTGGAACGCGGCCGCCGGCAGCTCGTCGTCGTCGGCGCGGGCGATGACGAGCACCAGGCCCGCGCGGCCGAACGGGGCAACGGCGTACCGGGTGCCGTCCGGGCCGGTCATCGGGCGCGCCCGCAGCGGGGTGACCTCGGGCAGGTGCAGCGGGTCCGGTGCGCGCCAGCTCGCGTATGCCACCGTCGGCTCGCTGCCGGTCGACAGGTGCAGCTTCGGCTCGCCGGACGGCGCCGGGCGGGGCGCGGCCGTGCGCGCGGCCCAGTCGGCCGGCACCACGGCGGCGGCCGCCCAGTCGGCGGCCAGCAGGCCCGGCACGGCGTCGACCAGGGTGGCCAGGCCGTCCTGCGGGTTCGCCGCGACCTGGGCCAGCAGCTCGGCGTCGTGGCCGCCGGAGACCGGCGCGCCGATGGCCCGCCACACGCCGTCGACCTGCACGCCGGGTATGGCGGCGAGGCCCGCGAGGAGTCGCTCGACGCGGGAGGCGCCCGGCCACACGACGGTGAAGTCGTCGACGGCCCGCCCGCCGAGTCGCTCCAGCACCACGACCTGGACGATGTCTGCCCCGGCCACGCCCAGCGTGCGCGCGATCTGGCCGAGGGCACCAGGACGGTCCGGCAGAGTGACCCGTACCCGCAGCAACATGCAACTCCTCCCGTCTGGAAGACGGCACGGCGGTGCCGTCCTTGGCGCCAAGATTGCCGAAGCGGCGTTTCACACCCGTTGCGCCGCCGTGTCCCCGTCATCAAGGCGCAGAGATATGCCCTGGATCACATCCAGGTTAGGGCAGGTCAGGCGGAGGCGCGACGGACCAGGTGGGTGTCGAGCAGAACGTGTGAATTCTCGACGGGCTCGCGGCGGATGCGGCAGACCAGCAGCTCCGCCATCCGGCGGCCCATCTCCTCGACGGGCTGGTGGATCGTGGTCAGCGGCGGCTCGCACTGCCGGGCGACGGGGGCGTCCTCGAAGCCGACGACCGCGACGTCCTGCGGCACCCGCAGGCCCTTGTCCCGCAGGGCCCGCAGCGCGCCGCTGGCCATCAGGTCGGACGCCGCGAAGACCGCGTCGAGGTCCGGCTCCCGCTCCAGCAGGGCCCGCATCGCCCGGGCGCCGCCGGCCTCGCTGAAGTCGCCGTACTCGACGAGCCCGGTGCCAGTGACGGCCGCGCGGTAGCCCGCCAGCCGGGCCCGCCCGACCTCCATGTCCTGCGGCCCGGCGACGGTGGCGACCCGCCGGGCGCCGTTGCCGAGCAGGTATTCGACCGCCTTGCGGGCGCCGGCGGAGTTGTCGACGTCGACCATGAAGTCGCCCTCGGCGGCGCGGGTGGAGCGCCCGCCGAAGACGAACGGCATGCCGCGCTCGCGCAGCACCGCGGGCAGGGGGTCGTCGTCGTGCAGGGAGAGCAGCAGCACGCCGTCGACGTGCTGGCCGGTCAGGTGGTGCTCGACCCGCTCGCGCTGCTCGGGCGAGGCGGCCATCGCCAGCCACAGCTGCAGGGGCGTCTCCAGCAGCGCCGCGTTGATGCCGCGCAGCACGCCGGCGAAGAACGGCTCGCCGAACACCCGCTCCTGCGACTCCGAGACGACCAGGGCCACCGAGTCGGTGCGCTGGGTGACGAGGGAGCGGGCCGCCCGGTTGGGCACGTAGCCGAGCTCCAGGATCGCGGCCTCAACGGCCGCCTTCGCCTGCGGGCTGACCTGGGACGACCCGTTGAGGACCCGGGATGCGGTGCCACGGCCGACCCCGGCGCGCGCCGCGACGGCGTCGAGCGTCGGTCGCCCGGGTGAACGGACGGGCTGCCTGGTCATCCGGGCATTATCGCCCTCATGCCCGCCGATGTCTCTCCCGTGACCGGGAGAATTGACCATGCAGTGCGCCGCGCCCGCCCGGGGCCTAGGGTTTGGGCATGATCTGCCGTGCGTGCCGAGAGCGACGACACGAGGACTGCCGGGGCGGGTCGTGGTGCGACTGCCAGCACCGGCCCCCCGAGCCCACGCCGCCGGTGACGGGGCCCCCGGGGCCGTGATCGACGTACATGACGCCGACCTTGTCGAGATTTATCCCCGTAATGCGGACCCGGTGCTGCGGGTCAACTTCATCACCAGCCTCGACGGCGCCGCCACGGTGGACGGCCGGTCCGCCGGCCTCGGCGGGCCCGGCGACAAGCTGGTCTTCGACTCGCTGCGGATGGTCTGCGACGCGCTCGTGGTCGCGGCGGGCACGGTCCGCACCGAGAACTACGACGGGCTCCGCCTCGACGCGGCCGCGCGCGACTGGCGCCGGGCCCGGGGCCTGGCCGAGTTTCCGCTGATGGTCGTCGTCTCGGGCGCCCTGGACCTGGATCCCGCGCAGCTGGTCTTCTCGGACGCGCCGATCCGGCCGCTGGTCGTCACCCATGCAGGCGCCCCGAGCGTCCGCAGGGCCGCGCTCGCCCCGGTCGCCGACGTCGTCACCTGCGGAGAGACCGTCGTCGACCTCGCCGCGGCGGTCGGCGAGCTGCACGCCCGGGGCGCGACGCAACTCCTCTGCGAGGGCGGGCCGCGGCTGTTCGGCGCGCTGATCGCCGCCGATCTGGTCGACGAGTTGTGCCTCACCGTCTCGCCCCTGCTCGCCGGCGGCGGCGCCGGGCGCATCGCGGCCGGACCCGGCACCCCGCCGCGGGAGATGTCGCTGCGGAGCGTCCTGGCCGATCGGGACATGCTTTTCCTCCGGTACGCCCGCAGCCGCTAGAAGTTGTGGACAAACCTGTGGACGACCCCTAGAAGTTGTGGACAACGCGTGCCAACCGACGCGCCGTCCGTCGGATGTCATACGTCTGGTGCAACATGATCGGCGTGTCTGACGAAGTAGTCGAAGCCAGCGATCCGGTCGGGCGTGTCCTCGGCACCGCCGATGCCACCCCGTTGCAGTTCTGGACGGCGGTCACGCCGGGCAGCTACCTGCAGCTCGACGACGTGGTGGTGACCAGGCGCGAGCTGCCCGACCGCGAGCCTGTCACGATCGCCGGCGTCGTCACGCAGGTGCGCGCGCGCCACGAGGGCGCACAGTTCGACTCCGACGTCTTCGCCATCGCCGACGGCACCCTGCCCGCCCTCGTGCAGGAGGCCGCCGAGATCACCACCACCCGCGTCGACCCGGAGCTCTACGTGCCGCCGGCGCCCGGCGCGGTCGTGCACCGCGCGTCCGGCGCCGCCCGCGACGCGGCCCTGCACTTCGACCGGATGGAGCGCCGGGTGCCGATGGGCACCGGCCGCGACGGCGTGCCGGTCTTCCTCAACGCCGACTTCCTCGACGGCACCCGCGGCGCCCACGTCTCGATCTCCGGCATCTCCGGCGTCGCGACCAAGACCAGCTTCGCCACCTTCCTGCTCTACTCGGTCTTCCGCTCGGGGCAACTGGGCGGCGACGCGGTCAACGCCCGCGCGCTGATCTTCAACGTCAAGGGCGAGGACCTGCTCTTCCTCGACCACCCCAACACCCGGCTCGACGACGCGACCACGGCGGCCTACGCCCGGCTCGGCCTCCCGGCGACCCCGTTCCCGGACGTCCGGGTCTACGCGCCGCCGCGCGCCGGCGACTCCTCCGGCGCGCCCGACGTGCAGAGCCGGCTCACCGGGGTGGACAGCTTCTACTGGACCCTCGAGGAGTTCTGCGCCACGCGCCTGCTGCCCTACGTGTTCGCCGACGCCGACGACGAGCGGCAGCAGTACACGATGGTCGTGCACTCGGTGACCGCCCACCTGGCGCGGCACGCGTTGCCCGCCGAGGGCGGCGTGAGCATCGACGGCCGGCGCCTGTCGTCCTACGGCGACCTGGTTGACCACGTCGTCGACCAGCTCACCGACGACGAGACCCGCTCGATGTGGGCCGGCAGCGCGGTCAACATGGGCACGGTCAACGCGTTCGCCCGGCGGCTGATCGCCAGCAAGCGCGACCTGGCCCGGCTCATCCGCGGCGACCTGGCGAGCCGGCGCCCGCACCAGATCAAGACCGCCGAGAGCGCACAGGTCACCGTGGTCGATCTGCACAACCTGCCGGACCGCGCGCAGCGCTTCGTGGTCGGCGTGACGCTCAAGACGGAGTTCGACGACAAGGAGAAGTCGGGCACCGGCCGCCCCCTGCTCTTCGTGGTCCTCGACGAGCTCAACAAGTACGCACCCCGCGAGGGCTCGTCGCCGATCAAGGAGGTGCTGCTCGACATCGCCGAGCGCGGCCGCTCGCTCGGCGTGATCCTGATCGGCGCCCAGCAGACGGCGAGCGAGGTCGAGCGCCGCATCGTGACGAACTCGGCGATCCGGGTGGTCGGCCGCCTGGACCCGGCGGAGGCCTCCCGCCCGGAGTACGGCTTCCTGCCCCCGGCCATGCGCCAGCGCGCCCTGCTGGCCCGGCCCGGCACGATGTTCGTCAACCAGCCGGACATCCCGGTGCCGCTCTGCGTCGAGTTCCCCTTCCCGGCCTGGGCCACCCGCAAGTCCGAGTCGGGGCCCCCGCCGGCCGCCACGATGCGCTCGATGGTGCAGGGCGTCGACCCGTTCGCGGTGGTCGGCGGCCGCGGCGGTTCGTCCGACGACGACATACCCTTCTGACGCCTGTTTCCGGCCCGGTCATCGTTTTCGAAACAGGCGTTAGGGTTCTGCGATGCGCATCCTGCACACTTCCGACTGGCACGTCGGCAAGGTTCTCAAGGGCCGTACCCGGCACGAGGAACACATCCGGGTGCTCGGCCAGGTCGTGGAGATCGCCCGCGAGCAGCGGCCCGACCTGGTCATCATCGCCGGCGACCTCTACGACACCGCGGCGCCGTCACCCGATGCCGTGCGGGTCGTCACCCGGGCGCTGTCGGCGCTGCGGCAGACCGGCGCCGAGATCGTCGCGATCGGCGGCAACCACGACAACGGCCAGGCCCTGGACGCGCTGCGGCCCTGGGCCGACGCCGCCGGGATCACGCTGCGTGGCTCCGTGCGCGACAAGCCCGACGATCTGATCATCACCGGGACGACCGCCGGCGGCGAGCGCTGGCGGCTGGCCGCCCTGCCGTTCCTCTCCCAGCGGTTCGCGATCCGCGCGGTGGAGATGTACGAGTTGACCGCGGCCGAGGCGAGCCAGACCTACGCCGACCACATCGCCCGGCTGATCGCCCGGCTCGCCGAGGACTTCGCCGAGCCCGGGGTGGTCAACCTGCTGACCGCGCACCTCACGGTCGTCGGCGCCAGCACCGGCGGCGGCGAGCGCGATGCGCACACGGTGATGGGATACGCGGTGCCGGCCACCGTCTTCCCGCCGGGCGCGCACTATGTCGCGCTCGGCCACCTGCACCGTTCCCAGCAGGTCATCGGCCCCTGCCCGGTGCGCTACAGCGGCAGCCCGCTCGCCGTCGACTTCGGCGAGGAGGAGAACGTCAGCTCCGTCGCGATCGTGGACGTCTCGGCCGAGAAGGCGGCGAAGGTCCGTGACGTGCCGGTGACCTCGGCCAAGACGCTGCGCACGGTGCGCGGTTCGCTGGATCAGCTCGCGACGGTCGACCTTCCGGATGCCTGGCTGCGGGTGTTCGTCCGGGAGACGCCGCGGGTGGGTCTCCGCGAGGACGTGCAGGAGTTGCTGCCCAACGCGCTGGAGGTGCGCATCGACCCCGACATGGTGCCCGACCGGGCCGGTGAGCGGATGGCGCAGCGCGCGGGCCGCTCGCCGCGCCAGCTCTTCGGCGACTACCTGGACAGCCGCGGCAACGCCGAGGACGGCGTCCGCGAACTCTTCGACGAGCTCTACGACGAGGTGAGCAGCACTTCATGAGCGAGCTTGCGAGCGAGTCATCGGGCTCAGTGTCTTATTCATGTCATCGCCGGAGCGCCAGCGGAGGGGATGGCATGAGCGAGCTTGCGAGCGAGTCATCGGGCTCAGTGTCTTATTCATGTCATCGCCGGAGCGCCAGCGGAGGGGATGGCATGAGTGAGCTTGCGAGCGAATCATCGGCTCAGTGTCTGACTCATGGCGTGAGCGAGCGGAGCGCGCACGGGTGGCTCAGCACCTGGGTCCCGTTTCCTGGCGGACGAAGCGAGGAGGTGGCGTGAGGCCTTTGCGGCTTGATCTGGCCGGTTTCACGGTGTTCCGGGACGAGACCACGATCGACTTCACCGACGCGGACTACTTCGCGCTGGTCGGGCCGACCGGTTCCGGCAAGTCCACCGTGCTCGACGGCATCTGCTTCGCCCTCTACGGCACGGTGCCGCGCTGGGGCGGCAGCCGGGGCATCGGCAACGCGCTCGCACCCTCTGCCAACGAGGCACGGGTGCGGCTCGTCTTCGAGTCCGCCGGCTCGCGCTACGTCGCGACCCGGGTGGTGCGCCGCGACGGCCGGGGCAACGTCAAGACCGCCGGCGCGGGGCTGCAGCTCATGCCGCCCGGCTTCGACGTCACCCGGCTCGACACCGGGATGAGCCTCGAGGACCTCGGCGACGTGCTCGCCGGAACGCCGGCCGAGATGGACGGCGCGATCGTCGAGGCGGTCGGGCTGCCCTACGAGCAGTTCACCAGCTGCGTGGTGCTGCCGCAGGGCCAGTTCGCCGACTTCCTGCACGCCAAGCCCGCCACCCGCCAGCAGATCCTGGTCAACCTGCTCGGCCTGCACGTCTACGAGGAGGTGCAGGCCAAGGCGTCGACCCGGGCGACCCGGGCCGAGGCCCGGCTGACCGCCGTCGACCAGATGCTCGCCGGGCTGGCCGACGCCGACGATGAGGCGGTCGCGGCCGCCGAGGCGCGCCTGACCGCGATGCGCGAGCTCACCCTGGCGGTCGAGCGCGCCGTGCCGATGCTCAGCGCGGTCCGCGACCGCGAGGCCGAGCTGGCCGCCACCCGCGACGCGATCGCCGGCGAGTTGGCCGCGCTCACCCGGGTGATAGTCCCGGACGGCAGCACGAGGGTCGCCGAGGCCACGGCCGCCGCCCGCGCCCGCGCCGCCGAGGCGGCGGAGGGCGTGCACACGGCGGAGGAGCGCGAGGAGAAGGTGCGCGGCGAGCTGGCGGCCGCCGGCGACGCCGGCTCGCTGGGCCTGCTGCTGGACCGCCACGTCGAGCTCGACCGGCTGATCGGGCAGGCCGAGTGGTTCGCGGGCGAGGTGTCGGTCGCCGAGGTCGAGTACAAGGACGCGGTCGCCGCCGCCGACCTGACCCGTGCCGCGCACAACGGCGCCGAGCAGCTGCTGGAGCAGGCGCGACTCGACTACGCCGAGGCGCAGACGCTGGACCGGGCCGCCGCGCTCCGCGCGCTGCTGGCACCGGGACACGACTGCCCGGTCTGCGAGCAGCCGGTCGCCGAGGTGCCGCCGATGCCAGAGGGCTCGGCCGTGCAGACGGCGGAGCGGACGGGCAAGGCGGCCCGGGCGGCCGCGGACGTCGCCTCGACGGCGTACCGGCAGCGCGACGCCGTGGCCCGGGAGCTCGAGCGCGGCCTCGACCGCAAGCGGGCGCAGCTGGAGCAGCACCGGTCGCGGCTGAACGAGGTCCGGGCCGCCCTTGCCGACTCGCCCGGCGTCGAGGCGCTGCGCCGCCGGCTCGCCGAGCTGACCGGGCTGCAGCGAAAGCTGGACGAGGCCGGCGTGGCCGTCCGCTCGGCCCGGGAGGTGCACCGCCGCGCCCAGGCGGCCGTCACCGCGGCCGACGAGCAGCAGCGGGCCGCCTGGCGCACCTTCGACACGATTCGCGACGGGGTGGCCCGGTTCTCGCCGCCGCCGGCCGACCGGGACGACCTCGCCGTGGCCTGGTCGGCGCTGGCCGGGTGGGCGCAGGACTCGGCCCGGCAGCGCGAGCAGGCCCGCGCCGAGGCCGTCGCGGCCGTCGAGGCGGCGCACGCCGAGACCCAGCGGGCCCGGGACGCCGTGGTGGAGCTCTTCACCGGCAGCGGGCTCGGCGCGCCGCCCGGTGGCGCCGACGCCGACCTGATCCGGGCCGCCGCGGTGGCGGCCGAGCGGGCCGGTGCGGCCTGGCAGCGGCTGGTCGAGCGGCGCGAGCAGGCCCGCGAGTTCGTCGAGCAGCGGGCCGCGCTGCTGCGGGAGGGGCGGGTCGCCAAGGCCCTGGCCGGGCACCTGCGGGCCAACAACTTCGAGCGCTGGCTGCTCGAGGAGGCGCTCGATCTGCTGGTCGACGGCGCGTCGCGGATCCTGCGCGAGCTGACCGGAGGACAGTACGACCTGATGCACGACAAGGGCGAGTTCTTCGTCGTCGACCACCACGACGCGGGTCTGCGCCGCGGCGTGCGGACGCTGTCCGGCGGCGAGACGTTCCAGGCCTCGCTGGCCTTGGCGCTCGCGCTCTCCGAGCAGCTCGCCGGCATGTCGACCACGGCTGCGAGCCTGGAGTCGATCGTGCTGGACGAGGGGTTCGGCACGCTCGACGCGGCGACGCTGGACGTGGTGGCGGCGACCCTGGAGAACCTCGCGGCCCGCGGAGACCGGATGGTCGGCGTGGTGACCCACGTCAACGCGCTTGCGGACCGGGTTCCGGTCCGCTTCGAGGTGCACAAGGACGCCCGGACGGCCTATGTGGAGAGGGTTGGTCTGTGACGCGGATGTTCGTCGACGCCTGGGACCCGGCATACGGGGCGTCGTTCGAGGGCGGCGAGTCGTCCGACGGTCCGGCCTCGCCGAGCAGCGCGCAGGTGGACACCGATGTCGAGGTGCCGGCCGCGAAGTGGGCGCCGATCGATGTCGCGCCCGGTGTCCGGTGCCCGGACGTGGTGTTCCTGGTCGACGGGGTGCGGCGCAACGACGCCGGCCTCTGGACGGCCGAGGACGACGGCATGTCGTACGCCGGGCTCGCCGCCTCCTACGCCGCCGGGGTGGTGCGGTGCGACCTCGGGAACGGGGTGGCCGAGCTGGTCGGGGCGCGGGTGGGCCGGGGGCTGTTCACCGCCTCGCCCAGCGCCTCGGACCTGCGGGCCGGATCGGTGCTGTACGAGGTGCACCGGGTCAGCGGTACCGGCGAGGCGAGCAAGCTGCCCGCGGCCGTGCAGGCGCCGCTGACGGCCCTGGAGATCGACATCTCCGGTGCGGCCCGGGACGGCGGGTCCGACGGGTCCGACCTGCTGGTGGTCGACGGGCCGCTGCGGAACCGGCGGCAGCTGCCGCGGACCGTCGGATACGTGAAGACGCAGCAGAAGCAGTACCTGCCGGCGGCGCTGACCCCGGTGGTGACGTCGCTGCGGCCCGGGCAGCGGACTCCGGTCTTCCAGCTGGGCACCGTCTGGGGCGGCTGGTCGTGGTACCTGCGGCTGCCCGGTGCGTCGGGCGCACCCTGGTCCGGGATCGTCCGGGTGGAGTGTTCGCCGGACCTGTCCGCCGAGGTCGCCGTTGAGCTTGCCGAGGTTTCATCCGCTGTTCTGCCCCGTTTTGCCTCTTCTGCCTACAAGGATCCGCGCGCCCCGCAGAACCTCGTGCCGATCGCCGGTCTCGAGCGGCGGTTGCGCGGGCTCCTGGGGGATTCGCGGGTGCTGCACCGCGCGTTGACCCAGGCCACCGCCCGGTCCCGGCTTTCGTAACCGCGCCGCCGCGCGGCCGTGGCCCGGGTGGATCCGGCCGGGGCCGGGCCGCTCCGCCCCGAGCCGGACTCACGTCTTGGTGACGTTCTGTAGCCGTCAGGGCACCGATTGCTGGTGGTGCATCCGCTTTGCGGGTGGAGTGTGCACCGCACGTCTGTCGACCGCCGGTGGTTGCTGAGTATTATTCGCGTGCCCCCGAGTACATATCGGTGGCTATGGATTTAAAGCCGCGGTCCGCCGTGGCTTGGACCCGGAGGAACCTCTTGCAACTCGTCCATGCCGGCCGGCCCACAGGGCTCCCGGAAATTTTCCCGTTCGTTTTGATCCCGGCCGGGGTTCGTGGCCGTATGACAGGCGACGGGGAAAGCACCGGCTGGAGGAATCGATGCATGCGTTGGTCATGGAGCGGCCCACGGCGGACAGGGTGTGCGCGATGACGCAGCAGCGGTCCGGCGGCGGTTGGCAGGCTCTCGACGGAGGCCGTGGTGCGGATAATGATGATGCCGTGATTCCACGACAGGCCCGCCATGGTGCTGCGTCGGAGACGGCGAGCCACGAAGACACGCTTGTCCGGATGCTCTACGAGGAGCACGCGGGCCCGCTGCTGATGTTCGTGCTCCGGCTCACCGGCGGCGACCGCCAGCGGGCCGAGGACATCGTCCAGGAGACGCTCCTGCGGGCCTGGCGCAACGCGCACCGGCTCGGCGCTCAGGGCCAGCAGTCGCTGCGCCCCTGGCTCGTCACCGTCGCCCGTCGCATCGCCATCGACGACCATCGCAGCGTCAGCGCGCGGCCGCCGGAGACGTACGACCGGGAGCTGGAGAGCTTCCCCAGCACGGCCGACGACACCGACAGGGTGTTGCAGCTCATGACCGTGACCGATGCGCTGCGTACGCTCAGCCAGTCGCACCGTGAGATCCTGGTGGAGACGTATTTCCGCGGCAAGACCGTCCCGGAGGCGGCCGAGGTTCTCGGCCTCCCCCTGGGCACAGCCAAGTCTCGCGTGTACTACGCCCTGCGGGCCCTGCGTACGGCTCTGCAGCAGCGGGGGGTGACGGAATGACACAGGAACAACACTTCGATGTCGCGGCGTACGCGCTCGGCGTGCTCGACGATCGCGACGCCGCTCGCTTCGAGGACCATCTGATCGACTGCGCGACCTGTGCGATCGAGCTCGAGTCGATGCTGCCGGTCGTCGACATCCTCTCGGACGTCGACGCCGACGCGCTCGTCGCGACCGAGCAGTCGCGCCGCGACGGCATCGTGCTCAAGAAGATGATCGGTGAGGTCAAGCGGGAGCGGCGGCGGGCTAACAGCCGGCGGCTCTACTCCCTGGCCGCCGCGGTCGTGGTCTTCGCGATGCTGTCGATCGGCGCCCTGTTCGCCGGCGGTCAGTGGCTGGCGCCGGACCCGCAGGCACCGTCGACCCAGGCGCAGCCGCCCCGCTCCAGCAAGCAGCTCGATCCGTTGCCGTTCTCCGAGGGTGGCGTCGGCATCGGCGGCCCGGATCTGGCCGGCGAGCGGCTCGGCGGCACCGACGCCAGGTCGGGCGTCCGTGCCGACGTGGCGCTGGAGCCCAAGGACTGGGGCACCCAGGTCTCCTTCGCGGTCTCCAACATCAAGGGCCCGCTGACCTGCCGGCTGGTGGCGGTCCGCACCGACGGCTCGTCCGAGGTCCTGTCGACGTGGCAGGTCGGCGACAAGGGCTGGGGCACAGCCGCCCAGCCGGACCCGCTGCTGCTGCAGGCCGCCACGGCGCTGCCGCGCGAGGACATCGCACACCTCCAGATCCAGTCGATCGACGACAAGGGCGCGACCGAGACGCTGGTCCGCGTTCCCTGACCCCGGCCGCAGCGCAACACCCGAGGCCCGGCCGCGAGAGCGTGGCCGGGCCTCGGCGTTTCCTGAGCCGTGCGGACGGCCGGCCCGCCGGATAGGCGGAGATGAATCGCTGTCGCTTATCGGTGCCCATTGGGCCGCATTATCACCCCGTGTAAATGGCCCCGCCACGCTGCGCAATAGGCGCGCCGACGGGCCAGTCATTTACGTACCGCGGGGCCGTTCGGTTCAATGAAAATTCTGGGAATTTCATTGGGCCGTTCCTTCAACCGCTGGAGGTCCGGGCGCGTACTACTGCCCGAACACCGAGATGGACAATCCAGTTGGAGGGCACACCGTGGTTCCGGAGAAGCGAAAGTTGATGGTCGTCGGCGCCGCTATCGCGGCGGCGTTCGCCGTGACCGGTTGCGCCCCGGCGGGAGTGGACAACGCGAGTGACTACGGCGCCCAGCCGGCCGCCAACGCCGTCGACGTGGCCGCCACCCCGACGCCCGGTGCCGAGGCCGAGGGCGACGAGGCCGCCGCGGCCGACGCCCCCGAGCTCAGCGACGACGAGACCACCGGTGAGCTCAACGCCACCAAGGTCAAGCGGATGGGCGAGACGGTACAGAACGAGGACGGCTTCGTCCTCTACCGCTTCGACGACGACAAGGTCAAGCCCGAGGTCGTCTCCAACTGCAACGACGACTGCGCCAAGGTCTGGCCGCCCGCGGTGGTCAACAAGGGCGAGAAGCCGAAGCTGCAGGGCGTGGACGCCGCACTCGTCGGCACCGTGACCCGCGAGGACGGCACCCTGCAGCTGACGATCGACAAGTGGCCGGTCTACACCTACATCGGTGACAAGAAGGCCGGGCAGTGGAAGGGCCAGAACGTCGGCCAGAAGTGGTTCGTCGTCACGCCCGAAGGCAAGAAGAACCTGACCTGCCTCCCGGCGCCGTCCAAGGCCGTCGCGCCCCCCGCCGACGGCGACGAGGGCGACGACTCGAGCGGTGACGCGGGCGGCGACAGCGCCGGTTCGGACTACAGCTACTGATCGACGACTCGCGGTTCGGCCGGTCGACGCCAACCGGCGCTGGCCGGCCACATCCGCGAGGGAATTCGGTCCATAAGTTCTCGTTAATTCGAGCCTAAGTGTTCCGCATTCCAATTGCTTTACCCGAACTGCTTCTTCAAGCTTCTTCCCGAACCCATCGTCGGAGGTGTGAAAGATGATTGCCGCCCGCTCCTCTCGCCGGCTTCAGCGCTGGCTGGTGGGCATCATGGCAATGGTCCTGACGTTCCTGCTGGCTCCGGCCGGTCTGGCCCGGGCCGCCGAGCCCGGCCCGGTCCCGGTCCCGCCGAACACCGGCCTGACCGACAAGGGCGCCGGGGTGATCAGCGCCGCCGACCGTGACTTCGTCATCAAGGTCCGGCTCGCCGGGCTCTGGGAGGTCCCGGCCGGGAACATGGCCGCCGAGAAGTCGGAAGACCCCCGGGTGGCGAACGTCGGCAAAGCGATCGCAGGGCAGCACGTCGTGCTCGACAAGCTCGACGTGGCCGTCGCCAAGAAGCTGGGCATCGCACTGCCGAACGAGCCGAACCGGGATCAAGAGGGCTGGCTCAACGAGATGCGCAACGCATCCACGCCCCAGCAGTTCGACCAGATCTTCATCGACCGGCTGCGTGCGGCGCACGGCAAGATCTTCCCGGCCATCGCGACGATCCGGGCCAGCACCCGCAACGACTCGGTCCGCAAGCTGGCACAGCAGACCAACCAGTTCGTCATGACCCACATGACGCTGCTGGAGAGCAGCGGCATCGTCGACTACGGCTCGCTGCCGACCGCCCCGGCCCCGGCCGCGGCAGGCGGCGGCCCGGTGCCGGTCGACAACCAGATGCTCGCCGCCGCCGAGGCCAACGGCATTCCCGGCGTGAGCACCTCAGTGATCCTCCTCGTTCTCGCCGGCGCACTCGTCGCCGGTGTGGTCACCACCATGCGCATCTTCCGGACGCGATAGCCCGCGGACGGCTCGACCTGGCCAGCCGACCAGGCCGTACGGCATCACCCCCAGGCGGCTGCTCCAGCGCTCGCCAAGTGTGCGACAGAGAAAGGTGTCACCATGCGAAGGTCGCAGTACCGGCGCGAATCCAAGTACTCAAAGTGGTTCACCGGTCGGCGCCGGATCATCGCCGCGGTAGCCACCCTGGTTGCCTTCGGCGGCATCGTCACCGTCACGCAGGTTTCGGACGCGAGCACCAAGCGTTCCACCCAGCGTGCTCTGGCCGCATGCAACAACCTCCAGGCGCCCAACTCCACGAAGCTCTCGACGAAGACGAGGAAGGGCACCTACACCACCAACAAGGGCCGGGTGACCCAGCACGCGGACGACGGTGCCGGCGATGTGGCGACCACCGCCCAGATGCGGTCCCGCTGCCGGCAGTGGGTCATGCAGAACGCCGGCAACAACACCGGCAACAACGGTGGCGGGGCGACCGCCGCGCCGACGAGCAGCGCCAGCACCGCGGCCGACAACGGCGGTAACAACAACGGCGGTAACAACAACGGCGGCAACAACAACGGTGGCAACACCGGCGGCAACAACAACGGTGGCGCCAACGGCGGCAACAACAACGGTGGCAACAACGGCGGCGGCGCGACTCCGCCCCCCGGCGCGGGCCTCGGCGTCCTCGCCAACAGCTGCGACGGCAGCCAGCTGCCGCCGCACGACGGCTTCCAGAACGGCAACCGCTGCGTCTCCACCGAGTTCGGTGAGGTCGGCACGCAGGAGAACAACCCGTCGCTGCTGATCACCGAGGCGCCGGCCCAGGTCGAGCCGAACACGCCGTTCACGCTGCGGGTCAGCACCCGCAACCTGATCCGGGACCGCTTCCTCGCGGCCGGCCAGGGCGGGTACTACGTGGAGAGCTCGGTTCTGCAGGGCGGCCTCGTCCGCGGTCACTTCCACACCGCCTGCCGCATGCTGGCTAACACCAACGAGGCGCCGGACCCGGCTCCGGTCCCCGCGTTCTTCGTGGCGACCGAGGACCAGCAGGGTAGCGCCGCCCCGGACGTGGTGACCATCCAGGTCGCCGGGCTGCCGGCCGAGGGCACCGCACAGTGCGCCTCGTGGGCCGGTGACGGTTCGCACCGCATCCCGATGATGCAGCGCGCCAACCAGACGCCCGCGTTCGACGCGGTCCGCATCCAGGTCGGCGGCGGCGGCAACGACGACCAGGACCAGGGTCAGGATCAGGGCCAGCAGCAGGGCCAGGACCAGCAGCAGGGTCAGGACCAGGGCCAGCAGCAGGGCCAGGACCAGCAGCAGGACAACAACAACAACGACAACGACCAGAACAACAACGACGGGAACGACCAGAACAACAACGACGGGAACGACCAGAACAACAACAACTGAGTACGGAGCCCTGCCGCAACCGGGTCCGAACCCCCGCGGGGCGCGTCGCCGAGGTGACGCCGCCCCGCGCGGGACCCCCCGTCGGAACCGGCCGCCGTCCACCCCCCTGAGGACGGCAAGCAGCGGCAGGCGGCTCGAGTAAGGAATCGGCTGACGAAAGGAGGCGCGGTACCACTCTCGAGCCGAGCTACGCAGCTCCGCTACCGGGTGACGCGGACCGACTCGGGTGTCCGCCAACCCCCACCGATGGCCCTGACCGGGAGCGCGGTCAGGGCCATCGGCACGTCTAAGACGTGTTTGGTGCCGGGGGTGGAAGGTGGCACAGTGGCCGGGTGACGAAGACCCGACGGCTCAGCCCGCCGGACGGCTACCACTTCCACCGCAGCCTGCGCTCCCTGCTCGCCGTCCGCCAGGACCCGTGCGGCACGCTCTCGGACGGCGACTTCTGGCTCGCCGCGCGTACCCCCGACGGTCCCGGGTCCCTGCACCTCGCCCGGGCGGGCGCGGAAATCACCGCGACCGGGCACGGAGCCGGCGCGGCCTGGCTGGTCGAGCGCGCGGAGGCGATCGCCGGCCTGCGCGACGACCTCACCGGCTTCCCCGCCCTGGCCGCGTCGCACCCGCTGGTCGCGCGCCTGGCCAGGACCTTCTCGGGGGTACGCCTCCCCGCCACCGGCCAGGTCTTCCACCGGCTGATCCGGGCGATCCTGGAGCAGAAGGTGACCGGGATCGAGGCGCACCGGGCGTACCGGGCGATCATGAAGCACTTCGGTGAGCCGGCGCCCGGACCGGCCGGGCTGCTGCTCCCGCCGGATCCTGCGGCCGTCGCGGCGACGCCGTACTGGACCTTCCACCCGTTCGGCGTCGAGCAGCGCCGCACCCAGGCACTTCTGCGCGCCGCCCAGGCCGCTGCGCGGCTCGACCGCTGCGCCGACAGCGCCGAGGCGACCCGGCGGCTGACCGCGATACCCGGCATCGGGGCGTGGACCGCTGCCGAGGTGGTCCGCACCGCGTACGGCGACGCGGACGCGGTCAGCGTCGGCGACTTCCACATCCCGAACGCGGTGGCCTGGGGCCTGGCCGGCGAGGCCCGCGGCACCGACGCTCGGATGCTGGAGCTGCTCGAGCCGTTCCGGGGGCACCGCGGCCGGGTGTGCGAGCTGCTCGCGGCGGGCGGGATCAGCGCGCCCAAGTTCGGCCCGCGGATGCCGATCCGCTCCTTCGCGAGGTTCTAGGTTTCGCCCGGCGGACGGCCGTTGCACACTTGGGCGTGGCCTTCACGTTGACGATCGACTGCGGTGGCGGCGGCATCAAGGGCTCGGTGCTCGACGACGCGGGCACGATGCGCGCCCAGCCGTTGCGCGTGCCGACGCCGTACCCGTTGCCGCCCGACCTCTTCGTCAAGACCCTGCTGGAGCTCGGCGAACGGCTGCCGAGCGCGGACCGGGTCACCGTCGGGATGCCGGGCATGCTGCGGCACGGCGTGGTGGTCGCCACGCCGCACTACGTGACCCGCAGCGGGCCCCGGACGAAGGTGGACCCCGAGCTTGTCGACGCCTGGCACGGCTTCGACGCGCGTACCGCCCTCGCCGGGGCGTTCGGGCTGCCCACGCTGGTGCTCAACGACGCCGAGGTGCACGGGGCCGGCGTGGTCGCCGGCACCGGCTGCGAGCTGATCCTGACGCTGGGCACCGGGCTGGGCTGTGCGCTGTTCGACGGCGGCAAGCTCGCGCCGCACCTGGAGCTGTCGCAGGCGCCGGTGCGCTGGGGGATGAGCTACGACACGTACATCGGTGAGCACGAGCGGCGCCGGCTCGGTGACGCGCTCTGGTCCCGCCGGGTCCGTAACGTGGTCGACGGGCTGCGCCCGGTCTTCCTCTGGGACCGCATCTACCTGGGTGGGGGCAACGCCCGCCTGATCACCTCGACCCAGCTGGCCCGGATGGGCGACGACGTGGTGGTGGTGCCCAACACCGCCGGGATCGTCGGCGGGGTGCGTGCCTGGAACCTGCGGGCTGACGACTCTCGATAGGTTTGCGGGCATGCTGCCCAGTCCACGCGCGCTGCTGCTCGACTTCGGTGGCGTGCTCGCCGACGCTCCCCGCCACGACCCGGCCCCTCCCGAACTGGTACTGCGTCTCTACAACCTGACCGGCGGGGTGCTGTCGCCCGGCGAGATCAACCGGTCGCTGGTCGCGGGCGATGCCGCGTACGCGGCGTGGCGGGACGAGGACCACCCGGACGAGCTGACCCACGCCGAGGCCTGGGGGCGGTTCGTCACGACGGACTGGCCCGGGCCGGCGCGGGAGGCCGTGTGCCTGCGGGCGGCGGCCCTCGCCTACGACTGGACCTGGCGCCCGGGATGGGCCCTTCGCCCGGGCATTCCGGAGGCGCTGCGCGCGGCCCGCGCGGCGGGCCTGCCGATGGCGGTCGTCAGCAACACGTTGTGCGGCGCGGCGCACCGCGACTTCCTGGCGGGTGCCGGGGTCGGCGGGCTGTTCGCGGCGCAGATCTACAGCGACGAGGCGGGCGTCCGCAAGCCGAACCCGGAGATGATCTGGCGCGCCGCCCGGGAGCTGGGGGCGCCGGCCGGGGGGTGCTGGTTCGTCGGCGACAGCCGGCGGCGCGACATCGCCTGCGCCCGGCGCGCCGACGTGACCGCGGCGATCCTGATGCGCTCGCCGCGTACCGACCGTGAGGACCCGGCCGGGTGGCCGGAGCCGGACGCCTTCGTCGAAGACGGCTTCGGCCTGCGCGACCTGCTCCCGGCGGCCTTCGGCGCGGAACCGCCCGCGGCTACGGAAGGTGGCCCAGGACGATCCGCTCCGAGGTGAGCAGGTAGTCGCGGAGCAGGTCCGCCGCCCGCCCCGCCTCGCCCGCCTCGTAGCTCGTCGTGATCTCCTCGTTCATTGCCACGAACGGGCCGTGCAGGGCCTCGGTGTCCGGTGCGGCCATGAACGCCAGGCGCAGCTCGGCAGTCAACTGGCGCATCCAAGCGTCCAGGCGGGGGCTGCCGGCCAGCGCGACGATCCGCTCGTGGAAGTGCAGGTCGGCGGTGCCGACGGCGCGCCAGTCCCCGGCACCGGCCGCCTGCGCCGCCTCGTCGATCGCGGCCCGCATGCCTTCGGCGCGGGGCGGGCGGACCGGCGCCTGCCGCAGGGCCGAGCATTCCAGCAGCACCCGTACGCGGTAGATGTCGGCGATCTGCGCCGCGGTGAGCGTCGCCACGAACACCCCGCGGTGCGGCCGCCGGACGAGCAGCCCCTCCTCGATCAGCGTCGAGAACGCCTCGCGCAGCGTGTTGCGGGAGACCTCGAGCGGACCGGTCAGCGACGACTCGGCGAGCCGCGTCCCGGGTGCCAGCTCGCCGTTGATCATCGAATTGCGGAGCCGCTCGGCCGTCCTGGCCGCCGAACCCGGCCTCTCCACCGTCGTCACCGCTGCGGCCGATCGACCGGGCCGCCGCTGGGCGCGACGACGAAGCGGACCTTGGCACCCGGGCGGGCCTGCGCGGCGCGGTCGGCGGCCGCCGGGGTGAGCACCGCGATCACCGGATAGCCGCCGGTGACCGGATGATCGGCCTGGAAGATGATCGGTTGCCCGTCGGGCGGCACCTGGATCGCGCCGCGGACCACGCCCTCGCTGGGCAGCTCCGCGGTGCGGGAGCGGGACAGGGCGGGCCCGGCGAGGCGCAGACCGACCGAGTCGCCGGCGGGGGAGACGGTGAACTCCGCGCCGAGGAGGGTCTCCACCGCCTCCGCGGTGAACCAGTCCTCGCGCGGACCGAGATCGACCTCCCACGGCCCGCCGTCGGCCCCGGCCGGGGCGGTCGTGTGGCGTGCGGCGCCGATCCCGTGGTCGCCGGCCGGCACCGCGCCGATCGGCAGCACGTCGCCGACGGCCGGGGTGGCAGGGCCGACGCGCGTCAGCCGGTCGGTGGAGCGCGAGCCCAGGACCGGCGGTACGGCGAAGCCGCCGCGCACCGCGAGGTAGCTGCGCAGGCCCCGGCGCGGCATCGTCACCGTGACCTCGGCGCCGGCCGGCACCTCCACGACCTGCTCCACCCCCGCGCGGTCGCCGCACACCGTGAGGACCGCGTCGGTGCCGGTCAGGACCGCGGTGGCCGGCTCGTCGAAGCGGACCCGCAGGCCGCCGAGGGTGCACTCCAGCACCGCCGCTTCCGGCGGGTTTCCGACGAGGGCGTTCGCGCGGGTGAAGGACGACCGGTCGACCGCGCCGGACGGCGCCACGCCCTGCGCGGCGTGTCCGGGGCGGCCCCGGTCCTTGAGGACCGTCAGCGGGCCGGTGCGCAGGATGGTCACCGTCATCACGGCACCGCCCTGAACGTCACCCGGACGCCGGGTACGAGCAGCGCCGGCTCGGGCCGGTCGAGGTCCCACATGCGCTCGGTGGTGCTGCCGATCAGTTGCCAGCCGCCGGGGCTGTCGTTCGGGTAGACGCCGGAGAACCGGCCCGCCAGGCCGACCGAGCCCGCCGGGATCCGGGTACGCGGGGAGTCGCGCCGGGGCACGTCGAGGCGGGGATCGCCCCCGGTCAGGTAGCCGAAGCCCGGTGCGAAGCCGGCGAACGCTACCGTCCACGGCGAGCCCGTGTGCAGGGCGATCACCCCTTCCGGGGTCAGCCCGGTGTACTCGGCCACGTCGGCCAGGTCGGGGCCGTCGTAGCGCACCGGGATCTCGACCGTGCCGGCGTCGGCCGGGTCGGGGCCGTCGACGCTCAGCCCGGCGGTCGCCCGCTCGATCGCCGCCGGGGACGTGACGGCCGGGTCGAGGTGGATCAGCACCGTCCGCGCCGCGGGGACCAGATCGACCACGCCGGGCAGGCCGGCCGCGCGCAGGGCCGCGTACAGCGAGAGGGCGGCGTCGAGGTCGTCGACCTCCGCCAGCACCGCCTCGCGGCCACAGCGGAGAAACCTGGTCACGCCGGCGCCGCCGAGAAGGCGGTGATCGGCACGCCGGCCCCGGCGAGGGCGTCGTGCACCGCGCGGGCCATCTCGACCGCACCCGGCGAATCGCCGTGCACGCAGATCGAGTCGGCCTCGATCTTGATCACGCTGCCGTCGACCGCGACCAGCGTGTGGTCGGTCACCAGCCGGAGCATCCGCTCGGCGACCTCGGCGGGGTCGTGCAGCAGCGCGCCCGGCTCGCGGCGCGGCACCAGCGTGCCGTCCGGGCGGTAGCCGCGGTCCGCGAAGGCCTCGCGGACGACGCGCAGGCCGGCCTCGTGCGCGAGGTGCAGGAAGACCGAGCCGGGCAGGCCGAGCACCGGCAGGTCCGGGTCGTAGCGGCGGACGGCGTCGATCACGGCCGCCGCCTGCTGCTCGTGGTGCACGATCGCGTTGTACAACGCGCCGTGCGGCTTGACGTAGAGCACCCGGTCGCCGGCCGCCCGGGCCAGCCCGTCCAGCGCGCCGAGCTGGTAGATCACGTCCGCGACCAGATCGGCGGTCTCGTAGTCGATGAAGCGCCGGCCGAAGCCGGGCAGGTCCCGGTAGCCGACCTGCGCGCCGATGACGACGCCCTTGGAGACCGCCCGTTCGCAGGTGGCGAGCAGGGTCCGCGGGTCGCCGGCGTGGAAACCGCAGGCGATGTTGGCGCTGCTGACCAGGTCGGTCATGGCGTCGTCGTCGCCGAGCCGCCAGGCGCCGAAACCCTCGCCGAGATCGCTGTTGAGGTCCATGGCGCTCCTCGATCGGGACGGTTCGGACGGAGGCAGCACCGACGTTAGGGATTGTTCAACGATCACGCAAGAGTTGTTCAACAATCCGCGATCACCGGGCGCTGAGCACCACCTGCCACACGCTCGTGCGGCGCACCGGCACGCTCTCCAGCGCCTCGACCACCGGCACGTCGTAGGCGCTGCGGAGGATCATTCCGTCGATCGGCAGGTAGGCCCGTCCCGGGTCCCCGACCAGCACCAACGCGCCCCGGCCCGCGGCCCGGCGCAGGAACGGCAGTACCCGCCCGGCCATCTCGCGGCTGTAGAAGACGTCGCCGGCCAGGATCACGTCGGCCTCGGCGTACCCGGTATCCAGGAGGTCTCCCTCGACGGTCCGGACCTCGACGCCGTTGGCCCGGGCGTTGGCCTCGGCGGCCGCGAGCGAGAGCGGATCGATGTCGTTGGCCGTCACCGGCCGCGCCCCGGCGCGGGCGGCGGCCACCGCGACCAGGCCCGAGCCGGTCGCCAGGTCCAGCACGGCCCGGCCGGCGACCAGGTCCGGGTCGTCGAGCACGTGCCGGGCCAGCGCCTGACCGCCGGCCCACGCGAACGCCCAGAACGGCGGTGGCCGCTCGGCGCCCGCCGCCTCCGTCCGTTCCCAGAGCTCGATCGGCTCCTCGGCCTGGTGCAGGACCAGTTCCGGCAGGAAGGGCACGGGCGCGAGTCGCGTGTTGGCGCGGACGAAGTCGGTGGACACACACCGATTCTGCTCAGTTGGCCCGGCCGGGGACCGATCAGGGGGCAGCGTCGGAGGATAGTTCGGGAGAGGAGCCGCATGCCGACTGGAGTCGCGGCTGCCCTCTTCGGCGCCGGAATGGTGCTGCTCGGCGTGGCCTACCGGGCCCTGCCGGCCTGGCAGCTGCCCCTGCTCGTGCTCGCCGGCCTCGCCACGGTCCTCGTGATCGCCGTCGGCATCCGCCGGCATCGGCCCGGCTCGCGCGGCCCCTGGCACCTGCTCGCCGTCGCGGTCGTCCTCTCGCTGGTCGGCACGACCGCCAGCAGGGGAGGCCCCGCGGCCGAACGCGTGCTCGCGAGCCTCGACGAGATCGGTGTCGGCATCCTGCTCGCGGCCCGGCCGCTGATGGCGGTGATGCTGTTCTGGTTCGTGCGGCTGCGCACGGGCGGACGGCGCGACCGGGGCGGCCTGCTCGACGCGCTCACCCTCACCGCCGGGATGGCCCTGCTCGCCTGGACGTTCGTGATCGGCCCGCACCTGCGCGACGCCGACCTCTCCGCGGTCGAGCGGTGGGTCACCGTGGCGTTCGCGGTCGGCGACCTGATCTGCCTGGCCATGCTGACCCGGCTGCTCACCGCGCCGGGGCGGGGTGTCCGGGCCGCCGCCTGGCTGGCCGCCGGCATTCTGTCGCTGCTGCTGATCGACGTCGCGGGCCTGGTGTCCTTCCATGACGACGTCACCTTCCTGTCCGCCTTCGGGCGGATCCCCCTGTACGCGGCCGCCGGCCTCGCCGCGCTGAGCACGTCGATGACCGAGCTGACCCGGCCCGCCGCGGCGCCCGCCGCCGAGCTCGGCCGGGTCCGGCTGGCGCTGCTGGCGCTGGCGTCGCTGACCGCGCCGGCCGTGCTGGTGTTCCAGGCCCGCGTCGACGGCGAGGTGTCCGACCTCAACGTGGTCGCGGTGCTGAGCGCCTGCACGTTCCTGCTGGTCCTGGCCCGGATGGCGGGCATCATGGCCAGTCACCGGCAGGCCATGGCCCGCGAGCGCGGGCTACGCGGCGCCTCGGCCGCGCTGGTCTCCGCCGCCGACGCCGACGAGGTCGGCGAGGCGGTCCGTACGGCGGTGGCCCAGCTGCTGCCCGCGGACGTGCCGCACCGGGTGGTGCTCGCCATGGCGTTCACCGAGCCCGAGCGGCCGGTCTCGCCGGAGGCCGCGGCGCAGTCCGCGCACGACCGCAGCACCGGCACGACCGCCCGCCTCGTCGCCACCCGCGACGTCGACTGGGCCGTCGCGGTCCGGCTGACCCAGTTCAACATGGTGCTGCGCTGCCCGCTGGTGCTCAAGGACCGCCCGACCGGCGACCCGCTCGTCGGCGTGCTGCACGTCGGCGGCCCGACCTGGGCCCTGCGCGGTCTGCAGCGGGCCCTCGAGGTGCTGGCCACCCAGATCGCCCTCGCCCTGGAGCGCATCGCGCTGAGCGAGGAGGTGACCAGGCGCAACAGCGAGACGTACTTCCGCACGCTGGTGCAGAACACCTCCGACGTCATCCTGATCGTGGACGACGAGGACCGGGTGCGGTATGCCAGCCCGTCCGCCGTACACGTGCTCGGCGCCGATCCGGTCGGCGTGCGCCTGCCGGACATCATCCACCCGGGCGACCGCCTCCGGCTCGCCGACGTGCTGGCCGCCGTACGCGGTAGCCAGGGCACCCAGCAGGGGCTCGACTTCCGGGCCGTCGGGCGCCGGCGTACCGAGGTGATGCTGGAGATGCACTGCCGGGACCTGCGCGCGGATCAGACCGTCGCCGGGCTGGTCGTCACCCTGCGCGACGTCACCGAGCGCCGCCAGCTCGAGCGCGAGCTCACCCACCAGGCGTTCCACGACTCGCTGACCGGCCTGGCCAACCGGGTCCTCTTCGCGGACCGGCTGGATCACGCGCTGGCCCGCGGCGCCCGCGACGGCGCGGTGGTCGGCGTGCTCTTCATCGACCTCGACGACTTCAAGATCATTAATGACACCCTGGGTCACGCGGTCGGCGACCAGTTGCTGATCGCCGTGGCCGAGCGGATCGCCGGCGCGCTGCGTGCCGACGACACCGCCGCCCGGCTCGGCGGCGACGAGTTCGCCGCGCTGGTGGAGAACGTGCAGGACCCGGGCGCGGTCGAGGAGACCGCCACCCGGATCCTGGCCGCGCTGGCCGAGCCGATCGTCATCGACGGGGAGTCGTTGCAGGCCATGGCCAGCATCGGCATCACCACCACGCCCGAGGCGGACACCGCCGACGCGCTGCTGCGCCAGGCGGACCTGGCGCTGTACGTGGCGAAGGGCGCCGGCAAGAACCAGTGGCGCCGCTACCAGTCGCACCTGCACGACGTCATGGTTCAGCGGCTCGAGCTGCGCTCCGCGCTGGACCACGCCGTCAACGAGGGTCACTTCCTGCTGCAGTACCAGCCCATCGTCGACCTGGAGAGCGACGAGGCGGTCGGCTTCGAGGCGCTGGTGCGCTGGCATCATCCGTCCCGCGGTGTCATCGCGCCGGACCAGTTCATCGAGGTGGCCGAGGAGAGCGGGCTCATCGTGCCGATGGGTCGCTGGGTGCTGGACCAGGCGCTGCACACGGTGGCGCAGTGGCGGCGCATCCTGCCGCGTGCCCGCCAGCCGTACGTGAGCGTCAACGTCTCCGTCCGGCAGTTCCGCCAGCCGGGCTTCGTCGATCAGGTCAGGGCCTCGCTCGACTACGCCGGTGTGCCGCCGCAGGCGCTGATGCTGGAGATCACCGAGACCCTGCTGATGGGCGACGACGAGCAGATCTGGGCCGATCTCGCGGTGCTGCAGGAACTCGGCGTGCGGATCGCGATCGACGACTTCGGCACCGGCTACTCGTCGCTGAGCTACCTGCGGCAGCGGCCGATCGACGTTCTGAAGATCGACAAGACGTTCATCGACGACATGGTCGGCAGCGCGCAGCAGTTGGCCCTGGTCGCGGGCATCGTGAGCCTGGCGCAGACGCTGAACCTGACGGTGGTGGCGGAGGGCATCGAGGACGCGACGCACCGGCAGATGCTGGCGCAGCTGGGCTGCCCGCTGGGCCAGGGCTACTACTACTCGGCGCCGCTCGACCCGACGGCGGCGCTGGCCTGGCTGCGCGACCCCCTGCCGCTCGCCGCCGCCTGAGTCTGTCCATTCAGGACTCACCGGCTCGGGAAGGGCCGGCTTTCGATCAGGTCCGCAAATGGTCTGATCAATGAAAGGTCCGAGTTTAACGCTGCATCATATTAAATCCGCAAACGCGAGAAAAAGTCCGATGGGCGAGTCAGGATTTCGGGTGTCAGAACCTCATCCGAAAGGACACACATCATGCGACGCACTGGCCTTCTTCTCGCAGGCGCCCTCCTCGCAACCGGTGCCGGCATGGCCCTCGCGGCGCCCGCGTCGGCCTCTCCCGGAAACGCCGGCAGCGTTGCCGTCGGCAACTACATCAACGACTACTGGTACTGGGACAACGGCGCCGACTGCTGGTACGGCGTCTACGGCGGCTACAACTACTTCCGTCCGTGGTATGGGGTTGGAAATCCCTGGGGCATCTACGGCGGCGGCTACGGCGGCCTCTGGGGTGGCGGTGTCGGTATCGGCATCTACTAACGGTCGTCTGTAGCGAACGGCCCTGCCGGGGGCATTCACCTGGGTGCCCCGGTTTGATCCCTGTCTGAAATGGATCGCTGACCCGGGCACCGATCGCGGAGCTTTCCGCGGCGGTGTCCGGGCTGGTCGCGTTTCCGATCCGATCCGCCCGATCCGGCGGATCGCGTTGTCGCGAATGGAGTGTCCGGCCGGCGCCTACCGGGTGCTGGCCGCCTTGCCCGCGTAGGCGCGGTCGGCGAGTTGCGGCAGGGTGCTCGCCGCCGCCATCGCGAGGCGGTACCGGAACGGCACCACGATGCGCCGCCGCGGCCGGCGCAGCGCCCGCTCGACCGCGTCGACCACGACCTCGGGCCCCGCCATCCGGCCCTTGCGGTGCGCCGTCAGGTCCGTCGCGATGTGCCCGGGCTCGATCAGGGTGACGCCGATGCCGGTGCCGGCCAGTTCCCGGCGTACCGAGTCGGTCATGCCGCGCAGCGCGAACTTCGTCGCCGAGTAGGCGCCGCTGATCCCGATCTCGCCGGCCACCGAGCCGATGTTGACGATCGAGCCGGATCCGGCCGCCTTCATGAGCGGGACCACCGCGCGCATGAGCCGGATCGGGGCCAGCAGGTTGACGTTCACCATCGCCGTGACGGTCGCGTCGTCGGTGAGCACCGACGGTGAGCCGCCGACCCCCGCATTGTTGATCAGCACATCGACCGTGCCGGCCTTCTCGACCAGGGCGGTGATCTGTGCCGGGTCGCCGACGTCGGTCGGTACCGGCAGTGCGGTGCCGCCGTTCCCCTCGATCTCGGCGGCGACCTCCGCCAGCTCCGCCGCGCGCCGGGCCGCCAGCACGACCGTCGTGCCCGGCCGGCCGAGCCGCAGCGCGGTCGCCCGGCCGATCCCGCTGGAAGCGCCCGTGATGATGACGACCGGCATGCCATACCTCCTGTAAAGCAGAAATCGGCGCCGCCGGTGTGCGGCGACGCCGAGTTCCGGTGGAGCGTGAATCTATCGCTTGCTGTGGTAGGCCTCGACGATCGAGCTCGGGATCCGGCCACGCTCGGAAACCTCGTAGCCGTTCTTGCTCGCCCACTCGCGAATGGCCTGATTCTGGTCGCGGCTGGCACGACCGGTGCTCGCCGGTGCTGCGCCGCGCCGGGCGGCCCGGGCCTCGACACCCGAGCGGCCGACGCGGGTGGCGACCGACAGGTACGGGTCGAGGGCCTTACGCAGCTTGCCGGCGTTCTTTTCCGACAGATCAATCGTGTAGTTCACACCGTCGAGTCCGAACTCGACGGTACGGTCGGCCTCGCCGCCGTCGAGGTCATCGGTCAGAAGGGTAATTACCTGCTTGGCCATGATGTGGTTGCTCCCGTGACGGTGCCATTGTCTTAGAGAATTCCTGCGCATTCATTCTGTCCTCGGATGATGTCGAGTGCAAATTGTCCGGCCTGCATGTCGCGAACGTCATCCGCCGCATTCGGGGGCCCGGCCTGCGGCCGCGCGCCTGCAATCGGGCCCCCGGGCGGCCCGGTGCGGCCGTCACCTCGACAAATACTCGAAACTTTCCCGCAACACTTCTCATGCCTATCAATCTGTTGTAAGTTGCGTGGGAGCGCTCCCACAGCACCCCTCCCCCGGGGATCCCCCACCACCCAGGAGCAGTCATGAGACGCGTCATCCGCGCCATCACGGCCGCCGCTCTGCTGGCCGCGGGCTCGATCGCGACATTCGTGGTCGCCGGTCCCGCGCACGCCGACACGCAAATCTGCGAGCAGTTCGGGACCACCACGATCGGCGGCCGTTACGTCGTGATGAACAACCGCTGGGGCACCTCCGCCGAACAGTGCATCAATGTCACCGACAGCGGTTTCGCCATCACCCGCCAGCAGGGCGTCGGCAACACCAGCGGGGCGCCGGTGTCCTACCCGGCGGTCTACCTCGGCTGCCATTACGCGAACTGTTCTCCCGGCTCCAACCTGCCGATGCAGGTCAGCTCGATCAGCAGCGCGAACAGCAGCGTCGGCTACACCTACGTCTCCGGCGCCACCTACGACGCCGCGTTTGACATCTGGCTGGACCCGTCGGCGAGGCGGGACGGCGTCAACGCCATGGAGATCATGATCTGGTTCAACCGGCAGGGCTCGATCCAGCCGATCGGCTCCGCCGTCGGCAACACCACGATCGGCGGCCGCACCTGGCAGGTCTGGCAGGGCAGCAACGGCGCCAACAACGTCATCTCGTACGTGGCTCCGTCGGCGATCACCGGCTGGAGCTTCAGCGTCCTGGACTTCATCAACGACGTGAAGAACCGCGGCGCGATCACCAACGCGTGGTACCTCACGAGCATCCAGGCCGGATTCGAGCCGTGGATCGGCGGTGCGGGCCTGGCCGTCACGAACTTCTCGGCGACGGTCAACGGCGGCGGCACGACCCCGCCGACGACGCCGACCACCCCGCCGACGACTCCGCCCACCGGCGGCACCTCGGCATGCAGGGTGACCTATGCGGCGGACTCGTGGAGCAACGGCTACGTCGCCAACGTGACGGTCGCCAACACCGGCAGCGGGGCGATCAACGGCTGGACGCTCGGCTTCACGCTCCCCGCCGGGCAGGCGATCACCAACTCCTGGAACGCGACGCTCTCCGGCACCAGCGGCGCGCTGACCGCCCGCAATGTCGCCTTCAACGGCAGCATCCCGGCCGGCGGCAGCACCTCCTTCGGCTTCCAGGGCACCTACAGCGGCGGCTTCGCGACACCGTCCACCTTCACCCTCAACGGAGCGGCCTGCACCCGCGCCTAGTGCCACCGCAAACCCTGAACGGCCCCGCCTCGTCATCGATCAACCCGATGGCGGGGCGGCTGGCATTCGGTACCGGGAGCCTGGGTAGGTCCCGCGCCGTGGCCGGTCAGGGCGGCGGCGCGATCGGCAGGATGCGCAGCGCCGCCGGCGCGTGTGCCGGTACGGCGGGGGAGCGCGGCGCGACCGGCTCGAGCCGTCGATAGTCCGCGCCCGGCACCGGTCGGGCGTCGACCTCGTCGGCGTTGGGCCACAGCGACATCGCCCGTTCCGCGAGTGCCGTGATGGTCAGCGACGGGTTCACCCCGAGGTTCGCCGGAATCACCGAGCCGTCCACCACGTGCAGGCCCTCGTAGCCGTACACCCGCTGGTAGGGGTCGACCACGCCGGTCTCGGGCGAGTCGCCGATGGTGACGCCGCCCAGGATGTGTGCGGTCATCGGGATGTCGAAGACGTCGCCGATCGCGCCGCCCGGCTGGCCGCCGATCTTCGTGGCCATCCTGCGCACCGCCTCGTGGCCGACCGGGATCCAGGTCGGGTTGGCCGGACCGTGGCCCGGCCCGGTGGTGAGCCGCCCGGTGCGGGTGCGGCGCACCGTCAGGGAGTTGTCCAGGGTCTGCATGACCAGCGCGATTATCGTCTTGTCGGACCACCGCCGGGTGGAGAGCGACCGCAGCAGCAGACCCGGGTGGCGCAGCGCCTGGCCGAGGAAGCGGATCGGCCGTGGCACCCGGCCGCCGCCGTCGACCAGCAGGGTCGTGAGTAGGCCCATCGCGTTGCTGCCCGGGCCGTAACGGACCGGCTCGATGTGGGTGTCGGCGTCCGGGTGGAAGCTCGACGTGATGGCGACCCCGGCCGAGAACGGCTTCTCCGGCACCTTCATCGCCTGCGCGCCGAGCAGCGCCTCCGAGTTGGTCCGGGTCAGGGCGCCGAGCCGGGCGGAGAGCCGCGGCAGCACGCCGGTGTCCCGCATGGCGTGCAGCAGCCGCTGGGTGCCGAGCGCCCCGGCGGAGAGCACGACCTGCCGCGCGGTGAAGGTGCCCTTGGACGTCGTCAGCAGCCAGCCGCCGTCGACCGGTCGCAGCGCCTTGACCGTGGTCTCCGGGTGTATGACCGCGCCCGCGCGCTCCGCCAGGTAGAGATAGTTCAGATCCAGCCGGTTCTTCGCACCCGTGCGGCAGCCGATCATGCAGTCGCCGCACTCGGTGCACCCCGTCCGCTCGGGGCCGGCCCCGCCGAAGTAGGGATCGGGCACGGTCCTGCCGGGCTCACCGAAGAAGACCCCCACCGGGGTACGGCGGAAGGTGCCGCCGACGCCCATGTCCTCGGCGACCGACTTGACCACCTCGTCGGAGGGCGTCATCGACGGCTGCACCGTGACGCCGAGCATCCTCGTCGCCTGCGCGTAGTGCGGCTCCAGCTCGGCGGCCCAGTCGGTGATCCCGGCCCAGCGCGGGTCGGCGAAGAACGGGGCGGGCGGCTGGTAGAGCGTGTTCGCGTAGACCAGCGAGCCGCCGCCGACCCCCGCCGCGGAGAGCACCACGATGTCCTTGAGCAGCGTGATCCGCTGAATGCCGCGCAGGCCGAGCGCGGGCGCCCAGAGGAAGGCCCGCAGGTCCCACGACGTCTTCGGCAGCGTCTGCGGCGTGTAGCGCCGGCCCGCCTCGAGCACGCCGACCCGGTAGCCCTTCTCCGTCAGCCGCAGCGCCGTGACGCTGCCGCCGAAGCCGCTGCCCACGACGACGATGTCGTAGTTCGTCATGCCGCTCACCTCATCACGTCGAACGACTTCGGGCCAGAGGTGAATCTCCTACGGATTCCATTTCCGGTCCCGCGGGCCGGTGCCTCGACGATCTTGGGCATCATGGCTGGAGGGTAGCGCGGGGGACTACGGTAGGGCCGTGCGTGCAGCGACGATGGCCGACATCGCCCGGCGCGCGGGCGTGTCCCGGATCGCGGTGTCCTACGCCCTCAACGGCCGTCCCGGCGTCTCCGCCGATCTGCGCCGGCGCATCCTCGGCATCGCCCGCGAGGTGGGCTATCGCGCGAACGGCCCGGCCCTGGCCCTGCACGGCGCCGCGGCCAGCGCGGTCGGGCTGGTGCTGCTGCGCTCGTCGGCGGCGCTGACCGTCGAGGTGTTCCGGCGGCAGCTGATCGCCGGCATCCAGGCCGAGCTGTCGGCGCGCGGCTTCGGGCTGGCGCTGCAGCTCGTCGCCGACCTGGAGGAGGAGGCGCAGGTCTACCGGCGGTGGAGCGCCGAGCGCCGGGTCGACGGCGTGCTGATCTGCGATCCCCGCCTCGACGATCCCCGGATCCCCGTCGTGCGCAAGCTCGGCCTGCCGGCCGCGCTCGTCGGTGGCACGCCGGACGAAGCACTGCCCGGGGCCTGGTGCGACGACGCCGGCTGGACCCGGGACCTGGTCGAGCATCTGGGCGGGCTGGGCCACGCCCGGATCGCCCGGGTCAGCGGGCCGGGCGGGATGGTGCACACGACGGTCCGCGACGCGGCGATGCGGGAGGCCTGCGCCCGCCGCGGCATCGGCCTCACCGTCGTTCGGGGCGACTACACCGGCGCGGACGGCGCCGCGCGCACCCGCGAGCTGCTGCGGCGGGGGCGGCGGCCGACGGCGATCGTCTACGACAACGACGTCATGGCCGTCGCGGGGCTGGGCGTCGCGGGTGAGCTCGGTCTGGCCGTGCCGGACGGGTTGTCGATCGTGGCCTGTGAGGACTCGCCGCTCTGCCAGGTCGTCGGCCCGCCGCTGACGGTGATCCGGCGGGACATCGCGGCCTTCGGGAGCCTGGCGACCGCACAGCTCTTCGCCGCGCTCGACGGCGAGCCGCGGCCGCCGGTCCAGGCGGAGAGCGGCCGCCTCGAGGTCCGCCGCAGCACCGGCCCGGCCTGACCGCTGACGGCGCGAGACACCCCCTAGCTCCGTGGCGGGGGCGCGGTGCTGCCGCGGGCGACGAGACGGGCGGGCTCGTCCAGCCGGCTGCCCACCCGCTCGCCGCCGATGACGGCGAGCAGCAGCCGGGCCGCATGCGCGCCGTACGCCGAGATGTCACGGGTCAGCGCGGTCAGCGGCGGATGCACCAGCCCGCAGACGGGCGAGTCGTCCCAGGCCACAATGGACAGATCCGCCGGAACCGAACAGCCCATCTCCTGCGCCGTCGCCAGCCCCGCGATCGCCATGATGTCGTTGTCGTAGACGATCGCCGTCGGCCGCCGTCCCCGCCGCAGCAGGTCCCGGGTCGCCCGGGCGCCGGCCTCTCCGGTGTAGTCCGTCCAGACCGTGTCCGCCGAGGTGACCGGCAGCCGCGCGCACGCCTCGGCGAACGCCCGGGTCCGCGCGGCGGTGTGTGCGAGGTCCGCGATGCCGGCGACCCGGGCGACCCGCCGGTGTCCCAGGCCCGCCAGGTGATCGAGGGCCTCCGCCACCGAAACGGCGTCGTCGGACCACACGCTCGCCAGGCCGCCGCCGGCCGCCGGCGGCCCGACGATCACCGCCGGCATGCCGATCTCCTCGACCGCCGGTACCCGCGGATCGTCGGCGCGTACATCACAGAGCAGCACCCCGTCGACCCGACCCTCGATCCACCACTGCCGGTAGACGTCGATCTCCGACGCCGCCTCGTCATCCGGAACCATCCGCAGCATCAGCGCATAGGAGCGGGTGGACAACTCGGCCTCGACGCCGCTCACCAGCTCCATGAAGAACGGCTCGACCCCCAGGGTGCTGGCCGGCCGCTGAAGGGCCAGCCCGACGACCTTCGCCGGCGCTCCCGCCAGCGCCCGCGCCGCCGCGCTGGCCCGGAAGCCGAGCCGGTCGGCGATGGCCAGGATCCGCGCCCGGGTCGCCTCGGACACCCCCGGCCGGTCGTTGAGCGCGTAGGACACCGCGCCCTTGGAGACGCCGGCCTCGCGGGCTATATCGGCGATCGTCGGTCGCTTCACCTTCGCCAGGATGTCACGGGCGCCCCGGGCGTGGTTACCCTCGACACCGGTGGCGCCGCGCGACCGCCCGGCCCATGATGCAGAGATGCTCTCCTACGCCTGCGGGATCTCCGACGTGCCGCTGCTCGGCGAGACGATCGGCGCCAACCTCGAACGCACCGTCGCGGCCTTCGGGGACCGCGAGGCCCTGGTCGACGTGCCGTCGCGGCGCCGGTGGACCTACCCGGAATTCGACGGCGCGGTCAACGAGGTCGCCCGCGGCCTGCTGGCCCGCGGCATCGCCAAGGGCGACCGGGTCGGCATCTGGGCACCGAACTGCGCCGAGTGGGTCATCACGCAGTACGCGACGGCCAAGGTCGGCGCGATCCTGGTCAACATCAACCCGGCCTATCGGACGCACGAACTCGCGTATGTGGTCGAGCAGGCGGGGCTGAGCCTGCTGTTCAGCGCGGTCGCGTTCAAGACCAGCGACTACCGCGGCATGATCGCCGAGATCGGCTTCACCCGCACGGTCTTCATCGGCACGCCGGACTGGGACGCCCTGATCGCGGCGGGCGAGGGGCGCTCGCTCGCCGAACGGGCCGCGACGCTGGCCTTCGACGACCCGATCAACATCCAGTACACGTCGGGCACGACCGGCTTCCCGAAGGGCGCCACGCTCTCGCACCACAACATCTTGAACAACGGCTTCTTCGTCGGCGAACTGGTCGGCTACACCGAGGCCGACCGGATCTGCATCCCGGTCCCGCTCTACCACTGCTTCGGCATGGTGATGGGCAACCTGGCCGCGACCTCGCACGGCGCGTGCATGGTGCTGCCGGCGCAGGGCTTCGACCCCGCGGCCGCGCTGCGGGCCGTGGCGAGCGAGCGCTGCACCTCCCTGTACGGCGTGCCGACCATGTTCATCGCCGAGCTCGGCCTGCCGGACTTCGCGGACCACGACCTGTCCTCGCTGCGTACCGGAATCATGGCGGGCTCACCCTGTCCGGTCGAGGTGATGAAGCGCGTGGTCGCCGAGATGAACATGGGCGAGGTCGCCATCTGTTACGGGATGACTGAGACCTCGCCGGTGTCCACGATGACCCGCCGCGACGACGGCCTGGACCGGCGTACCGGGACGGTCGGCCGGGTGCTGCCACACCTGGAGTCGAAGGTGGTCGGCCCGGAGTCCGGCCTGCCGCTGCCGCGCGGCGAGGCCGGCGAGCTGTGCACCCGCGGCTACTCGGTCATGCTCGGCTACTGGGACCAGCCCGCGGCCACCGCGGAGGCGATCGACGCGTCCCGCTGGATGCACACGGGCGACCTGGCGACGATGGACGCGGACGGCTACGTCAACATCGTCGGCCGGATCAAGGACCTGGTGATCCGCGGCGGCGAGAACGTCTACCCCCGTGAGGTCGAGGAGTTCCTCTACTCCCACCCGGACATCACGGACGTCCAGGTGATCGGGGTCCCCGACACCCGGTACGGCGAGGAGTTGATGGCCTGGGTGGTGATGCGCCCGGGCGCGACGCCGTTGACGGCGGACGCGGTGCGGGAGTTCTGTGCGGGCCGGCTCGCGCACTACAAGGTGCCCCGCTACGTGCACGTGGTGGACGGCTTCCCGATGACGGTGACGGGCAAGGTCCGCAAGGTGGAGATGCGCGAGCTGGCCGTGGAAATCCTCGGCCTGCACGAGGCGGCGGGCACCCGCAACGCCTAGGACACGCCCTAGACCATCCGGGCGTGCAGGCGCGCCGCCTCCGCGGGGCCGGTGGTCGTCCGCAGTGCCAGCCAGGCGGCTCCCGCCGCCGGGTCCCGGGAGGTCGTGACCGGGGTGTCCAGGGCCGCGAGGACCGCGGCCCGCACGGGGGTTTCCCGGGTCAGCAGGCCGCCGGCGAGGACTACCGGGCCGTCCGGCGTGCCGAGCTCGGCGAGGGTGGCGAGCAGCCGGGCGGCGGCCTCGGAGGTCAGGCGCCCGGCGAGGGGGTCGCCGTCCGCGGCGGCCGCGCACACCAGCGGGGCCAGGGCGGCGAACGCGGCCGGTGGCCGGCGCCCGGCCCAGTGCACCAGGGCGTCGCGGGTGTCCACTCCGGCGTGTTCGGCGATCCTGGCGGGCAGGCCGGCCGGGACGGTGCGCCCGGTCCAGGCGCGGGCCGCCGAGCGGACCGCCCGCAGGCCCAGCCACAGGCCCGAACCCTCGTCGCCGAGGAGCCAGCCGAGGCCGTCGGCCGTGCGGCCTATCCGCCGGTCGCCGATGCGCGCCGCGACCGCTCCGGTGCCGGCGATGAGCACGGCGCCCGAGGGCGCCGCGGTGCCCGCCGCGAAGGCCGTCACCGCGTCACCGACCATCGTGATCGGGCAGGTCAGGCCTCGCTCCGCCCACTCGTCCGCGAACGCCGCCGCGACCCGTGGGTCCGCCGCGATCGCCGCGCCGGCGACTCCCACGACGCCCGCCACCACGGCCGCCGGGTCGTGGTCACCCAGCGCCTCGCGCACCGCCGTACCGATGGAGCGTGCCGCCGCCGGGCCCGCGGTCGTGGGGTTTCCCGGGCCGGCGCGGCCGCGGCCGACGACGGTGCCGTCGGCGGCGGCCACCACCGCCCGGGACGCCGTGCCGCCGGCGTCGACACCCAGCACGAGGACCATGCGACAGATCGAAACATAGAAACTTCTTATTGACCAGAAGATGAAGTGGTCGTAATTTTCATCGTCAAGGCCAATCGATGAAAAGGAAGACCACTGGTGACGGGTGAGAGCGGCGGGCTGCTGGTGCGGCTGCGCATCGAGGGACCGACCATGCCGGAGGCGCTGGCGAAGATCGCCGAGGCCATTCTCGGCGATCCGGAGACGGCCGCGCACGCGAGCATCGTCGATCTGGCCGAACGATCGGGGACGTCGACGGCGACGGTCACCCGGTTCAGCCGGGCGCTCGGCTTCAAGGGGTACGCGAACCTGCGCGTCGCCGTCGCGACCGAGACCGGCCGGGCCGAGCAGGCGCGCTGGGAGACCGACATCTCCGGTGACATCTCGCCGACCGATCCGCTCGGCAACGTGCTCGACGTGATCACCGCCGCCGACACCCGGGCCATCCAGGCCACCGCCGCCGGCCTCGACACCACCGCGATCGAGCGGGTCGCCGCCGCGATCGCCGCCGCCGGCCGGGTGGAGATCTTCGGGCTGGGCAGCAGCGGCACGGCGGGCAGCGAGATGGCGTTCCGCCTCGAGCGGATCCGGATCCCGGTCCGGTACCGCGCCGACACGCACACCGCCCTGACCAACGCCGCGCTGCTCGGGCCGGGCGACGTCGCGATCGGCCTCTCGCACTCCGGCCGCACCCGCGAGGCGATCGAGACGCTCGCCGAGGCCGCCGACCACGGCGCGCTGACCGTGGCCGTCACCTCCTTCGCACGCTCACCGCTCGCCGAGGTGGCCGACGTCGTCTTCACCACCTCGGTGCACGAGACCACGTTCCGGCTCGCGGCCCTCTCGGCGCTGCACTCGCAGCTGCTGATCCTCGACCTCATCTACGTCGCCGTCGCCCAGCGCACCTACGAGCGGACCACGGAGGCGCTCGAACTCACCGTGCGGGCCGTCGACGCGCACCGCGTACCGGAGAACGGCGCCGGCAACCGCAAGCGAGCACGGAGGGAGAAGCCGCTGTGACCATCACAAGCGCCGACTACGTCGAGGTCATCGGGAAGGCCATCGCGCGGATCGGCACCGGGCAGGGCGACCTGGTGGCGCGCGCCGCCGACCTGCTGACCGCGACGCTGCGGGCCGGCGGGGTGATACAGGCGTTCGGCTGCGGGCACTCCGAGGCGCTCGCCATGGAGATCGCCGGGCGGGCCGGCGGCCTGGTACCCACCAACAAGATCGCACTGCGCGACCTCGTCCTGTACGGCGGCGAGCCGGCGAGCGTGCTCGGCGACCCCGAGCTCGAGCGCACGCCCGGCGTCGCGCACCGGCTCTACGACCTCGCGCCGATCAAGCCCGACGACGCCTTCGTCATCGCCTCCAACTCCGGCGTCAACGGCGCGGTGGTGGAGATGGCGCACCTGGTGAAGCAGCGCGGACACGCCCTGATCGCGATCACCTCCGCCGCGCACTCGGCCCGGGCCGCCTCGCGGCACGACAGCGGGCTCAAGCTCGGCGACCTCGCCGACGTCGTCCTCGACAACGGCGCACCCTACGGCGACGCGTCCCTCGCATACGGCGACGGTGCCGTCGGTGCCGTCTCCTCGATCACCGCGGCGCTGCTCGCACAGCAGATCGTCGTCGAGGTGGTCGCGCGGCTGCTGGCGCTCGGCGTCGTCCCGCCGGTCTACCTGTCCGACAACGTGCCGGGCGGGCGGGAGCACAACAGAGAAATCGAAGCGCGGTACGCCGGGCGCATCCGGCGTACCGCTTAGGGAAAAGGCCCAGCTGATGAACCGTTCGCCCCTTTCAGGACCGTACCCCACGAGACGAACCCTGCTGCGCACGGCGGTGACCGCCGGCGTCGCGGCACCCCTGCTGAGCGCCTGCGTGACCGGCGGCGACGACGGCGGCGACCCGGCCGCCGGCAATACCGGCGCCAAGAGCGCCGACAACCCCCTCGGCGTCAAGACGGGCGCGCCGCTCGAGGTCGTGATCTTCAAGGGCGGGTACGGCGACGAGTACGCCAAGAGCGCCGAGGCGGTCTACGCACAGAGGTACGGCGCGAAGGTCGACCATCAGGGCATCCAGAAGATCGGGGAGGCGCTCCAGCCCCGGTTCGTCGCGAACACCCCGCCGGACGTCGTCGACAACACCGGCGCGAGCCGCCTCGACATCGCCACCCTCGTCTCGGCCAAACAGGTCAGCGACCTGAGCCAGCTGCTGGACGCGCCCGCGTTCGACCAGCCGGGCAAGACCGTGCGCGACACCCTGCTGCCCGGCGTGGTCGACGACGGCACGTTCGACAAGGTGCCGCTGACGCTCAATTTCACGTACACGGTCTGGGGTCTCTGGTATTCCAAGCCGCTCTTCGCGGCGAAGGGCTGGGCCTTCCCGAAGACCTGGGACGAGATGCTCGCGCTCTGCGCCACCATCAAGGCCGCCGGCATCGCGCCCTGGACCTACCAGGGCAAGTACCCGGAGTACATCAACGACCCGCTGCTCGGCATGGCCGCCAAGACCGGCGGGCCGGCGCTCGTCCAGGCCGTCGACAACCTCGAGCCGAACGCGTGGAAGGCGCCCGGCCTGCTCGCCGCGGCCGAGGCGCTCGCGGAACTGGCCGGCAGGGGCTACATCATGTCCGGCTCCGAGGCGCTGTCACACACCGAGGCGCAGGCGGCCTGGTCGCAGGGGAAGGCGGCGATCATCCCGTGCGGCTCGTGGCTGGAGAGCGAGCAGCAGGGCGTCACGCCGCCGAACTTCGACATGGTGATGGCGCCGGTGCCGTCGCGGACGGCCTCGGACGCGCTGAAGCAGACCGCGGTGCAGGCGGCCAGCAGCGAGTCGTTCCTGGTGCCGGCCAAGGCGAAGAACCCCGCCGGCGGCATGGAGTACCTGCGGATCCTGTTCTCGAAGCAGTCGGCGAAGGCGTTCGCCGAGTCCGCCGGGACGCTGCCCGCGGTGGCGGGTGCGACGGACGGGCTGACGCTGAGCAGCGGACTCGGCTCGGTCCGCGACGCGGTGGCGGCGGCCGGCCCGGAGACCTTCACGTTCCGGTTCCGCACCTGGTACGCGCCGCTGGCCAAGGCCGTCGACGACGCAACCGGGGAGCTGGTCAACCGGCGCAGCACCGCGGCGCAGTGGTCGGACCGGATCCAGAAGGCGGCCGACGCGCTGGCCCGGGACTCCTCGGTGAAGAAATACACCCGCTGATGAGACACGGCCGGTGGCGGTTCCTGGCGGGCGCGCTGATACCCGCGCTGGCGCTGCACGTCGTCCTCGTGCTGTCGCCGTACGCGCAGGCCTTCTATCTGTCGCTGACCGACTGGACCGGCGTGGCCGGCGAGGCGCACTTCGTCGGGGCGGGCAACTACGTCCGCCTCGGCGGCGACTCGCTCTTCCTCGACGCGGTCCGCAACAACGCCGTGATGCTGGTCGTGGTCCCGCTGGTGACGATCGGGATCGGGTTCTTCCTGGCCAGCATGATGCAGCTCGGCGGCCGCGGCGGACGGCGGGCGATCGCCGGCTCGGGCGCGTACCAGATCGTCTACTTCTTTCCGCAGTTGTTGTCGCTGGTCGTCATCGCGGTGCTGTGGGGCTTCGTCTACAACCCGAACAACGGCCTGCTGAACGGCGCCCTGCGGGCGGTCGGGCTGGACGGGCTGACGCGCAGCTGGCTGGCCTCGCCCTCGTTGGCGCTGACCGCGGTGATGGCGGTGCTGATCTGGTCGTCGGTCGGCTTCTACGTGGTGCTGTTCAGCGCGGCGATCGACGGCATCCCGCGGGAGCTGTTCGAGGCGGCGCTGCTCGACGGCGCCGGCGGCTGGGCGACGTTCCGGAGGGTGACGCTGCCGCTGGTCCGGGAGAGCGTGCAGGTCGCGTTCGTCTATCTCGGCATCGCGGCGCTTGACGCCTTCGCCGTCGTGCAGGTCATGACGGTCGGCCCCGGCGGCCCCGACGGCGCGACCGAGGTGATCGGGCTCTCCCTCTACCGCAACGCCTTCCAGTACGGGAAGTTCGGTTACGCCTCGGCCATGGGTGTCGCCCTGTTCTTCGCCACCCTGACCCTGGCCGTGCTCGCGCTGCGGCCGGGCCGCGACGAGCGGGCGGTGCCGGCATGACCTCGCTGCGTGAACGACCCGCCGTCGCCGCCCCGCCCGCGCCGGCCCGTGCCCGGCGGCGTTCCGCCCCCGTCTTCCCGGTGCACCTGGCGATGCTGGCCTGGGCCGTCGTCACCACGTTGCCACTGCTCTGGGCGGTGGTGAGCTCCTTCAAGACCGACAACGAGATCCTGAACGAGCCCTGGTCGCTGCCCGCCTCGCCGCGACTGGACAACTGGGCGCGGGCCTGGACCGAGGCGAACATCGGCCGCTACTTCCTCAACAGCGTCCTGGTGGTCGGCGGCGCCCTGATGCTCACCATGCTGCTCGGCTCGCTCGTCGCCTATGCCCTGGCCCGGTACTCCTTCCGCGGCAACCGGCTCATCTACTACACCTTCGTCGCGGCCATGTTCTTCCCGGTCTTCCTGGCCCTGGTGCCGTTGTTCTTCGTCGTGCGCCAGCTCGGGCTGCTGGGCACCTACCAGGGGCTGATCCTCGTGTACGCGGCGTACGCCGTGCCGTTCACGGTCTTCTTCCTGCACGCGTTCTTCCGCACGCTGCCGGGAGAGGTGGCGGAGGCGGCCTTCATCGACGGCTGCTCGCACAGCGCGGTCTTCTTCCGCGTGATGCTGCCGATGGCCCGGCCGGGCCTGGTCGCCGTCGGCATCTTCAATTTCCTCGGGCTCTGGAACCAGTACCTTCTGCCGCTGGTTTTGAACCCCGACCCGGACCGGTACGTCCTGGCGCAGGGGCTGGCCGCCCTGTCGGTCAGCCAGGGGTACCGCAGTGACTGGAGCGGTCTGTTCGCCGGCCTGACCATCGCCATGCTGCCGGTGCTCATCGCCTACGTCGCGTTCCAACGGCACATCCGCGCCGGTATGACCGCCGGCGCGGTCAAGTAGGTCCCTTCCATCCCCCCTTCATTGGAGGACCCTGCTCATGTCCATCGACAAACGTAAATCACTATGGTTCGTGGGGGCGGTCGCCCTGCTCGGACCGCTGGCGGTCTTCAGTGGAGCTCCCAGCGCCTCCGCCGCCGACTGCGGCTACCTGTTCGACGACTTCTCCTACAGCTCATCCAGCGACAGCACGCTGGCCGCGCACGGCTGGACGCCGCGCAGCTATGCCGGCGGTCCGGGCGTGCCCGGGGCGACCTGGTCGCCGAACAGCATCACGTTCCCCACGTCCGGCGGCCAGAAGGTCATGCAGCTGACCGCCTCCACCGACGGCACCGGCGCCGGCACCAACCAGGCGGAGCTCTACAGCACCCAGAAGCGCTACTTCGAGGGCACGTACGCCAGCCGGGTCCGCTTCACCGACACGCCGGCCGGCGGCAACGACGGCGACCACATCAACGAGACGTTCTTCACGATCAGCCCGCTCAACGGCGACCTCGACCCGACCTACAGCGAGCTGGACATCTCCGAGTACCTGCCCAACGGGGGGTGGGGCGAGACGGGACCGATCAACTACCAGACCACCTGGTACACCTACCGCGCCGATCCCTGGTACGCCGACAACGTCCACTCGGAGCAGCGCAGCAGCCTCGCCGGCTGGCACGACCTGGTGGCGACGGTGGCGGGCGGCCACGTCCGGTACTACATCGACGGCGTGCTGGTCGGCGACCACTCCGGCAAGTTCTATCCCCGGCAGACGATGACGATCAACTGGAACCTCTGGTTCATCGACACGGCGGCGCACACCGGCGGGCTGAGCACGTACATCCAGCAGGTGGACTGGGTGCTGTTCGCGAAGAACCAGGCGCTGACCCCGGCGCAGGTGACCGCGAAGGCGGCGGCGTACCGCTCGTCGGGCAGCACGTTCACGGACACGGTGGACGCGACGGGCGGCTGTACCAGCCCGACCACGCCGCCGACGACCACGCCGACGACGCCGCCAACGTCCCAGCCGACGACGCCGCCGCCGGCCGGGAACTGCGCTACGGCGCCGGAGTGGGCCTTCGCAACGGTGTACACGGGAGGGCAGACGGTCAAGCACGAGCGCAGCAGGTACGGCGACCCGAACGGGCCGGCATCGGGCGAGGGCAAGCACCTGTGGCGGGCGCGGTACTGGACCCAGGGGTCCGAGCCGGGCTGGACGCAGCAGTGGGAGGACCTCGGCCGCTGCTGACGCAGGGCCCCGTCATGGGCCTGAGTCGGCAGCAGCGCGAGGATCTCGGCCGCTGCTGGCGCATGGCCCGTCATGGGCCTGAGCCGGCGCCCGCCACGGCGGCGCCGGCTCAGGCGCGGTCGCGGAACTCGCCGGGTGGCGCGGCGTCCGCGGACGCGTGCTTGACCCGCTCCGCCTCGCGGAGCTGCACCCGGCGGATCTTTCCCGAGATGGTCTTCGGCAGCTCCGCGAACTCGATGCGCCGCACCCGCTGGTGCGGCGAAAGGTGCGCCCGGCAGTGCGCGAAGATCGACCGTGCGGTCTCGTCGTCGGCGGCCCAGCCCTCGGCGAGCACGACGTACGCCTTCGGCACGTGCAGCCGCAGCGCGTCCGGCGAGGGCACCACCGCGGCCTCCACCACCGCCTCGTGCTCGATCAGCACGCTCTCCAGTTCGAACGGCGAGATCCGGTAGTCGGAGGCCTTGAACACGTCGTCGGTTCGCCCCACGTAGGTGATGTAGCCGTCCGCGTCGCGCGAGCCGATGTCGCCCGTGTGGTAGTAACCGCCGGCGGTCGCCGCCGCCGTCAGCCCGGCGTCGCCGCGGTAACCGACCATCAGCCCCAGCGGGCGGGGATCGAGCTCAAGGCAGATCTCGCCCTCGTCCGCGTGCTCGCCGGAGGACGGGTCGATCAGCGCCACCCGGTAGCCGGGTACCGGACGGCCCATCGACCCCGGGCGTACCGCCTGGCCCGGGGTGTTGGCGATCTGGACCGTCGTCTCCGTCTGGCCGAAGCCGTCGCGGATCGTGACGCCCCAGGCCTTGCGCACCTGCTCGATCACCTCGGGGTTCAGCGGCTCGCCCGCGCCGACGACCAGCCGCGGCGGGTCTTTCAGGGCGGTCAGGTCGGACTGGATCAGCATGCGCCACACCGTCGGCGGCGCGCAGAAGCTCGTCACCCCGCAGCGCTGCATCGCGCCGAGCAGCCGGGCGCCGTCGAACCGCGAATAGTTGTGTATGAACACGCACGCCTGCGCATTCCACGGTGCGAAGACGTTGCTCCACGCGTGCTTCGCCCAGCCCGGCGACGAGATGTTCAGGTGTACGTCGCCGGGGCGCAGCCCGATCCAGTACATCGTGGACAGGTGCCCGGCCGGATACGACGCGTGGGTGTGCTCGACCAGCTTCGGCCGCGCGGTGGTGCCGGACGTGAAGTACAGCAGCAGCGTGTCGCCCGCGTCGGTGACACCGTCGGGCTCGAAGCCCGCCGGGCCGGAGTACGCGTCGGAGAAGGCGTGCCAGCCCTCGGCGGCCGCCCCGACCGCGATGCGGGTGACGTCGTCGCCGATCCCGGCGAAACGATCCGCCGCCGACGCGAGGGCGATGACGTGCCGGGCGCCGCCGCGTGCCACCCGGTCGCGGGCGTCCGCCGGTCCGAGCAGCGGGGTCGCCGGGATGATGATCGCGCCGAGCTTCATCACCGCGAGGATCGCGTCCCAGAGCTCGACCTGGTTGCCGAGCATCAGCACCACCCGGTCCCCGCGGCCGACCCCGCGGGCGCGCAGCCAGTTGGCGACCTGGTTCGACCGGCGTGCCAGCTCCGCGAACGAGTGGCGCTGCTCCGAGCCGTCCTCCTCGACGATCCAGAGCGCCGGGCTGTCGTTGCCCTCGGCGATGACGTCGAACCAGTCGAGCGCCCAGTTGAACGCGCCGAGCCGGGGCCAGCGGAAACCCGCGTACGCGCCGGCGTAGTCCTCCCGGTGCTCGAGCAGGAAGTCCCGGGCCTCGCGGAACGCCGCCGTGCCAGCACTCGCCGCCATGTCTCCTCCTCGGAGGTGTCTGAGTCAGCCTGCCCCGCCGCCGGGCCGTCCGCCACCCCACGAGGGGGCGGCGGACTCCGTGGTCGCTTCCGTGGTCGCTTGTGTCGTCGCTCAGGAGCAGGTCAGGTCGGCGGCCGGTAGGCTCCCGCTCGCCAGGTAAGCGTCGACCGCCCGGTCCACGCAGCTCGCGCCCCGGAACAGATACACCCCGTGGGTGCGGGCGTCGTCGAGCACGATCATCCGCGAGCCGCCCAGCGCCCGGTGCAGGGCCCGCGCGCCCGGCAACTGGGAGTTGACGTCCTTCTCGGCCTGGACGATCAGGGCGGGCACCTCGTTGCGGATCCGGACCGGCGGCTCCTTCGGCGCGCCGGGCCATGCGGCGCACGGCGTGATCGTGCGGGCCAGCGGCTCGAAGAGCGGCGACGCCGCCCGGTGGGCCCGGATGTCCCGCCAGTACGCCCCGGGGTCGCGGGGGACCGGGGCGTCTCCGCAGAGGATGGCGGTCTGCGCGCTGTGCGTCGCCGAACCGACGCCGTCGACCAGGCCGGCCAGCGTCTCGGCCATCCCGGTGGTGGGTGCGGCCGGCCGGCCGTCGGCGGCCCGGGACAGCACCGCGACGACGTCCGCCAGCTCGGCGTTCTCCGAGTCGTCGGTCAGCGGCGTGAGGATGAGCGCCGGGAGGATCGCGTCGTCCACCGCGTACGTGCCGACCCGCAGCGGCCGGCGCGCCGCGGCGGCGTATACCCGGTGCACGGTGGCGAGCACGGCGTCGGCGGTCCGGCCCAGGTGGTGGTCGGCATCGTGTGCGGCGGCCCAGGCCGCCCACTCCCGCAGCCCGGCCTCGCGCCCGGCGGCGGTGTCGCGCAGGGCGAGGGTTCCGGGCAGCGCCGGATCGATGGCGCTGTCCAGCACGATCCGGTCGGCCCGCGCCGGGAAGAGCTGGGTGTAGACGGCACCGAGCAGCGAACCCTGCGAGTAGCCGAGGTACGACAGCTTCGGCTCGCCCAGCGCCGCGCGGACCACGTCCATGTCGCGGGCGATGTTCGCCGTCGAGGCGTACGGCAGCAGCGCCGCCTCGGCGCGGCCGCAGCGCCCGGCGAGGTCGCGGGTCAGCGCCACCATCGCGTCGAAGCCGGCCCGGTCGGTGCCGGCGGAACGGGGCAGCCAGTGCGTGGGCCAGCCGCAGTCGATCGGCGTGCTGCGGCCGGCGAAGCGCGGGTCCATGCCGATCAGGTCGAACCGTTCGCCGGTCTCACCCATTGCGGCGCGGGCGAGCGGGACGGCATCCAGCACCGGGGCGCCCGGCCCGCCCCGGTTGATGATCATTGAACCGATCCGGTGAGCGGTGTCGCCGCCGCGGCTGCGCGCGATGGCGACGGTGATGGTCCGGCCGTGCGGCCGCGAGTGGTCGAGCGGGACGGCGACGTCGCCGCACTCCACGCCGGCCCGGTCGAGGTCCGCGCCCACGGCGTCGCCGGGGCCGAGCGCGCAAGGATGCCAGGCGATCCGGCCCGCCGCCGCGGGCGTGGCGGTCGTGGGCTTGGCAGTCGCGTGCGTGGCGGTCGCAGGCTTGGCAGACGCGGGTATGGCTGCGGGCCCGGCGGCGGGTATGGCTGCGCGCCTGGCGGTCGCGTGCGTGGCGGTCGCGTGCGTGGCGGTCGCGTGCGTGGCGGTCGCGGGCCTGGCGGCCGCGGGTATGGCGGCCGCGGGTATGGCAGCGGCGGGCTCGGCGGCCGCCGCGGGTAGGGCGGCCGGTGCGGAGACGGCGGAGAGGAATGCCGCGATCGTGATCGCGGACCAGCGGACGGGTTTCACGGTGCGTGCCTCCGATCAGGCGTCGCGGCTGCGCAGGCGCCAGGCGCCGATGCACACCACGATCGCGATGTAGAGCGAGAAGACGGCCGGGCCAGCGGACGGCGAGAGCAGCGACGGGTCCGGGCGGATCGTCGTGACGGCGAGCCCCGCGGGCGACGGCAGCCACCCGTAGAGGTCGTCGGCCAGGCCGGCCGGCAGGAATCCGGTCAGCATCTGCGGTCCGAGCAGCACGCCGAACACCGCCGCGACGCCGCCGGCCGTGTGCCGGACGATGCTGCCCAGGCCCAGGCCGAGCAGCGCGACCAGGGCCAGGTAGCCGGCGCCGCCGACGAGCGCGCGCGCCACCCCCGGCTCGGAGAGGGAGGTGTCGAGGCGCTCCGCGGACAGCACGGACTGGCCGGCGAGGAAGGCGGCGAGGACGGCGGGCAGGCTCACCGCGAACGTCACGGCCGCGAGCACCGCGGCCTTGCCCCAGAGCATGGGCGTACGCCGGGGCACGGCCGCGAGGGTGGTGCGGATCAGGCCGTTCGCGTACTCGTTCGTGACGACCAGGACGCCGAGCACGCCCACCGCGAGCTGCGCCACCTGCACGCCGGCCAGGCTGACCGAGACGGCGTCGAAGCCGGCCGGGTCGGCCGGCGGGTGACTCACCCGCGCCGTGGCGTAGAGGATGCCGACGCCGACGATCAGGCCCACGGCGCTGAGCAGCGACCAGGCGGTGGAGGCGACGGACCGGAGTTTGGTCAGCTCGGCCAGCACGACGGTCATCGGTCGTCTCCCTTCGTGGTGACCGTGCGGAACTCGGCCGCCCCGGCCGTGAGCTCGAGGAACGCCTCCTCGAGCGAGCCGTGTCCGGAGTCCGCGATCAGCCGGGCCAGGCTCGTGTCCGCGATCAGCCGGCCTCGGCCGATGACGACGAGGTGGTCGGCGGTCAGCGCCATCTCGGTCATGAGATGGGACGAGACGAAGACCGTGCGGCCCTCGGCGGCGAGGTCGCGCAGCAGGCTCCGGACCCAGCGGATGCCCTCGGTGTCCAGGCCGTTGAGCGGCTCGTCGAGGATCAGCGTGTGCGGGTCGCCGAGCAGTGCGGTGGCGATGCCGAGCCGCTGCTGCATGCCGAGCGAGAACCGTCCGGCACGCCGCTTCGCCACCCGGTCCAGGCCGACCGCGTCGATCAGCTCGTGCACCCGGGAGCGTGGGATGCCGTTGGACTGCGCGAGCGCCAGCAGGTGGTGGTATGCGCTACGGCCCGGGTGCACGGCCCGGGCCTCCAGCAGCGCACCGACCTCGCGCAGCGGTGTGCGGTGTGCGGCGTAGGGCTTGCCGTTCACGCTCACCGAGCCGCGGGTCGGGGCGTCCAGCCCCAGGATCATCCGCATCGTGGTGGACTTGCCGGCGCCGTTCGGCCCGAGGAAGCCGGTCACGACTCCCGGCCGTACCGTGAAAGTCAGGTCTTGGACGGCGTGGCTGTCGCCGTATCTCTTTGTCAGGCCTTTTGCCTCGATCATGGCGTCCCCCTTCGTGGTCGCCTCCCAGGCTTCCGGGCGGGAGGCGTCCGGTCAGTGGGGTGTGCGCGCCGTCGAGGGTGTGGATTTCCCCACCCCGAGCCAGGGGATTTCCGGATGGTCAGGGACCGCCCGCCTGCATACGGTCGACCCGTGAACTCCTGGATTCATGCGAAGGCTCAGCCTGGTGCAGGGCGGCCGGTCCGGCATCTGCTGGTCGGCGCTCTGCTGTCGCCCCTTGCCGCCGGCCTGCTGGCGACGCTGCTGATCCTGTGGGGCACGGCGCTCTTCAGCCTGCTCACCGGGCCCGGGGGAGGATGGGGCCTGATCGTCCTCTACCTCGTGACCGTTCTGGCACTGCCGCTCGTGATCGCCTGGTTCGTCCACGAGATCGGCGTGCTGCAGCGGTCGCGCTTCCGGCACCTGCTCGGTGTCGACATCGCGGAGCCGTCCTGGACGCTGCGCAGCACGGCCCGGCAGTCGGCCTATCACATGTGGGCGCTGGCGGTCGCCCTGCCGGCGGCGGTGCTGTTCGTGGCGCCCCCGGCCGCCCGGTGGCTCGCCCGCCGAGACTCGGCGGTGGCCGAGGACATGCTCGGCCCCACCCGGATCGAGGTGCTCAACCGGCGGCTGGAGTCATTGCGGAGCAGCCGCGCCGAGGTGCTGCTTGCCGCCGACGAGGAGCGCCGCCGCATCGAGCGCGATCTGCACGACGGGGCACAGCAGCGGCTCATGTCCCTGGCCCTCAACCTCGGCATGGCCCGGGAGGCGATCACCGAACCGTCGCCGGCCCGGGAGGCGATCGTGGCGGCGCACGAGGAGGCGATGCTGGCCTTGACCGAGCTGCGGCACTTCGTGCGCGGGCTGCATCCGGCGGTGCTCGAGGACCGCGGCCTGGACGCCGCCATCTCGGGTATCGCCGCGCGTTCCCCGATTCCGGTCGAGGTGTCCGTCGACATCGGGCGTCGCTGTCCGGGGAGCATCGAGGCCATCGCCTACTTCATCGTCTCCGAAGCCCTGACGAACGTGACCAAGCACGCCTCGGCGACCCAGGCGTCGGTCGACGTGAGGCGACACGGCGGCCGGCTGGCCGTCACGGTGCGGGACGACGGTCGTGGCGGTGCCACGACCAGGCCCGGCGGTGGCCTCGCCGGCCTCGCCCAGCGCGCCGCCGCGGTCGACGGCGAACTGAATCTGGACAGCCCGGCCGGTGGGCCGACGACCGTCGAGGCGGTACTGCCGTGCGTGTGATCGATCTGAGTTTGGATGGCCCGGTCGGTGGGCTGACGATCGTTGGGGCGGTACTGCTGTGCGCGTGATCCTGGCCGAGGACTCGGTGCTCCTTCGCGCGGGGCTGACGAAGCTGCTGACCGACGGCGGCTTCGACGTGGTCGACGCGGTGGGCGACGGCGAGGAACTGCTGCGCTCGGTCGCCGAGCACGTGCCCGACCTGGTGGTCGTCGACGTGCGGATGCCGCCGACGCACACCGACGAGGGCATCCGCGCCGCGCTGGCGATCCGGCGCCTGCGGCCGGACGTCGCGATCCTGGTGCTGTCGCAGTACGTCGAGGAGCGGTACGCGACCGACCTGCTGTCGGCCGCCACCAGTTCGGTCGGCTATCTGCTCAAGGACCGGGTCGCCCGGGTCGGCGACTTCCTCGACGCCCTGCGCCGCGTCGCCGCCGGTGGCACCGCCCTGGACCCGGAGGTGGTCAGCCAGCTCCTGGTGCGGCGCCGGCCGGATCCGCAGGCCCGGCTCACGCCCCGCGAGCAGGAGGTGCTGCGGTTGATGGCCGAGGGACGCTCCAACAACGGCATCGTCGACGCCCTGGGTGTCAGCCACAGCGCGGTCGAGAAGTACGTGGGCAACATCTTCGCCAAGCTCGACCTGCCGCCGACCGACACCGACCATCGCCGCGTCCTGGCGGTCCTCAAATATCTCGGCGATGGCCGGGAGGCACCCCGCGGACCAGGCCGGCATGATCCGCGAGGGACGGCCGTCAGGCGTTGAGCCTGGCGTCCGGGTCCGGTACCGACCCCGCGTTTTGCAGGGGCCTGCCGAGGGCGGCCGCCGCCTGCGCCTTCGCCAGGGCGACCGGGAAGCCGCGCGTCGCCCGCCACAGCTTCACGATCAGGAGGAGCTCGAAGGCCACCAGCAGGGCGCCCGCCACCAGGGAGGTGGCGATGACCCAGCCGGTCAGCGGGCCGATGATGAAGACCGCCATCTCGAACTCGATGCCGCTGACCAGATGCGTACGGATCCGGTGCCGCAGCAGGGCCGCGCGCAGCCGGGCCCGCGGACCCTGCGGCGGCATCAGCACGGCGGGGTCCGGCGTGGTGGACGCCGCCGCTCCGGCGGCCTCCTCCAGGTCGGCGCGCATGCTCTCGCGGGTCCGGGTCATCTGCTGGGCGTTGACGTAGCGGAACAGGTCCAGGAAGGTCACGACGATCAGGGTCCAGAGGTACGCGACCTCGCCCGTCCGGGCGTACCCGCCGCCGAAGAGCGCGACCGCGCACCCGAAGACGCGGAGCCGGTCGAACATGAAGTCGAACCAGGCGCCGAAGAGCGACCCGGTGCCGTTCAGCCGGGCGACCTTGCCGTCCATGCAGTCCACGACGAAGCTCAGGTGGAAGAACGCCGCGCCAGCGGCGAGCCACCACCGGTCCCGGCCCAGGAAGCACGGGGCCAGGAAGCAGGCCGCCGAGGCCAGGCCCAGCAGCGTCGCCAGGCCGGTCAGCAGGTTCGGGGTGATCCACCGGTAGGGGGCGACGAGGCGGACCAGCCTCGCCGCGAGCGGATCGACGAGCAGGACGGTCCACCACGCGTCGCGGACCTTGTAGGTCTGCTCGCGGATTTCCTGCAGTGAAGAACGACGCACCATAACCGGTGTCAACGGCACGGCCCGGGCGCGGAAACTACCTTTGCACTATTTGTGACGAATTGGCCGCATCGTTATAGACGCCTGCGTGTTTGAGAGGTTACAAGGAGCAGCCCACATAGTAACGTCCCTTCATGGTCAACGGTCGATCTCCGGTCGACCGGGCGGGGGCCGACGGCGGCACGCCCGGTCCGGTGTCCACCATGGAACAGGGCCGGCCGCCACCGGGTGCGCTCGCGGATCCCGCGGCCGTCCACTTCGACGACGAGGAACGCCCGGCCCGGGTGCTGACCGGCGGAATCGCGACTGGCGTAGCCGTGGTGGCCTTCGTCGCGGCACTGCTCGCGCTCTGGCAGGTCTTCCGGCCGCTCGCGCAGGGCAGCCAGTTCTACCTGATCATCTTCCTGGCCCTGACGCTCCCGCTGGTCTTCCTCGTCTACCGCTCGGGCTTCCCCGCGCGCGGCGGGGCCCGGACCGGCCCGGACCGGCCGACCGTTGCCGACTGGGTGCTGGCCGCCGTGACCCTGCTGGTCTGCCTCTATCCGGTGAATCCCTGGGGCGGCGGATACGACGGCTTCCTCGACCGGCAGGGGCTGCTCGACACCGCCGACGTCATCGCCGGTGCGGTCATGCTGGTGCTCGTCGTCGAGGCCTGCCGGCGTACCACGGGGCTCGCCCTTCCGCTGGTCTGCCTGGCCTTTCTCGCCTACGGCTACTACGGCGGCCTGCTGCCGCAGGACTGGTCCATCGCGCACTCCGGGCTGGACTTCGCCCAGATCGTCGACGCGCTCTACAACTCCGGCAGCGGCTTCTACGGCACGCCGCTGGACGTCGCCGCGACCTACATCGTGCTCTTCACGATCTACGGGGCCGTCCTCGACCTCTCCGGCGCCAGCCGGTTCTTCGTCGATCTCTCCGTCGCCGCCTTCCGCAGGTCGCGGGGCGCCGCCGGGCGCACGGCGGTGGCCGCTGGATTCCTGCTCGGCACCGTCTCCGGGTCGGGGACCGCGACCGCGGTCAGCGTCGGCGCCGTCACCTGGCCGATGTTGCGGCGGGCCGGCTACCCCGCCGAGCAGGCCGGCGGCATGCTCGCCGCCGCCGGCGTCGGCGCGATCCTCTCCCCGCCGACCCTGGGCGCCGCCGCGTTCATCGTGGCCGAGTACCTCGAGGTCTCGTACCTGACGGTGCTCGGCTGGGCGATGATCCCGACGGTCCTCTACTACCTCGGCATCCTGCTCGCGGTCGAGATCGACGTGCGGCGGTTCGGGGTGCGTGCCGTCGACGTGCCGCAGACCAGCGCCGGGCGGCTGCTGCTGAGGTTCGGCTACCACTTCTCGTCGCTGGTGCTGATCGTCGTCCTGCTCGCCGTGGGGCAGAGCGCGACCCGCGCGGTCGTGTACGCGACGCTGCTCGCCGCGGCGCTCTCCTTCCTCGACCGGCGCGCGTGGCTGACTCCGCGGCGGCTGTTCGAGGCCCTGTCGGCCGGCGTCCGGGGCGTCCTCCCGGTCGTGGCGGTCTGCACCGCCGCCGGCATCATCACCGCGACCACCACCAAGACCGGCCTCGGCGCGCAGCTGGCCTCGCTGCTGGTCGGCGGCGCTCAGGCGGTCACCGACAACCCGACCGCGGTGCTCGCGCTCACCGTCGTGCTGGCCGCGGTCGCGCTGGCGATCCTCGGCCTGGCCGTGCCGGTCACGGCCAGCTTCATCATCGGCTGGGTGATCATCGGCCCGGCGTTGCTCGCGCTCGGCGTCTCGCCGGCCGCCGCCGCCATGTTCGTCTTCTACTTCTCGGTGCTCTCCGAGGTCACTCCGCCGACGGCGCTCGCGGCGGTCGGCGCCAGCGCGATCACCGGTGGCCGCACGGTGCCCACGATGTGGCAGGCCCTCAAGTACGCGTTGCCGGCCTTCCTCGTACCGATCGCGTTCGTGCTCACCGAGCCCGGTGAGTACCTGCTGGGACGGGGGCCGGCGCTCGGCATCGTCTGGGCGACGGTCGTCGCGATCTTCGCGGTCCTCGGCCTGGCGATCGCGACCGGCGCCTGGGTGCCCGGCATCGGCGCGGCCGGCCCGGCCAGCCGGATCCTCGGCGGCGCGGCCGGGCTGCTGCTGCTCTACCTCGCACCGCTCACGATCGCGATGGGCGCCGTCGCGCTCGTCCTCGCCGCGGGCATCGCGTTCATCCATCGAACCGGGAGGACCACGCTATGAAGAAGACGATCGCCCTGGCCGCGGCCGGGGCGCTCACCGCGTCCGTGCTGGTGGGTTGCGGCGGCAAGCAGAACGCCGCGGCGAAGGACTCGGGCGGCGACGTGACCTGCGAGGTCGCCGACGACACCCGGGTCGGCATCGCCACCGGCAACGCGACGGGCGTGTACTTCGCGCTGGGCAACGCCTACGCGGAACAGGTCAACACCGTCGGCGGCAAGCTCAAGGCCACCGCCTCCGAGACCGGCGCCTCCGTGCAGAACATCCAGCAACTCGTCGCGGGGGAGTTCGACGTCGCCTTCTCGCTGGCCGACAGCGCGGCGGACGCGATCAACGGCACCAACAGCTTCACCGCGCGGCAGCCGGTGCAGGCGCTCGCCCGGATCCACACCAACTACACGCAGGTAGTCGTGCGCAAGGCGGCGGGCATCACCGACGTGGCGGGCATGAAGGGCAAGCGGGTCTCGACCGGCTCGCCGAAGTCCGGCACCGAGGTCATCGCCAGGCGGATGCTGACGGCGGCGGGGCTGGACCCGGACAAGGACGTGCAGGCGCAGCGGCTGGACCTGGCCAAGACCGTCGACGGCATCAAGGACGGCTCGATCGACGCGCTGTTCTGGTCGGGCGGCCTGCCGACGCCGGGCATCACCGACCTGCTGACGACGTCGGCGGACCAGGTCGCCTTCCTCGACGTCACGCCGCTGCTGCCCGAGCTGCAGAAGATCAACCAGGTCTACGAGACGGGCACGATCCCGGCGGCGGCCTACCGGACGCCGGCGGACGTGCCGACCATCGTGGTGCCGAACCTGCTGCTGGTCCGCGACAACCTGGACGCGAACGTGGCCTGCGTGCTGACCCGGACGCTCTTCGACCGCAAGGCGCAGCTGGAGCAGGCGAACGCGGCGGCCAAGGAGATCAAGCTCGACACGGCGCGCAAGACGGACCCGGTGGCCCTGCACCGCGGCGCGGTGGCGGCGCTGGACGCCCTGAACGCGCCGCAGTGACGCGAGAGCGGTCGTGCGCACCGGCGCACGACCGCTTTTTAATTGCGTTGAGCGTTCCGGTGCGGATCTTTACCGTATGGAGCACACCGCACGAAGTGACCGGCCGAAGGGGGTTCGAAATGTTCCGCACCATGCGTGGTGACCGGATGAAGCGCCCCGACACGGGCCGGCGACGCGGCTGACACCGCGACGACACTGCCGCCCATCCCGCACGGGAGAGGGCGGCTTTCTTTTTGCAGGACACGAGTGCCGCTAGCTCAACAGGATCAGAGCATCCGTCTCTTACACGGAGGGTTCGGGGTTCGATTCCCCGGCGGCGCACGCGCAGGGTGGAGCAGTTCGGAGTGCTCGCAGGTTTCATAGGCCTGAGGTCGCGGGTTCAAATCCCGCCCCTGCAACGAAAGGAATTCCGCAGGCTGAGCGCTGGCTGCTCATCCGCCCCTCATAAGGGCGGCCCGCCCGGTTCGACACCGGGGCCTGCGACCGCGAGGAGGGTGGTCGTGCGCGGGTGGCGGCGCCGGGCGAGAATGGGTTCGCACAGACGGCTGTCGAATCGGAGGAACCTTCCTTGAGCGCTGGACTCGCGGCACTGCTGGACGACGTGGCGGTCCTGGCGCGGGCGGCGGCCGCGTCCGTCGACGACGTCGGGGTGGCCGCCGCCAAGGCCGGCGCGAAGGCCGCCGGGGTGGTCATCGACGATGCCGCCGTCACCCCGCAGTACGTGCGCGGTCTGGCGGCGGAGCGCGAGCTGCCGATCGTCCGGCGGATCGCCGTGGGGTCGCTGCGCAACAAGTTCCTGATCATCCTGCCGGTGATCCTCGTCCTGAGCCAGTTCGTCCCGTGGCTGCTGACGCCGCTGCTCATGATCGGCGGCGGCTACCTGTGTTACGAGGGCGCGGAGAAGGTGTGGGCAAGGATCGCGCACCACGACGCGCACGGCACGGGCGAGGAGCGGCTGCCGGACGAGAAGACGCTGGTGTCCGGTGCGATCCGTACCGACCTGATCCTGTCGGCGGAGATCATGGTCATCTCGCTGAACGAGGTGGCCGACGAGTCCTTCCTGTCCCGCCTCGTGATCCTGACGATCGTCGCGGTGAGCATGACCGTCCTGGTGTACGGGGCGGTCGGCCTGATCGTGAAGATGGACGACGTCGGCCTGCGCCTGGCCGAGCGGACCGGCGAGGGCGTCGCCCGGTTCGGCCGCGGCCTGGTGAAGGCGATGCCCAGGGTGCTGACCGTGCTCACCGTGGTGGGTACCGCCGCGATGCTGTGGGTCGGCGGGCACATCCTGCTTGTCGGCGCCGACGAACTCGGACTACACGCCCTTTACGAGCTCGTGCACCACGCGGAGGAGGCGGCACACGACGCCACCGGCGTGTTGGGCGGGCTGGTCGGCTGGCTGGTCAACACGGTGGCCAGCGCGGTCGCCGGCCTGATCGTCGGTGCCCTGATCGTGGCCGTCATGAGCGTGACGTTCCACCGCCGCAAGCCGCACGACACCGCCGGTGACGAGGGTGGGACCGACTACGTGGTCGTGCGCAACCAGCCGCCGTCGACGTAGTACGTCGAGCCGACCACGTAGCCGGCGCGCGGCGAGCAGAGGAAGACGAACAGGTCAGCGATCTCCGCCGGGTCGGCGAAGCGGCCGATCGGCGCGTTGTCGTCCGCGATCCCCTGCAGGTAGTCCTCCCACGAGCGGTCGGTGCCGGCGGTCAGCGCCTTCGCCGTCTTCTGCCAGTCGGGCGTCATGACCAGGCCCGGGTTGACCGCGTTGACCCGGATGTTGTCCCCGATCAACTCGTTGGCCAGGCACTTGGAGAACATCACCAGGGCCGCCTTGGTGACGTTGTAGATCGGTTCGTAGCCGAGCGGCTGGGTCGCGCAGATCGAGGCGTTGTGCAGGATCACCCCGCCGCCGCGGGCCTTCATCCCCGGCGCGATGGCGCGGGCCAGCCGGACCGCGGCCATCACGTGCAGGTCCCAGTAGGCCTGCCAGCGCTCGTCCGGCGCGGTGAGGATCGTCTCGTCGCTGCCGGTACCGGCGTTGTTGATCAGAATGTCGGCGCCGCCGAACTCGGCGGTGACCGCCCCGGCCAGCTTCGCCGGGCCGTCGAGCGCCGAGACGTCGGCGGCCACCCCGATGACGCGTACGGGAAATTCGGTCTTCAGGTCGTGCACGACGGCCCGCAGGCGCCGCTCGTCGCGGGCGCACAACGCCAGGTGCGCGCCCTCGGCCGCGAGGCCGCGGGCGACGGCCAGGCCGATGCCGACCGTTCCTCCGGTGATCACCGCGACCTTGCCCGTGAGCTGAAGATCCATGCCGGTCTCCGTTCGGATCCGCCCGCCCGCGGTGCGAGACGGCGCCGGCGGGCGACGCCGGGGTCGATGCCCCACGTCACCCGCCGAGACCTGCGGAACGAACGTCTCTAGCCGACCCGCGCGGCCTCGCGGAGCGGCGCGCCGACCTCGTGCAGGTGCCGCAGCGCCTGCCGGTAGGACTCCAGCAGGCTTGTCGATTCGTAGGCTACGCCGATCTCGGCGCAGTACGCCTCGACGATCGGCTGCACCTTGCGCAGGTTCGGCGTCGGCATGGCCGGGAACAGGTGGTGCTCGATCTGGTAATTCAGGCCGCCGAGCGCCGCGTCCGTCAGCCAGCCACCGTTCACGTTCCGGGAGGTCAGCACCTGCTTGCGCAGGAAGTCCTCGGTGCCGTCCGGGTGCGGCATGCCCTTGTGGTTCGGCGCGAACGTCATGCCGAGGTAGACGCCGAAGAGGGCCTGGTGCACCACGAGGAACGCGATCGCCTGCAGCGGGGACAGGACCAGGAACAGGGCGGTCAGGTACACGGCCGCGTGGATGATCAGCAGCCCGGCCTCGAGGTTGCGGCGCTTCATGTCGCCGCGGATCAGCGCCTTGACGCTGGACACCTTCAGGTCGATGCCGAGTAGGGTGAGCAGCGGGAAGAACAGCCCGGCCTGGTGGCGGGTGATGAAGCCCTTCAGCCCGCGCCGGCCCCAGGCGGACTCGGTGGCCCAGATCAGCACCTCGGGTGCGACGTCCGGGTCGAGATCGTCGTGGTTGGGGTTGTTGTGGTGGCGGGTGTGCTTGTCCATCCACCAGCCGTAACTCATGCCGATCATCAGGTTGCCGGCGATGCGCCCGGCGATCTCGCCGGGCCGCTTCGTGCGGAAGACCTGCCGGTGGGCCAGGTCGTGCGCCACGAGGGCCACCTGTGCGAAGGTCACGGAGAGGAACGCGGCGACCGCCAGCGTCCACCAGGACGAGCCGACCAGGAAGAACGCCGTCCAGCCACCCACGAGCGCCAGGCACACGGCGGTGAGCCGCACGGCGTAGTACGCGGGCTTGCGCTCGAGCAGTCCCGAGCGGGTGACCCGCCGGTTCAATTCGGCGAAGTCACTTCCGGCCGTCGACCGCGGCCGCTCCGTCGTTGTCGTCATACGTACAGACTCACGGTCAAGGGCCGAACGGTCAGGAGTGTCAGATCCCCGCGGATGGTGGTGCTAGCACCCCGGTTTCGTTGATCAAGATGTGCACGTGACGGCCGTGGAGAATGGGGACATGGAGACGCGATCCTGGGTGCGTGACGGCCTGCGGGCCATCGCCGGTGGCGTCTTCGCGGTCGGCCTCGCGATCACCAACCTGCCGCTGCTGGCGGTCTCGCTGGTGGCGCTGGCGCTCAGCCCCGTACCGTTCCTCGGCCTCGCCCTGCTGCCGTGGGTCACCGATCTCGTCCGGATGCGCGCCAACCTGGAACGGCGGCTGGCCGGGCGGGCCGGTATCGCGATCGCCTGCCCGTACCAGCCGCCGCCGGAGCGGGCGCTGCCCGGCGGCTGGAAGCGATTCCGGTGGATCGCCACCGACCCGGCCACGTGGCGCGACCTCGCCTGGCTGGTGCCGGGCGCCCTCGTCGGCTTCTCCCTCGGCCTGCTCGCCGTGGCCATCCCGCTCTACGGCCTCGAGGGCATCACGCTGGTGCCGCTCTGGCTCTACCTGAGCATCGACTGGTACGGCTACGGGGTTTTCTGGCCGATCGCCAACTTCAGCGAGGCGATGCTCTCGGTGCCGCAGGGTGTGCTGTTCCTGGCGCTCGGGCTCGGCGCCGCGCCCTGGCTGCTGGAGGTCAACGCCCAGTTCGCCAAGCTCTTCCTGGCCCCGACGAAGGCCGCCGAGCTGCGCCTGCGGGTGGCCCAGCTGACCGAGACCCGGGCCGACACCGTCGACGCGCAGGCCGCCGAGCTGCGCCGGATCGAGCGTGACCTGCACGACGGCGCACAGGCCCGGCTGGTGTCGCTGGGCATGACCATCGGCCTGGCCGAGGAGATGATCGAGCGGAACCCGGCGGCGGCCCGCAAGCTGCTCGCCGAGGCCCGCGAGGCGAGCGGCACGGCCCTGCTCGAGCTGCGGAACCTGGTCCGCGGCATCCACCCGCCGGTGCTCGCCGAGCGCGGCCTCGACGGCGCGGTCCGCGCGCTGGCGCTGAGCCTGCCGATGTCGGTGTCGGTGGAGGTGGACCTGCCGGGCCGGCCGCAGACGCCGGTGGAGTCCGCGGCCTACTTCGCCACCGCGGAGGCGCTGGCGAACGTGGTCCGGCACAGCGGGGCCCGGACGGTCGAGGTGTCGATCCGTTACGCCGACGGGGGCCTCGCGATAACCGTCAGCGACGACGGGGCCGGCGGCGCCGACGCGGCCCGCGGCACCGGACTGCGGGGCATCGATCGCCGCCTGGCCGCCTTCGATGGCACGATGACGGTGTCCTCCCCGCCGGGCGGACCGACGGTCGTGACAATGGAGTTACCGTGCGTGTTGTCCTCGCCGAAGACCTCGCCCTCCTCCGGGACGGCCTGACCCGCCTGCTCGAGGCGTTCGAGTTCCAGGTCGTCGAGGCCGTGGACAACGGCCCGGCGCTGCTGCCGGCCCTGATCAGGCACCGCCCCGACGTCGCCGTCGTCGACGTGCGGCTGCCGCCGACCTTCACCGACGAGGGGTTGCAGGCGGCGATCGCGGCCCGCACCGAGGTGCCCGGCCTGCCGATCCTGGTCCTCTCCCAGCACGTCGAGCCGCTGTACGCCCGGGAGCTGCTGAGCGACCGCAACGGCGGCGTCGGCTACCTGCTCAAGGACCGGATCTCGAACGTGGCCCAGTTCGTCGACGCGGTGCGCCGGGTCGCCGACGGCGGCACGGCGATGGACCCGGAGGTGGTGTCGCAGCTGCTCGCCCGCCGCGAGCCGCTGGCGGTGCTGACCGCCCGCGAACGCGAGGTGCTCGGCGAGATGGCCGAGGGCCGGTCGAACGCGGCGATCGCGGCGAAGCTCTTCGTCACGGAGAAGGCGGTCAGCAAGCACATCAACAACATCTTCACGAAGCTGGGCATGCCGCCGTCGGACGACGACAACCGGCGCGTGCTCGCCGTGCTCACCTACCTCAACGGCTGACGGCGCGCGGCACACCCGGCGGTGGCGACACGTGGCGGTAACGGCCGGGTCACGCCGAGGCAACGTCGCGGGTTTCTACTGCCAGGTGACTCACCAACTGGTGGGGCGCGCCTAGGGTTCCGCCGCTATGCGGGCTGGTCCGAGAGGCGCAGGTGTTCCCCGTCAGGGGTGCGCTCCACGGCGGGATAAAAGCCCGGGAGAACGGCCAAGGGTTCTGGCTGCTCTCTTTGGCCAGGCCTCTCTCCTAACGGAGGCACCCGTGGGTTTCCAGCACGATCACCAGCACCAGCACGTCGAGCAGACCGCCGCCGAACCGACCCTGCACGACCGGTACGGTCCCGAGGCCGCGTTCGCCGTCGCCGCCGAGGCCCGGCTGCCGAACACCAGGTGGCAGGAGGAGATCGCCCGCGGCCTCGAGTACGGCCTGCCGGGCGCCGACTCCATCAACGACCGCACGATCCCCACCTTCTCCCGGGGCGAGTTGCCGCACTTCGCCGGGATCAACACCTTCCTGAAGGCGCCGTACCTCGAGGACGTGCGCCGCTGCGGCGAGTACGACGTCGCCGTGCTCGGCGCACCCTTCGACGGCGGGACCACGTACCGGTCGGGCACGCGTTTCGGGCCGCAGGGCATCCGAAAGATCTCCGCGCTCTACGGCCCGTACTCGTTCGAACTCGGCGTGGACCTGCGCGAGTCGATCACCATCGCCGACCTGGGCGACATCTTCACCATCCCGGCGAACATCGAGAAGACCTTCGACCAGATCTCCAAGGCCGTCGGCCACGTCTACGAGTCCGGTGCGTTCCCGGTCGTGCTCGGCGGCGACCACTCCATCGGCTACCCGACCGTGCGCGGCGTCGCCCAGCACCTGCAGGGCAACCTCGGCATCATCCACTTCGACCGGCACGTCGACACCCAGGAGACGGACCTCGACGAGCGGATGCACACCACGCCGTGGTTCCACGCCACCGACATCCCCAACGTGCCGCCGAAGAACCTGGTGCAGATCGGCATCGGCGGGTGGCAGGCGCCGCGGCCCGGCGTGCAGGTCGGCCGCGAGCGCGGCACCACGATCATGACCGTCACCGACTGCGTCGAGATGGGCATCGAGCAGGCCGCCGAGCGGGCGCTCGAGGTCGCGTGGGATGGCGCCGAGGCGGTCTGGCTCTCCTTCGACGTCGACTGCCTGGACGCCGCGTTCGTGCCCGGCACCGGCTGGCCCGAGCCGGGCGGCTTCCTGCCCCGCGAGGTCCTCAAGTTCATCCAGATCATCGCGGACGCCCGCCCGCTCGCCGGGATCGAGGTCGTGGAGTGCGCGCCCGCGTACGACACCGCCGAGATCACCGCCCTGCTGGCCACCCGGGTCATCTGCGACACGCTCGGCTGCCTGGTCCGATCCGGCCACCTTCCCCTGGAGAAGAAGCGATGAGAAAGACGATCCTCGCGGCGGCCCTGGCCGCCGTGCTCCTGGCATCCGGCTGCGGCGGCGACGACGGCGCGAGCGCGGCGGGCCAGCCGGCCACCGTGCGGCTCGGCTTCTCCGCATGGCCCGGCTGGTTCCCCTGGCAGGTCGCACAGGACCAGGGCCTCTTCGCGAAGAACGGCGTGACCGTCGACCTCAAGTACTTCGAGAGTTACACCGACAGCCTCACCGCGCTGAGCACCGGCAACCTGGACGCGAACAGCCAGACGCTCAACGACACCCTGTCCTCGGTAAGCGGCGGCGCGAAGCAGACCGTGGTGCTGACCAACGACAACTCGACCGGCAACGACCAGATCATCGCCCGGCCCGGCATCAACTCCGTGGCCGACCTCAAGGGCCGGAAGGTCGCGGCCGAGCAGGGGACGGTCGACCACTATCTGCTGCTGCTGGCGCTGCGGAAGGCCGGGCTGACCGAGAAGGACGTGCAGTTCACGCCGTTGCTCACCGACGCGGCCGCGGCGGCCTTCCTCGCCGGCAAGGTCGACGCGGTCGGCGTCTTCGCGCCCTTCACCACCACGGCTCTGGGCCTGCCCGGCAGCAAGGCGATCGCGACCTCGGCGGACTTCCCCGGCGCCATCCCGGACCATCTGGTCTTCGGCACCGGCTTCGTCGAGGACCACCCCACCGAGGTGCAGGCGATGGTGCAGACCTGGTTCGACACCATGGCCTGGATCAAGGCCAACCCCGCCGCGGCCATCGAGATCATGGCAAGGCGCGGCGGCGTCACGCCCGCCGACTACAAGAGCTACGACGCCGGTACGACCATCTTCACGCGGCAGCAGAACCTGGACGCGTTCGCCTCCGGCGGCAGCGCGGCGAACCTCGACTACCAGGCGGACCAGATCGGGGACTTCCTCGTCTCCACCGGCCTCGCCGACGAGAAGCCGCCGCTCGACGGGCTGCTCGAGCCCAAGTTCGTGCGGGCCGTGAAGGAATGAGTACCGTCACCGCCCCCGCGCGGCCGGCCCTGTCGAAGCTGCCCCGCCGCGGGCCCGGCCGGCCCGTCCGGCTCTGGGCGCCGCGGGCGCCGATCCCGCGCCGATCCCGGGCCGCGCTGATGATCTGTTCGGTGCTGGTGCCGCTGGCCGCGTGGGTGGCGGTGGCGGCCTCGGGCGTCGTACCGCAGGAGTTTCTGCCCTCGGTGCCGGCGGTCCTCTCCGCGGGCTGGGAGATGGCTCAGTCGGGACAGCTGTGGACCGACACCCTGGCCAGTGTCCAGCGCATCCTGATCGGCTTCGGCCTGGCGATCGTCGTGTCCGTGCCGCTCGGCCTGGTGATGGGCGGCTTCCAGGCCGGGCAGGCGTTGTTCGAGCCGATCGTCGGGCTGCTGCGTTACCTGCCGGCCAGCGCCTTCATCCCGTTGCTGACCATCTGGCTGGGCATCGGCGAGCCGTCCAAGTGGATGCTGCTCTTCATCGGCACGGTCTTCTTCAACACGCTGATGACCGCGGACGCGGTCCGCCAGGTGCCGAGATCGTTGATCGACGTGTCATACACGCTCGGCGCGCGGCGCGGCGAGGTGCTGCGCAAGGTGGTCGTCCCGCACGCGCTTCCGGGCATGATCGATGCCGTACGCGTGAACGCGGCCGCCGCCTGGAACTTCGTGGTCGTCGCCGAGCTGATCAACTCGACGGAGGGGCTCGGCTACCGGATCGCCCGCAGCCAGCGCTTCCTGGCCAGTGACCGGATCTTCGCGGTCCTGATCGTGATCGCGGTCCTCGGCCTGGCGATCGACATCCTGCTCCGCGTCCTGCGCGACCGGATCGGCCGGTGGGTGTGATGAGCCTGCTCACCCTCAGCTCGGTCGGCATGCGGTACGGAGCGTTCACCGCCCTCGACGACATCTCGCTCGACGTCGCCGCGGGTGAGTTCGTCTGCCTCGTCGGCGCCAGCGGCTCCGGCAAGTCGACGCTGCTGTCGCTGATCGCGGGCCTGACGACGCCGACGTCCGGCGCCATCGCGCTCGCCGGCACCCCGGTGTCCGGCCCGGGACCGGACCGCGGCCTGGTATTCCAGTCCGGCGCCGTTTACCCCTTCCGTACGGTCGCCCAGAACGTCGGATTCGGGCTGGAACTTCTCAAGCTGTCCAAGGCCGAACGGCGGGAGCGGGTCGACTGGTACCTCGCCGAGACCGGGCTGACGGCGCTGCGCGGCAAGCTGCCGAAGGAGCTCTCCGGCGGACAGCGGCAAAGGGTGGCGATCGCCCGCGCGCTGGCCTGCGAACCGGACGTGCTGCTGCTGGACGAGCCCTTCGGCGCCCTCGACGTGCAGACGAAGGAGGACATGCAGGTCTTCATCCGCCGGATCTGGCAGGACACCGGAACCACTGTGCTGATGGTCACCCACGACGTCGAGGAGGCCGTCTTCCTGGGCGGGCGGGTGGTCGTGCTGGCCAGTGACCCGGGCCGGGTCGCCGCGGACCTGCTGGTCGACCTGCCCGCGGACCGCGAACTGACGGTCAAGCGGACGCCGGCGTTCCTGGCGCTGCGTGCCCGGGTGGAGGACCGGGTACGCGCGTTTCATCACAGCTCGGAAGGCCTGTTTGCCGCCCAGTCGTGATGCCCGGCATGAAGGATCGGGGGTATGGAAACCGCATCACAGCCGCTCGCCGTGACCGTCGCGATCACCCGGAGGGCCGATCCGTCGCGTAACGCGGAGATGCTCGCGTGGGTCCGCGCCGGCGCGACCCTGGCCGAGGACTTCCCGGGCTTCCTCGGGGTCGGCTGGGTGCGGCCGGTGCTGGGCTCGACCGAATGGCACATGCTCTACCGCTTCGCCGACGCCGAGGCGCTGCACGCCTGGGAGGAGTCGCCGCAGCGGCAGTGGTGGCTGTCGTCGGCGCAGGGGATGGTCGAGCACACCCGGGTCGAGCGGCGCACGGGCATCGAGGGCTGGTTCGACCCGCCGCGGGAGCACACGGTGTCCGACCTGACCCCGCCGGCGGCGCCGCCGCCGCGCTGGAAGCAGGCGGTGACGATCTGGCTCGGTTTCTTCCCGGTCAGCCTGCTGGCGACGGTGACGCTCGGGCACCTGATCGAGGGGCAGAACGCGGTGGTCCGCACGCTGCTGATGACGCTGTGCCTGACGCCGGTGATGGCATATCTGGTGTTGCCGCAGGTCACGAAGATGCTGCAGTGGTGGCTGCAGGGTCAGCCCCCGCCGTGGCGGCGCTGAGGGAGCCGATCCGCGCCGCTCGGCGGCGCCCCATTTGCGCAGCCTCAACATCTCCTCTGAATTCTTCAGGTGGCCCCTCGATCACCCGATGGAATCCGGCGAGGAGGCAAACAGATGCGGCTGCGCAACTGGATCGCTGTGGTGACCAGCGTACTACTGCTGGTGACCGTCGGCATCGTCGGCGTTTTGGTGAACCGATCGGCGCTTCAGGCCGCCGACACGGTGCACCGTACCGACACGCATGCCCTCGCCAAGAACAACGCCACCCTGGCCGGGCGGATGCAGTTGCTCTCCGCCAAGGAGCTCAAGACCTTCGCCGACACGCACAGCTTCGACCTCGGCGTCGGCGACGGGAGCGACCGCAAGGCCCTCGAGGGCTACGTGGCGAAGTCCAGTGCCTTCCCGTACGGCGCCGCGATCACCTCGCTCGACGGTAAGGTCCTGAACGCCACCCGGACCCACGTGCTGCCCGCGCCCACCGACGCCGGCTACGCGCCGATGCGCAAGTCGCTGCTCGCCGGCAAGCCGGGCTTCTCCTCGGTGATGCTCGTCAAGGACTCCGCCAGCGCCGGTGCCCCCGTCGCGATCCAGGCGTTCGCCGTGCCGATCCAGGTCGCCGGCGTGGCGCGGGCGATCCTGATCGGCTACAACAAGATCGCAACCACGACGCTGCAGGAGTACACCGCCCGGCTGCGCACCACGGGAAGCCTGACCACCTTCGTCGACCCCACCGGGCGCGTCGGCTTCACCAGCGAGGGCGAGAAGATCGGCACGCTGGTGGCACCCCCGGTCGTCTCGGCGGTCACGCGGATCACCACCGGGTTCGAGTTCGTCGAGTACCAGGTCGGCAAGACCGAAATGATCTCCGTCGTGGTCAAGGACGAGGAGTCGCTGCCGGGCGGCTGGGCGTACATCCGCACGCAGACCATGGCGTCGTTCGACGGCCCGGTGCACACCCGTAGCCAGAACATCAACCTGACGCTGCTGGCCATGCTCATCATCGGCGCCGTCGGCATCTCGCTCCTCGGGTACCGCACCCAGGTGCAGCGCCGGCGGGCGGACGAGCGGTTCCAGGCGCTGTTCCAGCACGCGCCCGACATGGTGGCCGTGCTCGACGCCGAGGGCCGGGTCGCCTACTCCAGCCCCAGCGCCGCTTCCCTGCTGCACTTCCCGGCCGGTTCGCTGCGGGGCACGACGGTCTTCGCGCTCGTGCACGAGGAGGACCGCCCGCGGATGGTGGAGGCCTTCGCCAAGCTGCGCACCGAGCGCGACGGCGTGCTGCGGTTGCAGACCCGCATCCTGAACGCGTCGGGGCAGGCGACCTGGTTCGACTTCACCGCCTCCAACCAGATGCACAACCCCGCGCTGATGGGCATCGTCATCAACGCCCGCGACATCTCCGAGAACCGGGCGTTCCAGGAGCGGCTGCACCACGAGGCCACCCACGACGCGCTGACCGGGCTGCCGAACCGGCGCCGGATGCAGGACGCGCTGGGCTCCTCGCTGCAGGGCGACGCGGTGGCCGTGTTCTTCGTCGACCTCGACGGGTTCAAGCCGGTCAACGACGCGCACGGTCACGAGGCCGGCGACGAGTTGCTGCGCCAGGTCGCGGACCGGCTCAGCGCCTGCGTCCGCGAGGGCGACGTGCTCGCCCGGGTCGGCGGCGACGAGTTCGTCGTGCTGATGCCCGGCATCACCGCGCAGTCCGACGCCGACGCGATGAGCACCCGGGTGCGGATCGCCATCGAGCGGCCGTTCCTGGTGTTCGGCAACGAGGTCACCATCGGGGCGAGTGTCGGCGTGCACCTGGCGACGCCGAGCGACGACCCGGACCAGGCCCTGCGCGCCGCCGACCACGCGATGTACGCGGTCAAGCACCTCGGCGGCGGCCGCCGCGCGGCCTCCGAGCAGTGCGAGCCCGCGCGGGTAGGACGCCACCGCGCCGAGGTCTGAACCGTTAGGTTGACTCCATGGCCACCAAGCCGCCCGCGATCGAGGTCGCCGCGGGGGAGCACACCGTCCGGGTCTCCAACCCGGATCGGGTGTACTTCCCGGAGCTCAAGCTGACCAAGCTCGACCTGGTCAACTACTACCTCAGCGTGGGTGACGGCATCGTCCGGGCGCTGCGCGAGCGGCCGTGCATGCTGCACCGCTTCCCCGACGGCCTGGCCGGCGAGAAGGTGCACCAGAAGCGGGTACCGCACGGCGCGCCGCCGTGGCTGCAGACGGTCCGGGTGGAGTTCCCCCGGTACGGCCGGCACGCGAACGAGCTGTGCGTGACCCAGCTCGGCGAGGTCATCTGGGCGGTGCAGATGTCGACGGTCGAGTTCCACCCGTGGAACTCGCGCCGCGCGGACACCGAGAAGCCCGACGAATGGCGCATCGACCTGGACCCGATGCCCGACTGCGGCTTCGACACGGTACGCCGGGTTGCGCACGTCGCGCATGAGGTGCTCGACGAGCTCGGCATCACCGGCTATCCGAAGACCTCCGGCGGCCGGGGACTGCACATCTACGTCCGCATCGCGCCCGAGCACGGCTTCGGAGACGTACGCCGGGCGGCGCTGGCGTTCGCCCGCGAGGTCGAGCGGCGCTCGCCCCGGGACGTGACGACGACGTGGTGGCGCAAGGACCGGGACCCCGAGGCGCTGTTCGTCGACTACAACCAGAACGCCCGCGACCACACCATCGCGAGCGCGTACTCGGTGCGGGGCAACCAGCGCGGCACGGTGTCCACGCCGATCCGCTGGGACGAGATCGACGCCGTGCGGCCGGACGACCTCACCCTGCTGACCGTCCCGGCACGCTTCGCCGAGCTGGGCGACCTGCACGCGGGCATCGACGACACCGCGTTCGATCTGGCCCCGCTGCTGCAGTGGGCGGAGCGTGACGAGCGGGCCGGGCTGGCGGGTCCCGCCGACGCGGAGTGACGTACGGCCGCGGACGTAAGACATTCTCAATCGTCGATTGAACTGTTAACGTCACGGCACGCAGCCAATCCGTCACGTGGGGAGACGCAGATGCGCAGAACCGCACGCTGGACAGTCGCCGTCGCCATCGTCACCGCCGTCGGGATCCCGGGCGCCGCACAGGCCGCCGGTGCACAGCCCGCCGAACAGGCCGTCCTCGTCGCACCCGGAGCCGAGGTCGTGCCCGACAGCTACGTCGTCGTGCTCAAGCCGGACCGGGCCGCCGTCGCCGGCCAGGCCCGCACGCTCGCCGGGCGGCACAGCGCCCGGGTGCGCCAGACGTACTCGCACGCCCTGCGCGGCTTCGCCGCCACGATGAGCGCCCGGCAGGCCCGGCGGATGGCCGCCGACCCGGCGGTCGCGTACGTGCAGGCCGACGTGATCCACCGGGCGAGCGACACACAGAACAACCCGCCCTCGTACGGGCTCGACCGCATCGATCAGCGGAACCGGCCGCTGAACTCGGCGTACACGTACTCCACCGGTGCGCCGGACGTGCACGCGTACATCATCGACACCGGCGTCCGGACCACACACCAGGACTTCGGCCTCCGCGCGGTGAGCGGCTTCGACGCGATCGACGGCGGCACGGCGGACGACTGCCACGGCCACGGCACGCACGTCGCGGGCACCGTCGGCGGCACCGCGTACGGCGTGGCGAAGAGCGCGCGACTGGTCGCCGTACGGGTGCTGAACTGCGAGGGCAGCGGCACGACCGCGCAGGTCGTCGCCGGCATCGACTGGGTGACGGCGAACGCGGCTAAGCCGGCGGTGGCCAACATGAGCCTGGGCGGTAGCGCGGACGCGGCCCTGGACAGCGCCGTGGCCGGCTCGATCGCCTCCGGGGTGAGCTACGCGATCGCGGCGGGCAACGGCTTCCTGGGCCTGTTCGCCCTGGACGCCTGCACCCAGTCCCCGGCCCGGGTCCCGGCGGCGATCACGGTGTCGGCTGTCGACAACGCGGACCGCAAGGCAAGCTGGGCCAACCGCGGCACGTGCGTGGACGTCTTCGCCCCGGGCATCGGCATCACCTCATCGTGGGGCACCGGCGACACCGCGACGAACACGATCAGCGGCACCTCGATGGCCGCACCGCACGTGGCCGGCGCGGCGGCCCTCTACCTGCAGACCCACCCGTCGGCGTCGCCGGCGGAGGTCCACTCGGCCATCGTGGGCAACTCGACGACCGGCGTGGTGGTCAGCCCGGGCTCCGGATCACCAAACCGCCTGCTCTACACGGGAGCCTTCTGACACGGCCGCCGGGTGGCCACCGTAGCCGCTCAGTGACAGCATGTTTCAATGCGCTTCGGCCCTCGCGAGACTTCGAGCGACCCACCGTCCTGGTTCGAGCCGGCTGAACCGACGACCCGACCGCGGCGTCCCGCCCTGACGGCGAGAGCCGAGCCGAGCCGGATCGCCGAGTGGGCCGCGGCCCGCGGCGACGAGATCTTCGGCGACATCCGAGGTGGACTCTGGCGGTTCACCGAGGGTGTCGCCGACGTCCTCTTCCCCGGCATCGGTCCGGCGGTCGGCACGGCCCGGCGGGCCATCAAGTGGGGACCCACGCTGGTCGGGCTCAACGACGGACGCGGCGCGGACGTCAAGATCGGCCTGATCGGCTCGGAGAACCTCGGGCTCTGGGCGGTCCTGCGGAGCCGGCTCGGGCAGTCGGACCACGGGCCGCGCCCCGGCTGGTGTGCCGACCTGCCCCTCGGCCCGCTCGGCGCCGAGGGCATCCGGGGCGACGCTGTGGCGATCAGCGCGATCGAGGACGTCAAGCCCGCCGACGTCGCGCCGCTGCTGCTGGCCGAGCCCGCCGTCGGCGCCGAGACCCGGCTGCTGCTGCGCGTCGACGTGCCCAGCCGCTCGGGCGTCGTCGCCGTCGACGCCGGGGACGGGGTCTGGCAGCGGCGGATGTTCTTCACGCTTCTGCACCCGGCCCGCCGCGGCGTCGGCCACCACGAGACCTACCGGGTGGTCTGCCCGGTCTGCGGCCGCCGGCGGCTCGCGCAGTTCCGCGGGTTCGACGTCTGCTCCGACTGTGGCTGGTTACACACCCAGCCCTGATCGGCCCCGCGGGGGGCCGCGCACCTGGCCGAACGTGCGGTTCCGACCCTGATATACCCCTGAGATACCCCTGAGCGGCCGGTAACCCGCTTCCGGTGTGCTAAAGCACGGCCTAGGCTCCCGAATGGTCGGACGACATGGGGGGCGCGAGATGGCTTGGCTCGTTTGCGGACGGTGGACGAAGTGGGTCGTGCTCGGCCTCTGGGTGGTTGTGCTCGCCATCGCCGGCCCGATGGCCGGGAAGCTGACCGGCGTCGAGAAGAACGACAACTCCGCCTGGCTGCCCGGTAACGCCGAGGCCACCAAGGTCTCGGAGCTGCAGAAGCGGTTCCAGACCGACGACATCGCCCCGGCGGTCATCGTCTACGAACGCACCGGCGGCATCACGCCGGCCGACACGGCCAAGGCGACCCAGGACGCCGCCGCGATGCGGCGGATCGACGGGGTGAGCGGGGAGGTCGTCGGCCCGCTGCCGGCGAAGGACGGCCAGGCCCTGCAGACCATCGTCCCGGTCAAGGTCGACGCCGAGGGCTGGGAGCGGATCGTCGACGTCGTCGACGACCTCAGGGCCACCACGGGCACGCCGGCCGAGGGGATGAACATCCAGTTCGCCGGGCCGGCGGCCAATGCCGCCGACAGCGCCGAGGCGTTCGAGGGCATCGACGGCACGCTGCTCTACACCACGCTCGCGATCGTCGCGATCATCCTGCTGATCACCTACCGCAGCCCCGTTCTCTGGCTGTTGCCGATCATCAGCGCCGGCGTCGCGCTCACCACCGCGCAGGCCGTCATCTATCTGCTGGCCAAGCATGCCGGGCTGGTGGTCAACGCGCAGAGCGCGGGCATCCTGACAGTGCTCGTCTTCGGCGCGGGCACCGACTACGCCCTGCTGCTCGTCGCCCGCTACCGCGAGGAGTTGCGCCGACACGAGGACCGCCACGAGGCGATGGCGCTCGCCCTGCACCGGGCCGGGCCGGCCATCATCGCCAGTGCCGCCACGGTCGCCATCGGCATGTCCTGCCTGACGCTGGCCGAGGTGAACTCCACCAGCGGCCTCGGCCCGGTCTCCGCGATCGGCATCGTCGTCGGCCTGCTCGCCATGATCACCCTGCTGCCCGCGCTGCTTGTCATCTTCGGCCGCTGGCTCTTCTGGCCGGTACGCCCCAAGCCCGGCTCCGTCGAGCCGACCGCGAACGGCATCTACGCCCGCCTCGGCGCCCGCATCGCCCGCCGCCCGCGGGCCGTCTGGATCGGCACCGCGGCCGCTCTCGGCGTCATGTCGCTCGGCCTGTTCCAGTTGGAGGCCAACGGCCTCTCGCAGGCGGACCAGTTCGTGAGCAAGCCGTCGTCGGTGGTCGGCGAGGAGGCGCTCGCCCGGCACTTCCCGGCCGGGCAGGGCCAGCCGGTCGTGGTGATCGGCGACGCCGCGTCGGCGTCGGCCATCCGGTCGGCGGTCACCGCCACGCCGGGCATCAGCGACGCCGGCGAGCCCGTGATCAAGGGCGACCTGGCGCTGATCGAGGGCCTGCTCACCTCAGCCCCGGACAGCGGCGAGGCCATGGCCACCATCGAACGGCTCCGCGAGGCGGTGCATCCGATCGGGGACGCGCAGGTCGGCGGCCTGACCGCGATGACGCTGGACATCAACAACGCCAACGACCACGACAACCAGCTGATCATTCCGCTGGTCCTGCTCGTCGTGCTGGTGATCCTCGGCCTGCTGCTGCGCTCGATCGTCGCGCCGCTCCTGCTGATCGCCACCGTCGTGCTGTCCTTCGGCGCGGCCCTCGGCGTCAGCGCGCTCACCTTCCGGCACGTCTTCGGCTTCGCCGGCGAGGACACGTCGTTCCCGCTCTACGTCTTCGTCTTCCTGGTCGCCCTCGGCATCGACTACAACATCTTCCTGATGACCCGGGTGCGCGAGGAGGCACAGCAGCACGGCACCCGGCGGGGCGCCCTGATCGGCCTGGCCGCGACCGGCGGTGTGATCACCTCCGCGGGCCTCGTGCTGGCCGGGACGTTCGCGGCGCTCGGCAGCCTGCCGCTGGTGGCGTTCGCGGAGATCGGCTTCGCGGTCGCGTTCGGCGTCCTGCTGGACACCCTGGTGGTGCGCTCGGTGCTGGTGACGGCGCTGAACCTGGACCTGGGCCGGTGGATCTGGTGGCCGAGCAAGCTGATGAACGTCCGCGACGAGCCGGCCCCGGCCGAGTCCGAACGCGACCTCGAAACGGTCGCCTGACGACGGCCCCTCCGGTCCCGGTGCCGGGCGATCCCCGGCGCCGGGAGGTTACGAACCGACCCGGTTGAGGGTGGTCCCGACCAGCTTCTGCCAGTCGGCGGAGAACTGGGGATTGGCGCTCGCGTCGGACCTGCCGAGGCGGTAGATCGCGTACTGGTCGACCAGCACGACGTTGCCCCGGGCCAGGGCCGCCACGGCGACATCGGCGGTCGCCGGGTGCGCCTTGTCGTACTGCTTGTTGCGGACGGTAACGAAGCCGATCCAGGGGCCCTGCTCCAGCGGCGCCGTCGAGGCCGTCTCCGTGTACGCGGGCTCCTCCCGGTCGCCGGTCTTCGCGGGCCGCGAGACGCTCGGCGCGCAGGCGTCGGCGACCGTGCGCAGCGAGGCGAGGGCGGTGGCGGCGGAGATGGAATCCTCGTAGACCAGGGCGTGCTGGGTGAGGCTCTGCACCCCCTCCGTGCCCTCGTCGGACAGCGGCGCGGAGACGATCGACGGGCTGCCCGGGACGGCCACCGGCGGCGTGTCCGCGCCACAGATGCTGACCAGCTGGTTCGGCGCCGCCGACTCGCCCGGCGCCTTCCAGGTCGGGCCGACGTCGGCGGCCTTGAGCAGGGCGTTCCGCATGGCGTCCACGCTGATGGTGCTGCCGTCGGGCGCGGGTGGGTCATCCGACGAACACCCGGCGAAAGCGGCGACGGCGCACGCTGCGACGGCGACCCGGAAGACCCTGCCGATCAAAACCATCCGGCCATGATGGCAGACGCCCGGCGGTCACGCGCCGTCACCGGTGCTGCGTATTTTGCTCGCTACTCACCGCATTTGGCCCGCGGGCTCTCGCGGTGTTGATCGCCGCCCGCCCCGCCGGGGGCGGGCGGCGAGGACACGTCCCCCTCGTCCGCATCCATAGAACAGACCATTGGGCGGCGCGTGCTGATACCCCGCGGGCCCCGGGCCGGTGTCGGGTAGCCGACGCGCCGGCCCTAGCGCTCCGACCAGACGTCAGGGGTGTCCGCTGCGTGCCTGTGTCAACTGCTGGAGGGCTGCGCCTGCTTTCGCACCCGGAAGCGGAGCATTGTGACGGCGCCCGACTGGGTGTTGCTGAAGGGTTCCAGGTCGATCCTGTCGAGGCTCGGGGGCGAGAAGCGGACGCCGTCGCCGAGCAGCACCGGGAGGACATACACCAGGATCTCGTCGACGAGCCCGCGCTGCAGGCACTGGGCGGCCACGTCAGCACCGAGGATCTCCAGGTTCTTGCCGCCCGCGGCGCTGCGTGCCGTGGCAACGGCTTCCTCGACGTCACAGGTGAGGAACGTGACGGTGGGGTCCGGCTCGTCGGGAGGCTCGTGGGTGAGGACGAACTGTCCTCCCCCGTCGTAGGGGGTGTCCTGGTCGGCCATACGCTTGGCGACCTCGTACGTGCCCCGGCCGATGAGCATGGCACCCGTGGCCGCCATAACCTCCGGGAACGTATCCGCAGTCAGGTACTCGAAGATCCAGTCCATCGCGTGGCCAGGACCGGCGATGAACCCGTCCAGCGACATCGCCCTGTTCACGACCACCTTGCCGGTGCCGATGCTCACGTCGCTCATGCGTCTTCTCCAAGGATCTCGGGGCCCCGGGGCCGAATCGTAGTTCGGCCGGTGGGAGGCGACGGCGGGAGTCGCACGCGTATCTGCGGTGGCCCAACGCTAACAATCGGCATCCGGATGTGCTGGTCGCGCCGTTCGCCGCCTGCCCGCACGGGTGCCGATCGGGTGCCCTGCTCTGTGTCCGAAACGACCCGTTCGGCGGGGTTTTTCGGCGCCGAAATCCTCAAGTCGTGGTGTTCAGACCGTTCGCAACTCGGCGGCACCTGTTCGGGACCGGGGGGTGCACCGCGCGGATCGGAATCTCTTCTCATGCCCGGCCGATGAACGGCTGGAACATGCGGGGGGAAACCACAGAGTGCGTCGGATCAAGTTGCAGAAGTCGATGACCGTCCTGGCCGCTATCGCGATGGGTGCTGGTACCGCTCTGGCCGGTGCGACCGCCGCCACGGCCGCCCCGGCGGCGTCGGCGGGTGGGAAGTGTGTGACCGATGCGAACCTGGTGCCTTCGTGTGGCGTGTTGTGGGGTGCCGCCGCGGGTGGGTTCACCGATGCTCCGCGTGATGAGGCGTTGAAGGACTGGGAGAAGCTCTCCGGCCGCACCGCCTCGATTTACCACACCTATCACAAGGGTGATGAGGTGTTCCCGACCGCTGATGAGAAGGCGATGGCGCGGGACAAGGACCAGCCGCGGGTGTTGTTGCTGAACTGGAAGATCGCTTACGGGTCGAACTGGGCGAAGGTTGCCAAGGGTGAGCAGGACAAGCGGATCGACGCGTTCGCTGCCCGGGTCAAGAAGGACTTCCCGGAGAAGTTCTTCCTGGTGCTCAACCATGAGCCGGAGAACGACGTGGTCGCGAAGAAGGGTTCCGGCTGGGAGGCTAAGGACTTCGCCGCGATGTACCGCCACACGATCAAGCGCCTGGAGTCCAAGGGCGTCGACAATGCGATCAATGTGATGGCGTACATGGGTAACGAGAAGTGGATGGCGCAGTCCTGGTGGGCGGATCTGTACCCCGGTGACGACGTCGTGGACTGGATCGGTCTGGATTCCTACGTGTCGGCGGAGAAGGGTGCGTATCACTACGGCCAGTTCGCTGACCTGCTCGACCGGAAGGCGCCGAACGGTCCGACGTTCTACGACTGGGCGACCCGTAAGCACGCGAGTAAGCCGTTGATGATCGCCGAGTGGGGTGTGTATCACCGGGTGGGTAAGCCGGTCGATAAGAGTGCCGGGTTCAACAGTGTGCTGCCGGAGTTGAAGAAGCGGCCCGCGATCAAGGCGATCGTCTACTTCGACACCAAGCACGACGACCAGGGCGACCGCGACATCAGCATCAACAGCAAGAGCTCGAGTCTGGCCGCGTTCAAGAAGCTCGCCGCCGACCCGACCTTCAACGTCACCATCAAGTAACCCACCACCCCGCACGACCCGCATGACCCCACGAGCCGCCCGGCCAACCAGCCGGGCGGCTCGACCGCGTCAGCGGTTTGCGTATGCCTCGAAGGAGCCGGCCAGCGCCTGCCGCAGCTGGGATCTGGGCCGGGAGCCGACGATGGTGTGCACGACGACCCCCCGCTGGAAGAACATCAGGGTCGGCAGCGACATCACCCGGTAGGCGCGGCCCGTCACGGGGTTCTCGTCCATGTTCAGCGTCGCGATCACCAGCTTGCCGGTGAACTCGCCGGCCAGCCCGGCGAGGGTCTTGGCCAGCGGCCCGCACGGCGGGCACCACTCGGCCCAGAAGTCGACCACCACCGGCAGCCGGTTGCCGAGCACGAGCTCGGCGAACGTCTCGTCGGTGACGGCCGTCAGTGAATCTTCAGGCATCGGATCTCCCGCTCCTCGATGGCCTGGGCGAGCTGGCCGCGCAACCGGTCGCGGACGTCGGCGAGCCGATCCAGGTAGGTCTCGACCTCGGCGAGCTTGCGCCGCAGCACGGCCACCGAGTCGGGGCAGACGTGACCGGCGGTGTTGCCGGCGCGCAGGCAGGCCACGAAGGGCCGGATGTCGTCCAGCCCGAAGCCGACGGCGAGCAGGGCCCGGATCTCGTGCACGACGCGCAGTTCCGCCTCGTCGTAGCGGCGGTATCCGTTCGCGTCGCGTCGCGGCTCGACCAGCCCGTGCTGCTCGTAGTAGCGCAGCGTGCGTGTGCTCGTACCGGCCCGTCCGGCCAGTTCGCCGATCAGCATCCCGCTCACCTCGTCCGTAGGTCTGTCCGCACGCTAGGCCCTGTCACCGGCGTCAAGGCAAGCGCCCGCGACCGCGCGGTGACCCGCCTCACGGGTGTCACAAACGCCGGGCCGGGGGTGTCTTGATGCCGAACCCGATGCGAGCTGAGGAGACACCATGAGCGCGAACATCGATGTCGTCGTGGTCGGCGGCGGGTACGCCGGCGTCCTGGCGGCCAATCGCCTGACGCAGCGCGACGACGTGACCGTGACTCTGATCAACCCGCGCCCGGTCTTCGTCGAGCGAATCCGCCTGCACCAGTTGCTGGGCGGGTCCGACGACGCGGTCGTCGACTACCGGGAGATCCTGGCCGGGGGCGTCCGGCTGGTGGTCGACACCGTGACCCGGATCGACGCGGCCGGGCGCCGCGTGGCGTTGGCGTCCGGCGGCACGGCCGGCTACGACTACCTGGTGTACGCGGTGGGCAGCGGCAGCGCCGATCCGGGCGTGCCCGGCGCGGCCGAGTTCGCCCACCCGATCGCCGGCCTCGAGGAGGCGCAGCGGCTGCGGGCCGTCCTCGACGCCGCGCCCGTGTCGGCGCCGGTGACGGTCGTCGGCGGCGGTCCGCTCGGCATCGAGACGGCCGCCGAGCTGGCGGAGTTGGGCCGTGCAGTGACCCTGGTCTGCGGCGGGGTGCTCGGCCCGTACCTGCACCCGCGGGGGCGGCGTTCGGTCGCCAAGGGGCTGGACAGGCTCGGTGTGACCGTCGTCGACGGGACCGGCGCGAGGGTGACGGCCGTGACGCGCGATGCCGTTCGGCTCGTGGACGGCCGCGAGCTGCCGAGCGCGGTGACGATCTGGGCCGCCGGCTTCGGCGTGCCGGATGTGGCCGACCGCAGCGGGCTGAGCACCGACGCCGTTGGGCGCCTGCTCACCGACGAGACGCTGACCAGTGTGGACGACGAGCGCATCGTCGCGACCGGCGACTCGGCCGCCCCATCGGACCTGCCGTTGCGGATGAGCTGCCAGGCCGCGCTGCCGCTGGGATCGCACGCCGCCGACACGGTGCTCAGCCGGATCGCGGGTGAACGACCCGCGGATTTCAGCCGGGGGATCGCCGCCATGTGTGTCAGCCTGGGTCGCCGGGCCGGCGTCTTTCAGGTGGCACACCGCGACGACACCGCGATGGGGCTGCACGTGGGCGGCCGGCTCGGCGCGAAGCTGAAGGAGGCCGCCTGCAAGAGTCCCGTCAAGCAGCTGGCCGACGAGGCGCGCAGGCCCGGCTCGCACACCTGGCCGGTCAGGGACGCCCGGCGACAGGAACTGCTGCGGGCCCCGGTCACCGCCGACCGGACAGCCTAGGTTCTGCGAGAGGAGAGACGTGAGCGAGCCCGGCATGAGTGATCCGGCTACCGAGGTGTTCGTCGCCCATCGCAACCTGCTCTTCACCGTCGCGTACGAGATGCTCGGATCGGCGGCCGACGCGGAGGACGTCCTCCAGGAGACGTGGCTGAGGTGGGTGAAGGTCGACCTCGCCCAGGTGCGCGACCAGCGTGCCTACCTGGTACGGATCACGACCCGGCAGTCCCTCAACCGGCTGCGCACCATGAAGCGCCGCCGGGAGGCCTACGTCGGCCAGTGGCTGCCCGAGCCGCTGCTCACCGCGCCGGACGTGGCCGAGGACGTCGAGCTCGCCGAGAGCGTGTCGATGGCGCTGATGCTCGTGCTCGAGACGCTGTCGCCGACGGAGCGCGCCGTCTTCGTGCTGCGCGAGGCCTTCGACGTCGGCTACGACGAGATCGCGGCGGCGGTCGACAAGAGCCCGGCGGCCGTGCGCCAGATCGCGCACCGCGCCCGCCGGCACGTCGATGCCCGCCGCCCGCGCGGTCCGGTCTCCGCGGGCGAGACCCGGGCGGCCATGGAGTCGTTCCGGTGCGCGGTGCAGACCGGGGACCTGAAGGGCCTGCTCGAGGTGCTCGCCCCCGAGGTCGTCCTGGTGGGTGACGGCGGCGGGGTCAAGCAGGCCGCGCTGCGGCCGGTCATCGGCGCCGAGAAGGTGGGCCGGCTGATCCTCGGCGGCCTCGCCAAGGTCGGTGCCGCGGTCACCACCGAACCCACGGTGGTCAACGGCAACCCGGCGCTGGTCCTGCGCCTGGAAGGCGAGATCGACGGGATCCTCGCGATCCGTGTCGAGGACACCCGCATCACCGGCATCTACTACGTCCGCAACCCGGCGAAGCTGACCCGCGTGGAGTCGGAGACCCCGCTCACCCTGCGGTGAACGCAGTGGAGGGGGCCGCCGTCCGGCGGCCCCCTCCACTGCGCGAACTCAGCGCAGGCCGGATCCGATGAAGATCACGCCGTAGGCGGAGACCCGCATCGACGCCGTGCCCGCCACGAAGCTGAAGGCAGCCGCCTTGCTCGTGCCGCCGGGGGTGGTCACCACGATCGGTGCCTCACTGGCCACCGTGCGCGCCGCCACGGTCATCTTGATCTCGGTGTCCGACACCTTCGTGAAGGTCGCCGTCTTGCCGCCGACCGTCACCTTGGTGGCGCCGGTGAGCCCGGTACCGGTGATCGTCAGGGGCGTCGCGGCCTTCAGGACGGCCTTGGTGACGCTCAGCTTGCTGATCACCGGAACCGGCGGGGCCCGGTAGGTGAACGTGGCGGCGGGTCCGGTCGCCGAGAGCCCGCCCGGGGTGGTCAGCCGGATGTCGGTCGCGCCGGCCGCGTGCACCGGCAGGGTCGCCTTGACCTGGGTGGCCGAGACCTTCGTGTACGAGACGCTCACCCCGCCGACGGTCAGCTTGGTGGAGTCGGTGAAGTTCACGCCGTTCACCACGATCGGGGTCTTCACGTTGGTGAGCCCGCTGTTCGGAGTGATCGAGGTGATCGCGGGAGCCTGCGGCGTCACGTAGGTGAACGTGGCGGCGGAGCCGACCGTGCTCACCCCGCCCGGGGTCGTGATCTGCAGGCCCAGGCTGCCGGCCGGACGGATCGGCAGGTTCAGCTTGAGCTCGGTGCCGGACACCTTGGTGAACGACACCGTCGTACCGCCGAGGGTCACCTTGGTGGCGCCGCCGAAGTCGGTGCCCCTGACCACCACGGGCGTGGCCTTGTAGGTCGGCCCGCTGCTCGGCGTGATCGACGCGACGACCGGTGCCGGCGGGGTGAAGTACGTGAGCTGGCCGGCGGGCGTGCTCGTCCCGTACGCGTTGGTCGCGGTGACCGAGACGGTGCCGGCGGCCGCCACCGGCGCCACGAAGGTAAGGGACGTCGCCGTGACCGCCTTGGCGGCCGCGCTCTTGGTGCCGAGCTTGACGGCGGTGACCCCGGTCAGGTTGGTGCCGGTGAGGGTGACCGTCGTGCCGCCGACGATGCTGACGCTGCTCGGCTGCAGCCCGGTGATCGCCGGTGCCGGCGGGATGTAGGTGAACTTGCTCGTGGTGCTCACGGCGCTGGTGCCGGCCGGGTTCGTGACGGTGACGTCGACGAGGCCCAGGGCGTGTGCGGGAGCGATGGCGACCAGCTTGGTGAGGCCGTTGACGGTCTGCGGGGTGAAGGTCGCCGTGGTGTCGCCGAAGCGGACGGCGGTGGCGGTGGACAGGCCGGCGCCGGAGATGGTGACGGCGGTGCCCGCGGCGGCCTTGGCGGTGGACAGTGCGCCGACGGTCGGCGCCACCGCGATCGGTGCGGCCGGGGTGGCGATGCCGTTCACCGCGTACGCGCCGTTGGCGATCTTGGTGATGAACGCCCAGGAGAGCTTGGCGTCGCCGCCGTTGCCCCAGCCGGTGCCCCACGAGTTGCGAATGTAGACGCCGTCCGCGTCGTAGCCGTACGCGGCCATCATGTGGCCGCCGAGGCTCGAGCCGCTCAGCGTGTTGTAGAGGGTGTGGCTGCGCAGGTACATGAAGTCCTGGTATACCGGGATGCCGAGGGCGACCGGGCTGCCGGACGCCAGCGTCTGCTTGATCAGCGTCTGCGCGGCGGTGCCCTGGTTGCCGCCGACGAACAGCCGGTTCCAGCCGTTCACCCGGTAGTTGCGGGCGTTGTCGATCTGCGCCTGGGTGGGCGGGGTCTGCCAGTTCGTGGTGCCCTGCCAGTAGTGCTCCTGGGTGTCGACGCCCGCGGACTGCGCGTTGGCCAGCACGGCGTCGGGGTTGAGCCCGGCGTTCGGCGCGCCGCCCGCGGCGACGTTGCGCATGTACAGGAAGAGCGGGGCGTACGGTGCGCCGACGCCGCCGGTGCGCTTCGCGTAATAGCCCATGATGCTGTACGCGATGCTCCAGGCGACGCAGGAACCGACCTGGCCCTGGTCGCCGGGGGACGGGGCGTACTGGCGCAGGTCGACGCTGGCGGGCAGCACCTCGAAGGCGGAGACCTTGTTGCCGAGCGTGGTCTTCGCGGACTTGAGGACCTTGCTGGGTACGTAGCCGCCTACGACGTGCGGAAGCGGCTTGGGGGTCGAAGACGTGGCGGCCAGCGCTGGGGTTGCCGCTGGAAGCGTGGCGATGACAGCCGTGGCGAGCGCCAGCCAGCTTCGGGTCAAGGCTCTGGACTTGGGGGCCATCCGTGGTCCTTCCGAGGGGTCGACGCGAGGCCAGCCCCATCGGCACGGTGGCGTAGGTCATGAGATCAATTCGCGGTCTCGTTTCGCTCAAGTGCCGGGTGGCTGACGTGCGCGGTGACGATGCGCCAGCCCTGCGGGAGACGTACCCAGGTCTGTGACTGGCGGCCGAGGGTGTCCGTTTCCGGATAGCCGAACAGCGTCGTCACGACGGCTACGTCCGCGCCGTACGCGGTGATGACCGTGTCCTTGAGGCGGCGGCCCGGCGGCAGCGGCGGCTGCGCGCGCCGCCAGGCGGTCTGCTCGGGCAGGCCGACCTGCTGGTCCGCGACGCCGAAGCGCACCGCGTCCGCGGCGAAGAAGCCGACGATGCGCTCCACCTCGTTGGCCACGAGGGCGTCCTCGTAGTCCGCGAACGCGGCGGCGACCTCGGACACGACGTCGGGCCGGTTGATCTCCATGGCACCTCCTGGCGGGGTTCGGCGGCCCGGCACGTGACGCGCCGGGCCGCCGGGTGGACGGGCTGGTCAGACCGCGCTGGTCTCCTTGCGGGGCTCAGGCACGCCGCCCTCGGGCTCCGCGGCGGCCTGGTCGCCGCCGGCGTGCAGGCGCTCCAGCTCGATCTCGTCGGCGTCCGGCTGCCGGGGTTCCGGCCTGGTCAGCGCGAACAGCACGCAGACCACGGTCAGCAGCAGGTAGCCGAGGCTGACCGGACCGTCGGCGTTGAACTGCACCTTCTCCGCGTGGATCAGGCCGACGAAGGTCAGCACCGCTCCGGTGCCGGAGAAGATCGCCGCGTGCCAGAAGCGCTTGTCGATGATGAAGGCGACGATCGCGCCCAGGACGAGGCCGGCCAGAATCGCGCCCTCGCCGAGCGTCTTCAGCCCGTCGTAGACGACGCCCGCGCCGGCCAGGGTGCTGACGCCCACCTCGGCGGCCGAGGTCCCCGCTGCCGCGAGGACGTTGTCCATCTGACCGGTCGCCCAGCTCGCGATGTTCGGGATGAGGGCGGCGACCACCGCCGCGGCGTGCGCCCTCGGGGTGGCTTGGAACGCCTGTGCGCCGATGAGCAGGCCGATGTAGAGCAGGATCGGGACGATCGCCGCGGTCGGGAAGAGGGTGCCCAGCAGTCCGAACATCCCGAAGAAGCAGAGCAGGGCGATGACGACGCCGGTGGCCATCGAGTAGCCGGTGCGGCCGCCCGCCGCCTTCCAGCCGGGGTGGCCGACGTACACGGCCGGCGGGAACGGCGAGCCGAGCATCGAGCCGACGACCGCGCCGCCGCCGTCCGCCAGCAGGACGCTGCGCAGGTTGTAACGGTCGCCCGCGCTGGCGGCGCTCTCCACATTGGTCATCGCCTCGGTGAAGTTGTAGACGCCCAGCGGGATCGCCGTGGCCAGCAGCGGGGCCATGTCGCGCAGGCCGTCGAGGAGCAGGTCGACCTTCAGGTGTGGGAAGGCGAACGCGATGTCCTTGGCGGCCGCCGTCACGTCCGGCACCGACATGGCGCCGCCGATCCAGCCGATCGCGCTGCCGACCAGCAGGGCGACCAGGCCGATCGGGAGATTGAAGGGCAGCTTGACGTCGGTGAGCAGGCCGACCAGCAGCAGGCCGAAGACCGGCAGGGCGATCCAGGCGGCGCTCCACATCGTCCCGGCCGGGTTCATCGAGATGAAGGTGATGGAGATGCCGGCGAGCGTGCCGAGCAGGGCGGCGCGGGGCGTGTACTTACGGATGTACGGCCCGACGAACGCGCCGATCAGCACGATGACCCCGATGATGAACGCCCAGGCGATGCCGGCCGTCCACGCCTGGATCGGGTCCTTCGTGCGCAGGTAGATCGGCAGCATGATGACGAAGATGACGATGAACATGTGCGGGACGCTGGGCCCGTACGGCATCGCCGTGACGTCGGTGCGGTTCTCCTTGGCGGCCAGCCGGCGCGCCAGGTAGGTGTAGTACATGTTGCCGAGCACCAGGGCGATGCCAAGCGCCGGCAGGATGACGCCGAAGACGTTCGCCGGGTCCATCCCGATGACGCCGATGCAGAGGCCGGTCAGGGTCAGCACGTTGACGAGTACGTTGACGCCGAAGCCGAAGAACGCGTTCGTGTCGCCGCGTACCCAGTAGGGAAGTTTCATGGCTCGCTCCTAGAGACGCACGGAGGTGGAATCGGCGACCCAGCCGAAGATGCCGCCCTGTGCGGCGATCATCTGCAGGCCGACCCGCTGGAACTCGGGGAAGTAGGAGCCGACGCAGTCGGCGAGCACGAGGCATTCGTAGCCGCGGTCGTTGGCCTCGCGCACCGTGGTGTGCACGCACACCTCGGTCGTCACGCCCGCCACGAGCAGGCTGCGGATGCCGCCCTTGTCGAGCAGTTCCTGAAGTTCGGTGGCGTAGAAGGCGCCCTTGCCGGGCTTGTCGACGACGGCCTCGCCCGGGGCCGGCCGCAGCTCGTCGATGATGTCGTGGCCGTACTCGCCGCGGATGAGGATGCGGCCGAAGGCGCCGGGGTCGCCGATGCGCTTGCTGGGCGCGCCGCGTTCGAGCTTGGCGGGCGGGCAGTCGGTCAGGTCGGGCAGGTGGCCCTCCCTGGTGTGGATGATCGGCAGGCCGGCGGCCCGCCAGGTGGTCATGAAGGCCGCGAGCGGTGCGATCGTGCGGCGCAGCTGGGAGACGTCGTTGCCGAGGCTCTCGCCGAAGCCGCCGGGCTCGAGGAAGTCCCGCTGCATGTCGATGACCAGCAGCGCGGTGCTCTCAGGTGCGAACGTGAAGGGTGCGGGCTGTGCCTCGACCGTCGGCATCTCAGGCCTCCGTCGCGGCGATGACGTCGTCCGAGGTGGACACGCAGCCGAACACGCCGCCCTGCATGGTGACCATGTGCAGCGCGGCGGCGTGGTTCGACGCCTCGGTGGCGCCGGTGCAGTCGGAGAGGATCAGGCATTCGTAGCCGCGGTCGTTGGCCTCCCGCATGGTCGTGTGCACGCAGACGTCGGTGGTGATCCCGGTCAGGATCAGGTGCGTGATGCCGCGGGTACGCAGGACGAGGTCGAGATTCGTCGCGTAGAAGGCGCCCTTGCCGGGCTTGTCGACGATCACCTCGCCGGCCACCGGGGCGACCTCGGGCACGATCTCCCAGCCCGGCTCGCCCTTGACCAGGATGCGGCCGCACGGTCCCGGCGCGCCGATCTCGGCGCCGACCTGCGCCGAGCGCCACCGCTTGTTGGCCGGCAGGTCGGACAGGTCGGGGTCGTGGCCCTCGCGGGTGTGCACGACGAGCATGCCCAGGCCGCGGGCGTGTGCGAGCAGCCGCGCGGTGGCCGGCAGGCCGGCCCGGGTGAGCGCGATGTCGTAGCCCATCGACTCGACGTAGCCGCCGGGGCCGCAGAAGTCGGTCTGCCAGTCGATGCAGATCAAGGCGGTGCGCTCGACCGGAACCGAGCCGTCGTAGGGCCATAGATAAGGGGTGGCCTTTACGGGGCCGATGATGGCGGTCATGTGTCCTGCCTTTCCGGTGCGGAACGGTGTGCCCGCCAGCCGCCGCTGGCGGTGATGTCCTGTGCCGCGGCGACCGCGTAGGCCTCGCAGAGGAAGCCGGTCACCTCGGTGCCGTCGGCCAGCACGATCCGGCCGAGCGACAGGGGTGCGGGAATGCCGGCGAGCAGGCTGCCGACGGTCGCGGCCGGTAGCTGCCAGAGCTCGATGTCGATGGCGGCGCCCGTGTCGTCGCGGACCAGGCCCGGCGCGCCCGAGGGCAGGGCGTACAGCCGGTAGCAGGGCGCCGTGCGGGCCGCGCCGATCAGCGTCGCCCGGCGGTCGGTCAGTTCGGCGTTGCGCGGCTCGCCACGCAGGTGCAGCCCGACGACGGCGACGGTCATGAGGTCCTGCGTCCTGCCCAGCTCCTCGGCGAGCAGGGCGAGGGTGTCGTCGCTGAAGGCCGGGCCGAACAGCGTCAGGCTGGCGGGCCGGCCGTCCGCGGTGAATCCGTTCGGCACGGTCACCGCGGCGAGGTCGAGCAGGTTCGCGAACTGCGTGTACCGGCCCAGGTTCAGGTTCCGGCCGATGGGGTCGGCGGCGATCTCGGCGTGTGTGTACGTCGTCGCCACGGTCGGCAGGACCAGTACGTCCACGGTCTCGAAGAGCCGCCCGGTCCACGCCTTCAGCTCCTGCAGCCGGTGCAGGCCCCGCCAGGCGTCGGCCGCGGTGTACCGCAGGCCGGTCTCGAGCACCTGGCGCGTCACCGGCAGCACCGAGCCGGGATGCGCGCTCAGGAAGTCGCCGAGGTCGGCCAGCCGCTCGGCCACCCACGGACCGCGGTAGAGCAGGTCGCCCGCCTCGAGCAGCGGCTCGACGTCAACGGCCCGGACGTCGCGGCCGAACCGGTCGAGCCCGGCGGCGAACGCCTTCTCCTGGCCGGCGTCGCCGAAAAAGTCGAGGCTGCGGGCCGCGCCGATGCGCAACTCGGCCGGGTTCCGCAGCGGGTACGAGCCGGTGCGGCCCCACGCGTCGCCGGCGGCCGGGCCCCGCGCCACCCGCAGGACGGCAGCGGCCCGGGTGACGTCCGGCGCGAAGATCGACACGCAGTCGAGCGAGCGGCAGGCCGGTACGACCCCCGCGGTGCTGAGCAGCCCCCGGGTCGGCTTGACGCCGACGATCCCGTTGAGTGCCGCGGGCACCCGTCCGGAGCCGGCGGTGTCGGTGCCGAGGGAGAAGTCGACAAGCCCGGCGGCGACCGCGACCGCCGAGCCGGAGCTGGAGCCGCCGGAGATCAGTCCGCCGCCGAAGACGCTCTCCGGCGTCCCGTACGGCGACCGGGCTCCGGTCAGCCCGGTGGCGAACTGGTCCATGTTGGTCTTGCCGACCAGCAGCGCGCCGGCGTCGAGCAGCCGCTGCACGACGGGGGCGGTCCGCTCCGGAACGTAGGCGAAGTCGGGGCAGGCCGCGGTCGTCGGCATCCCGGCGACGTCGATGTTGTCCTTGACGGCGAAGGTGAGCCCGGCCAGGGGGAGATCGGCGTGCACGGCGGCCGCCCGGGCCCGCAGGTCCTCCTCTTTGACGGTGCCGATCCAGACTCCGTCGTCGCCGCGGTCACGGATGCGCTGGAAGACTTCGTTCATTCTGTCGATTGTCGACCGTTCTGTTTCGGTCGAGTCCACGTCAGGTAACGGGCAGATGTCGCGGCGTGATCTAGGGCAGGTAGGTGCGGGCCCCGTGCGCGCTCAGTGCCGAAACGATGGCATTTGTGTCACCTTGAGCGACCGCCGCGAGCAGGCGCTCGTGGCGGTGCACGCCGTCGGACGGCTCGGCGACCTCGGCCTCGCGGCGCAGATTGACCGCCATGTAGAGCTGGAGCCGGACCAGCACCGATTCGTACAGCGCGGACAGCTGACGGTTGCCGCCGAGCGCGACCACCGCGACGTGGAAGTGCCGGTGCGCGTCGGCGATCGCCAGCCGGTCGCCCGCCTCGGTCGCCTTGCGCATCACCTCGAGCGCGGCCCGCACCGCGGAGAGGTCCGCGCCCGGCGGGATGGACGCGACGGCGTGCCGCTCGAGGACGTCGCGGACCTCGTAGAGCTCGCGGACGTCGTCGTCGGAGAGCGTCGCGACCCGGACGCCCCGCCGCGGGATGTGCTCCACGAGCCCCTGCTGGGCCAGCAGCCGCAACGCCTCGCGCAGCGGCGCCCGGCTGATGCCCAGCCTGCGGGTCAGCTGCTCCTCGACGAGGCGCTCGCCGGGGTCGGTGCGTCCGCTGAGAATCTCGCGGCTGAGCCGGTCGACGGCGAGGTCGACGAGGCTGTGACTCTCCAGCTCCTCGTCGCCCACGCCTCGAGTGTGCCAGCACCGCACCGCAAAGCGCCGACCGGCTCCGGTCGGCGCTTACGGCGTACGGATCAGAAGTCGCCGGCGGTGTTGCACTTGGCCCGCTGGACGACGCAGTTCTTCACGCGGTGCCCGAGTGCGGCGTTGTCCCAGGCCAGGAACGCGTCGCCGTGCATCGACGACGCCATCTTGGAGGAGAGCTGGAAGCCGTCCGCCGAGCCGCTGGTCGGGTACGCGATCAGGAACGAGATCGACGGGATGGCGACCGGGAAGGCCCCGCCGCAGGTCCCGTCGTAGGTGTACGCGACGTGCGCCTTGTGCGTCGGGCTGTCCAGGTGCACGCCGTCCCAGCAGTCCGGGAAGACGAGCTGGAACATCAGCGTCGCGCCCGGCGCGCACCGCGGCCAGTTGCCGTCCGCGCTCCGGCCGATCTCGCCGCCCGCGCCGGCGCAGTAGAACTGGTTGACCGAGCCGGCCGGGGTGGGCGCTTGCAGCCGGGCGTCACCGGCGATCATCCGGAAACCCTGCGGGAACGGCACCGTGGCGGCCGCGTTCGTCAGCCGCGAGCCGTAGTAGACGACCACGTCCTTGGGCTCGACGACCTGGCCGCGCTCGTAGAGGCTGGGAATCCAGTACGCCGAGAGGTCCTCGGCCGGCCGGCAGCTCGTGCCGGCGTTGCGCAGCAACGTGTCCGTGGTGGTGTTGGCGTCGGTGCCGTCGTTGCCGATGAAGCTGTGCATGTGCGACGCCCCGGCCATGCCCGGGAAGACGATCGGGTCGTCCGGCCTCGAGTGGCTGTAGAGGCAGGACGCGTTGAACTCGGGCACGCGCACGGAGTTTGCGGGCACCGGCCGCGGCGTCATCGCCCGGAACTCGGCGAGCTGGGCGTTCCACCTGACCTGGTCGATGGGGACCCAGCCGTGGCCCGGGGTGCCGCCGGAGCCGAACGAGAACCAGTTGATGTTGACGAAGTCGCCGGGGCCGGTGTTCCGCATGACCGCGAAGACGGTCTGCGCGCCGGTCGGATGGGTCGCGGCCGTGGCCGTCAGCGTGACCCAGTTCTGCCAGCCGCCGGTCGCGGTGATCGGGAACTGGGCGAGTAGCGGCCCGGTCGCCGACCCGGTGCGCAGCTCGACGCTGCCGGTGCCGACGGCCGAGGAGACCCGCGCGGCAACGGTCAGCGCGCCGGCCGCGCCGAGGTCGACGCCGTCGTAGCGCATCCAGTCGCCGGTTGCCAGGTAGGCGGCGTTCTGGCCGCCACCGGTGTCGCCGGTCGATTCGAGCTGCACGCCGGACTGCGCGGCGTACGCCTCGGCCTGTACGACGGTCGTGGCCGCCGCCGCGGTGCCGGCGACCGCCAAGCAGAGCGCGCCGGTCAGGACGGTGGTGAGTGCCGCGGCGAGCAACGTCCGCGTGCCGGGGTTCGGGGATCTGTGCATGGCGATCCTTCGGGGGACGGGACCGCCCTCGCCGCGATGGGGGATCGGCTGGGGAGGGCCGGTCGGTCGTTCGGGGTGCCCCGGAGTATGCCGCTGGGGAAGCGCTTTCTCGATGCCTGCGACGGGATTCTGGGCGTCATCTGCGGAAACATGCGCGTTCCCGGGGAAGCGTTTCCCCGCCCGGTCAGGGCAGGAGCTGATCCAGCGTGGGCGACCGGGTGAAGATCCCGTCCTCGCGGCCGAGCGTGGCCAGCCGCTCCAGCGACGCCCGGTTGATGTCGTTGGGCCAGTTCGGCAGGATCATCGCCGTCCGCACCGTGTCGTTGATCTGCGTGTACGTGCCGACCGTCGCGCGGATCTCCTCCGGGTGCCCGACGGCGTAGCGCAGCGACTCGTTCACCGCCTCGGCGAAGCGGGCGACCAGGTCCGGGTCGCCGGCGATGATCGGGCGGCTGGTGAAGTACATGGCCACCGTCAGGTCCGGTGCGGTGTCGACGAGGTTGGACGCCACCACCTGGCCGCCCTGGGTCAGCGCCTCGGAGAGCTGCGGCTCCACCACCCACGCGGCGTCGACCTGCCGGGCCTGCAACGCGGACGGCATCTCGGAGAACGGCATCGCCTCGAACCGGATGCCGGTCGGGTTCCCGCCGGCCCGGCGCACCGACTGCCGCACGGTGGTGTCGCCCAGATTCCGCAGGGTGTTGACGGCGATCCGCTTGCCCGCCAGGTCCTTCGCCGAGCGGATCGGGCTGCCGTCGGAGACGACGACGGCGGAGAAGTCCCGGCCGGGTCGCCCGGTCGAGGCGACCCCGTTCGCCACCGCCTTGAGCGGCGCGCCCTCGGACTGCGCCGCCATCAGCGAGGTCGCGTTGCTGAAGCCGAACTGGTAGCGGCCGGCGAGCACGCCCTTGACGATCGGCGCGCCGCCCTGCTCGGGCACCAGCGTGAGATCGATGCCCCGGCGGCTGAAGAAGCCCTTCTGCCTGCCGAGGTAGACCGGCGCCACGTCGACGATCGGGATGACACCGACGCTGATCCGGGTGCCCGCGCGTTCGGACCTGTCGTCCGACGTGCAGGCGTACGCCGCGAACAGCGTCGCCGCCACGGCGGCAGCGGCGAGAATCCGACGCATCCTGTGCACTCCTGAGGTCATCGACGCGGGGGTGTGCCCGGCGAACCGTACCCCGTCCTCCGCATCGAGGGTGCGGGCGGAACGGACAGATGTCGATGTCTACCCGGACGGCCCAACCCACCACAGGGGACGAACCCCCTTTCGTCCGTACCGGATGAGGCGCGGTGCGCCGGGACACGGCAGGCTCGGCCCGTGACCAACTACCTGATCCGGGTGGCCGGACATCTCTCCGACGAGCTGCTCGCCGCCTTTCCGCTGCTGTCCGCCCAGCCGCAGACGGTGCTGCGGGGCGAGTTGCCCGATCAGTCCGCGCTGTCCGATGTGCTCGGTCGGCTCGACGAACTCGGGGTGCAGATCGCCGAGGTGGTGTATCTCCCGGAGCATCCCGGCCCGGCGGTCCGGCACGGCCGCACCCTGACCTGACCCCCGCGGCACCACGGTACGAAGTGGACCGCAGATTCCCGAGGCCGCCCGCTGGGTGCTCCTCGCCGGCCTCAGCGCGCTGTACCGCAGGTACACGAACAGGGGGACCCGCTGCGCCTGCTCCGCCACGACGGCCTGCGCCGCCTGGTGCTCGAGGGCTGCGCCGCGGTGCGCGTGCCGGACGCGGAGCGGACCCGGGAGCCGCGGCGGTGTAGCCCGGGCGCTGCTGCCGGCGGCGGCTAGCCGCTTCCCGGTGCCGCGCCCCGGCCGGAGGAGCTGAACCGGCGCCGGCAGTGCCTTCATTCGAGGCTCCCGCGGCGGCGCGCCATTAGAACATTTTCGGCGACCCGCCGGAGGTTATCCGGCGGTCGTCGGCGTTTTGCGGCGCATCGCTGTTTATTGCGCGGCGATCGGGTATCGCCGGTACCACCGGCGCCCCGCGGGATCGAACCTCCCCCGGCAATCCGTACGACTTGCGAGTTTGCCGAGCAAATATTGTTTTAGGAGCGGAAATCGGCGGCGTGTCGTTGGCGGGACAATCGCGGGCAGTCGATTTTCGGCCGCCTCGTTTCGCTTGCCACGCCACCACCTGACGGTATTCCGCCGCCCCGGTGAGGACATCGCCGTCGGAAATGGCGGACCCTCCGGTTCGCCGTCGCGCTGCTGGTTCGCCTCTGTGGCGCGGCGGGTGGGGTTCTGAATAGGTTGTCCGATCGCAATAGCACGCGCGGTGGCGATCGGTTGTGGATTTCTTATCAACCGAAAGGTCTGATCTTGTAACCCGGTCGGCCAGAACCGATCGTCCGCCCGGCGGATAGGGCCCAATTGCCCGGAATTACCCTCGGGTTTCCCGGTCCACGTGGGCCCGACACGCGGAATCACCTAATCGGGTTAACGTCGACGTAATCTGCGAATTCGGGTGCCCGATTGTGTTTGTGTTGATCAAGCAATTGATCTGCCGAGAAAAGGTGGTTTCATGAGTAAGGCAACACGAATGCTGACCATGGCCGGAATGGCCCTGGTCGCCGGAGCGACCATCGCTGTCGGTCCGTCGGCCCCGGCTGCCGCGGCGCCGCAGGGGACCGCTGCCACCACGCAGAGCGTCGAGCAGGGTACGAAGGCTCCTCGCGAGCGCTTCATCGGCACCTTCCGCTCGAGGCGTGAGTGCCAGTGGGCGGGACGTCGCGGTGAGTGGCGGGACCGCTGGGACTACTTCTACTGCCAGCGGACCCGTTGGGGCCGCTGGGGCCTGTGGGTCGGGTGGCGCTGGAACAACGACAACAACCACGGCGGTGGCGGCTGGAACAACAACGACAACGACAACAACCACGGCGGTGGCGGCTGGAACAACAACGACAACAACCACCACGGCGGTGGCGGCGGTCGTCCCCACCAGGGTGGCGGCGGGCCCCGCGGCTAGCACCGACTGACCGACGGACGGCCGCCGGCGGCCGGCGTACCGACGACGAGGCCGGCGGCACCAGACGGGCCACACCCGAGACCGGGTGTGGCCCGTTGTCGTCTCCCTGGCCGGAGCCGGGCGGCGCCGTCACGCCGCGACGGTGGAGTTCCGGATGACCAGCTTCGCCGGGTGGGTGTGCAGCCCGGGTGCGGGGTCGTCGTCGATGGCCCTCAGCAGCAGCTCGGCCGCGGCCCGGCCGAGGCCCTCCAGGTCCATGTCGATGCTGGTGAGCGCCGGCCGGCTGGCCAGCGCCATGACGTCCCAGTTGTCGAAGCCGGTCAGCGCCACCTCCGCCGGCACCCGGAGGCCCGCCTCACGCAGCGCGTCCGCGACACCCCGGGCGATCTGGTCGTTGCCGCCGATCACCGCGTCGAACCCGGCGCCCTGTGCGAGCAGGACTCCGACGGCCTGCCGGCCCCACGCCTCGCTCCACTCCCCGAACAACGGCGCGGCCACCAGCGGCGTGCCCGCCTCCGCCAGGCGCGCGGCGGTCGCCTGCGCCCGTACCCGGGCGGACTGGTGGTGTTCCGGGCCGGTGACGTGCGCGAAGCGCCGTCGGCCGGTGGTGAGCAGGTGCTCAACGGCCTGGCGCGCGCCGCTCGCCTCGTCGGGCACGATCGAGCAGTCGCACGGATCGGCCGATGCCCCGAAGGCGTAGACGACCGGCACGCCGAGGGTGTCGCCGACCGGCGGGCGGGTTCCGGTGCGGCGGCCGGTGACGATGATGCCGTCGACGCGGCGGCTGAGCAGGACCTTGAGGTGGTGCTGTTCGCGGACCGGGTCGTCGCGTGCGTCGCAGAGCAGGACGGAGATCTGCCCGGCGCCCAGCGTGCCCTCCGCGCCGATCAGCAGCGGGATGCTGAACCGCCCGATGGTGTCCGTGGTGATCATGCCGACCGTGTACGTGCGCCCGGCGTGCAGGCTGCGCGCCGCCGGGTTCGGCCGGAAGCCGAGGCCGGCCGCGGCCTGCCGGACCCGGTCGATCGTGTCCGCGCGCAGCGAGCCGCGGCCGTTGAGCGCCTTCGAGGCGGTGCCCACCGAGACGCCGGCCAGCGCGGCGACGTCGCGGATGGTGACGGGGCGCTGCCGGGGCATGTGCAGAACCTACCGCGCGGTGGTGCCGGAATCGCCCGGCAATGCGCGGACCTGCGCCGGGCCGCCCCAATCGGCGTCGCCACCGCCGCGGCGGGCCGGAGACCGGCGAGTAGCCTGACGCGGCTTCGCCACCGTATCGAGTCGAGGAAAACGTGTCCTATTCAGAGCAACCGTCCATGACGCAGGTCCCCGACGCGCAGCTCGCCGTCTCCTCCTGCCGGATGTGCGGCAGCGTGCCCGCCGCGCCGGTCACCTTCCGCGGGCACCGGGGCCTCATCGTGCTGATGCAGTTCTGATCAACCTCTTCAAGCGCGGCAAGGTGGCGAACCTGGCGCCGCCGCAGCCGAACCCGTACGGCCCCAGCCGCCCGCCGATGCAGCCGGGCCCGCGCCTGCTGCAGCGGCCGATGGCCATCGTCGGGCTGGCCATCCCGTTCTTGCTGGTGATCACGCTGATCAACCTCGACTCGTAAGGGACGCGGGCGCCGGCCGGGGTGCGCGGGACGCCACCCCGGACGGCCCGGCGCCGCCCGTTCAAGCGTTTGCCTCTCGCCGCGCTTACCGCGGAGGGAGAATTCCGTCATGCGGATCGGAATCATCGGCGGTGGTGAGCTGGGCGGATCGTTGGCCGAGTGGTGGGAGCAGGCTGGTCACGACGTCGTCGTCAGCGCGCCCGCGGCCGATCAGGGACTCATGCGCGTCGTCACGGCGACGGACGCCGCCGACTTCGGTGATGTCGTACTTTTCGCGCCCGACTGGGCGTCCGCGCACTCGCTGATCGACGCGACCGCGGGCGCCATGACCGGAAAGCCGGTGCTGGACGCGACCAACCCGGTGATCTGGACCCGGGAGCATGGGTACGAGCGCGCCGTGCCGGAGGGCCACAGCGGAATCGAGACGCTGGCGGACTGGGCACCCGATGCCCAGTGGGTCAAGGCGTTCAACACGTGCTCGCCCAGCGTGCTCCGGCGTCGCCGGGGCCGGGATCCGCTGCTGGCGGAGTTCATCTGCACCGACCACCGGGCGGCACGCGACGCGGCCACCCGGCTGATCGAGGACATCGGTTTCGCGCCGTTCTTCGCCGGCGGGGTGACCAACGCCTGCCTGACCGAGACCGGCGGGCCCCTGCAGATGCTCGAGGTCGACGTCGCGGACGCGACCGCCGTCTTCGCGGAAGCCGTCTCGAGCGGGCGATAGCCACCGCGCCGGGTGCACTGCATCCTGGCTGCTGCATGAGTTCGAGGTTCTCTATCGGATGACGCTCGGGCGTAAGCGGCCACCGTTATTGACCGCCTGCCGTCAGACGTTCCAGACTGCCCGATGAGGCATGAAACGGGGCATTGATCAGGGGAGAAGAAGCGATATGGAGGTCGAGCCTCCGTACGTGTTCAGCGGGGACGAGCAGGCCGAAACGGGCCTGTCGGTCACCCGGGCCGCCGACAATTCGGTGATCGAGATCGCGGTGCACGGCCGGTGGAGCCGCCGGATGTGCCTCGATGTACACGCCCTGCTGCGGGGGTGCATGGCGGAGCGCCCCTCTGCGATCATCGTCGACCTGCACGATCTCAGCGATCTGGACGCCGCGAGCGCCGGCGTGTGGCTCGCCAACGCCCGGGCGGCGAGCGCCCTGCAGCCGTCGGCTCAGCTCGTGCTGACCATGCCGCCGACCAGGCAGCTGGCCAGCCGGCTGCGCAGACTCGGCGCCGTACGCCACCTGCCCATCTTCGTCACCGTCGCGCAGGCCCGCGCCGCCGTCGCCGGCCGGATGCGGCTGACCGATCGCCTGTACCTGAGCCGCCTGCGCCCGGAGCCGGCCTCGGCCGGCGCCGCCGGCGACCTGGTCACCGTCGCCTGCGATGCCTGGGGCCTGCCGAACCTGGTGGACACCAGCCGGAAGGTCATCTCGGCGCTGGTGACGAACGCGGTCGAGCACACCGGCACCGACATGGCGGTCACGGTGTCGCGCCGCGGTGCCGGCATCTACCTCGGGGTACGCGACGGCGACCCGCGGCTGCCGGGCGTGCTCGATCCGGCCGCCGACGACCGTGGCGCGACCGTGCGGGGGTTCGGCGAGGGCCTGCGGGTGGTGGACGCCCGGGCCAGTGCCTGGGGTGCCATGCCGGCCTGTGACGGCAAGGTGGTGTGGGCGATCGTCCGCCCGGTGCCCTAGGAGGTGGCCTCCCGGGCGGTGGCCCTGATGCCGTTGGCGCCGTTGAAGATCCGCTGGCCCCAGGTGGTCAGCTGTGCCGGGTCGAAGCCGGTCGCCATGTCCAGGTACGGGTCGGTGTTCCCGGAACAGGACCAGCCCAGGTACCCCAGCCCCCGGGAGACCGATTCGGCCAGTACCGTCTCGTGATCGACGTTGCCGGACGAGCGCTGCCACCCGGACTCGCCGATGACCAGCGGCCAGCCCGCGGCCTGGAAACGGTCGAGATAGCCGGTGATGCTCGCGGGCGTGCTGAACACGTCGTACATGTGTATCGACAGCACGGTGTTGTGCAGGCTGTCGGCGTTCAGCACGGTCTGCGCGTTGTCCCGCATGACGTACTGCCAGTCCTGTCCCCAGTTGGGGGCGTCGATCATGATCAGGTGCTCGAATCCGTTGCTGCGCATCTTCTGGATGGCGCCGGTTGTCGCGCCGGTCCACTGTCCGGCGTCGGTGTTGCCGATCGGCTCGTTGCCGATGTTGATCACGACATGGCTCTCCTGGCCGACCAGCGCGCTCTGGAGTCCCACGGCCGCTGACGCCGGCGTGGAGAACACCACCATCGAGGCGGCGATGGCGAGCAGGGCTACGCACAGGATGGCGAGTCGTCTCTTCATGAGCTACCTCAGAGCGAGAGAGGCCCCGGGGATGGGGGCAGGAAGCGTCCGGCCCACACGCATGGGCCCGACGATGGCTGCCCGGCTCGCGACGGAGATCAGCGTAGGTCAATGTCCCGACCCGGGACAAGGCGACCGGCGTTCCTACACGCTCAGGGATTCGTGATGCTTGGCCGTTCGCCCGGTGAGTTCTCCGACGAGCCGGGCCAGCTCCGGCAGGCTGGTGGTGGCCTGCCCCTGCGGCATGGCAGTGATGATCTTGGCGCTGAGCCGGGCCTTGTCGGCCGTGGTGAGGGTGTGCGCGGTCAGGATCACGACGGGGATCCCGCTGGTGGCCGGGTCGCCGTGCAGGGCGGCGACGACGTCGAATCCGTCCATGCCGGGCATGAGCAGATCGCAGATGATGAGGTCGGGCCGGTGGCTGCGGGCGAGGATGAGGCCCTCGGTGCCGTTCGTGGCCCGGAGCACCCGGATGTCCTCCGCGGTCAGGCTGGCGTCGATGATCTCGAGGCTGTGCGGGTCGTCGTCGATCGCGAGGATGTCGAGGGTCCGGTCGGTCGTCGCCGGGACGAGTCCGTGGCGCGCCAGCCAGCTCAGCAGCGCCGGCCGGCTGAGGGGCTTGACGAAGTAGTCGACCGCGCCCAGCGCCATGCCGATCGCCCTCGGTCCGCCGACGCTGATGATGACCACGGGGATGTGCCGGAGCTGCTCGTCGCCCTTCAGCGCGGTCAGGACCTCCCAGCCGTCCATGCCGGGCAGTTGCAGATCCAGCAGGACGGCCTCCGGCGTGTACGCCCGGGAGATGGCGAGCCCCTGCTCACCGCTCGCGGCGACGCGTACGTCGTAACCCGCCGATTCGAGGTAGTCGGACAGCATGCGGGCGGCGGCGTCGTCGTCCTCCATGATCAGGATCCCGGTCGCGCCCGATCCGGAGGTGCCGGTTCCCGCGCCGGTCGCCAAGGACTGCGCCACCGGCAGGTAGACCGTGAACTTGGCGCCGTGGCCGAGTTCGGATTCCAGCTCCAGGCGCCCGCGGTGTGCGTGTACGAGCCGGCGGGTGAGCGCCAGGCCGAGCCCGGTGCCCTGCGCGCGGGCGCCCTGCTCGCCGGCCTGCTGGAACTCCTCGAAGACCCGATGATGATCCTCGGCGGCGATGCCCGGCCCGGTGTCGGCCACGCTGAGTGCGACCTCGGCGCCGACCCGCCGGCCGGCCAGGAAGATCCGCCCGCCGACGGGGGTGAACTTGATGGCGTTGGAGAGCAGGTTCGTCACGATCTGCCGTAGCCGCATCCGGTCCGCCTGCACCGACAACGAGGCGACCGCCACGGTCACCTCGAGCTCCTTGTGTTCCGAGAGCGCGCGCAGCGACGCGACGACCTCGGCGACGGCCTCCGGCAGGAACACCGGCTCCCGGTGCAGGTCGACCTGGCCGGACTCGACCTTGGCCAGGTCGAGGATCTCGTTGATCAGCCCGAGCAGGTGGCTGCCGCTGGAGTGGATGTGGTGGATCCACTCGGTCGGCACCATGCTGTTCTGGCCGACGGTGGGCTCCGTGCGCATGAGGTCGCTGAACCCGATGATGGCGTTCAGCGGCGTGCGGAGCTCGTGGCTCATGTTGGCCAGGAACTCGCTCTTGGCCGCGCTCGCCGCGCGCAGGGCGGTCACCGTGGCCGACAGCTCGTCGGTGAGCTGGTCGCGGTGTACCACGGCGCTGTCCAGGGCCATCGCCATCCGGCCCAGCTCGTCGCGGCCGGACACCCCGGTGCTGACCGTCGAGTGCCCCGCGGCCAGGGCCATGGTCACCCGCGCCACCGCCGCCAGGGTCGTCATGATGCCGCGCACGATCAGGTACGCCAGCCCGAAGGCCAGCAGCACCCCCGCCAGCCACACCGCGATCATCTGGATGCGTGCCGACTCGTACGCCGCCGCCGTCGCCGCGCGCTTCTCGACCGCCACCGTGCTCTCGATCATCACGAGGTCCTCCAGCGCGGCGGTGGCGGTGTTCAACGCCGGCCGCGCGACCTGGTCGACCACCTGCTGGAAGCCGCGCACGTCGCCGCTCACGGCCAGCGGCACCAGCTGCTCGTCGCGGACCTTGCGAAGCGTCGCCAGGGAGGCGCGGAACTGTGCCACCGCCTCCTCGCGCCCGGTCATGTCCGTGGCGGTGTACCCGGCGAACACCCGGTCGGTCTCGGCGTCGGCGGCGGACATCGACTGCAGGTCGGTGAGCCGGTCCGTGGAGTCGGCGGCGATGAGGGTGTCGAGCAGCGCCACCCACGATCGTTGTACCTGCTGCTGAACCGTGCCGAGCTGCGCCACCGGCACGAGGGTCTGGCTGTAGAGGTACTCCGACGCGGCCGCCGTTGCCGCCAGCTTCTGCAGGCCCACCACGCCGACGACGCTGCCGGCCACCACCGCAACCAGCACCGCCGCGTAGATCTTCAGAGCAATCGACAGGTCATTGAACCAACGCACGAAGACCCCCAGTCCCGGCAGTCGTCCCGCTGGTGCCGGCCGCGCCGACAGCCACCAACCACGTGCACGCTGTTAACAACAACATATAAGGTGAAAAAACGGGGCGAAGCAGGTGCCTCGACGGAACGGTCGGACCTTTCGCGACCCGGCGGGCCGGGCGAAGGCCGGTCACGCGGCCGGCATGATCCGGTGTCATGGCTGTGTCCGCGGATGTTCTCGCCGGCGTCGAGGATGTGGCGTGGGAGCACGGCCATCCTGGGCCCGGTCGGGGGAGCTCGCCCGGCGCGCGGGCGACGGCGCCGCGACCGGTTCCTGGCTCGCGCGCGTGTTCTCCGGCGACCCGGACCCGGAGGCACGCGTCGCCGCGCTGACGCAGGCGACCTCGCTGACGGGGCTCGGCGGGCCGCCGGTCGCCGGTCGCCGGTCGCCGGTCGCCGTGGAAGCCTCGCTCACGCTGCTGGCGCAGCGCCTTCCCGACTCACTAACGTGTTCAGGGTGGATCGGATCGGGCGGGCCGGAGCAACGATCACGAAGGGCTCCGCGGAGCCCTTCGTGATCATCGGATGTGCCTCAGCGGCGGGTCACGGTGTCAGCACCGCGTCCAGCTGAAGTTGAAGAGGGTGTCGACGTCGCCTTCACTCGACCTCATCGACATGCTGCTCTTGCTGCCCGACGAGCCGGCGTCCACCCGCAGCTCGGTGTTGATGTTCAGGACCTTCTGCGCCGAGCAGGGCGTGTAGACCAGCACGGGTGCCACGTCCCTGGTCTCCCAGTAGCCCTGAAGCGGACCGGCGAACGTCTCCTCGGTGCTGCTGCTGGTGGAGGAGCCCTGCCAGTAGTAGTTCGTGCGCTGCAGCGCCCACGCGCCGGAGTAGAGCCGGGCCCGGCCGCGGTACTCCGCCTCGGCGATGGCGAAGGTCCATCCAGCGGGGACGGTCACGAGGACGCCGACCTGGCAGTTCTTGCGACGGTCCGTCGGGTCGGCGTTGCCGCCCGCCTCGGCCACGAAGTCGTAGTACCTGATCCGGAAGCCCGACCTGTCGGAGTTGGCGATCACCGCGGCGGTCCCGGGCGCGCAGCCCGAGCCGTTGGCGGCTATCACCTCGAGCGTGATGTTCCCGTCCGGGACGGTGGCGGCCGCCGCGGGAGCGGCGGCGTGTGCCGGCGTGGACAGCGACAGCGCAAGGACCGTACTGAGTACGGCGAGAATCCCTTGTCTCGCGCCGGCGAGGCTTTTGGTCATCGTATTCCTCTCGATTGCAGCTCAATTTCTGCCGGTGATCGCGCGTGCCTCATCGCTGAATTGCCCGGACACGGATGTACCGGGAAGATGTCCGCCAAATGTGTCGGCTATTCTGTCAATACAGCCACATCCACGTTCCGCAGGGAATGTTAGCCAGCGGGCACCTCACGCACAAGCATCGACGATGATCGATCTTGAGTGATCCCTGCGTACGCCGAGTTGAGGGGCCCTGGCGCTCCGTAGTCGGGACGATTCGCGGATAATTGCATGGATATTTCGGTCCTTTCAACCGAGCATGTCGCCCGAAATATCCTTAAGATGCATTGTGCTGCTTTACGCGACCTGGCGAAAATGCCCGAAGAGCCTGTATGGCGCCATCCAATTACCGCGCAATGCGACTAAATCGAGGCCCATTGACCGACCTCAATGTAGACCCATAGCATCGACCCGCGTGCGCATCGTTGTTTCACATCGAAGGGAGTTCCATGCGTAAATTGTTGGTGCGTGGGGGAGCCGTACTGGCGTTGATAGCCTCCTCGTTGATCGTGGGGTCGCCCGCCTCAGCCGGAAACATCCTGGACGACCCGCCGTCAGACCACATCGTCATCGACCTGGTGGCCATGGCCGGCTCCGGCTGCCGGCCCGGTACGGCCGACGTCGCGGTCTCGCCGGACAACACCGCCTTCACCGCGATCTACAGCGAATACCTGGCCCAGGCCGGACCGGGCATTCCCACCACCGAAGGCCGCAAGAACTGCCAGCTGAACGTGTTGGTCCACGTCCCGCAGGGCTTCACCTTCGCCATCACCAAGGTGGACTACCGCGGGTACGGGCTGCTGCAGCGGGGCGCCACCGCCTCACAGCGGGCCAACTACTACTTCCAGGGCATGACCCAGAGCACCTTCTCCGTACACCCGGTCGCGGCGCCGCTGGACGACAACTGGTTCGCCAGCGACGAGGTCCCGGTCGCCGCGGTTGTCTGGCACCCGTGCGGGGAGCTGCGCAACCTCAACATCAACACCGAGCTGCGGGTCGCCAAGGGCACGTCGACGGATGCCAGCTTCCTGACGATGGACTCCACCGACGGCAGCATCTCCACCACGTACCACTTCGCTTGGAGGGAGTGCCCGTAGCCCGACCGGGTACGACGGTGCCGAGGGTTGCCGGCCAGACCCGGCGACCCTCGGCCACCCTGTGCGGGTCTCCCCGACCGCCGAGCCGCCTCAGGTGCCGCAGAAGGTCCGGTAGTCGCCGAAGTCCGGCGGCGCGGGAGCGGCGTAGCGCTCGAGGCCGGTGCGCTCGTCGAAGGGGGCCGTCACGGCGCCCAGCAGCCGCCGGAGCTCCTCGAGGTCGTCCTCGGCCGCGGCGGCCAGGGCGTCCTCGACGAGGTGGTTGCGGGGGATGTACACCGGGTTGACCCGGTCCATCGCGTCGGCGTCCGGGCCGAGGGCGAGCCAGCGAGCCAGCCAGTCGCCGACCGCCGCGGAGTCGGTGAACAGGCGACGCGCGGGCCCGGCGTCCCCGCGGGCGGCGACGGCGAGTGCGCGGAAGAACGAGGTGTGGTCGACCCGGCCCGCGTGCAGCAGCGCGAGCAGCTCCTCGACCAGCGGCCCGACCACCGCGTCGGCGAGGCCGCCGGGCAGGCCGAGCTTGGCCCGCCTGCCGGACGACAGGGCGGCGTCGAACCGGGTGCGGAACCCGCCGAGGGACTCCGTGGCGAGCGCGACCGCCCGCTCCTGGTCGTCATCGAGCAGTGGCAGGAGGGACTCGGCGAGCCGGGCGAGGTTCCATTCGGCCACCGCCGGCTGGTTGCCGTACGCGTAGCGCCCGCCGTGGTCGATCGAGCTGTAGACCGCGGCCGGATCGAAGGCCTCCATGAACGCGCACGGCCCGTAGTCGATGGTCTCGCCCGAGATCGTCATGTTGTCGGTGTTCATGACGCCGTGTACGAACCCCACGAGCATCCAGCGGGCCACCAGCGCCGCCTGCGCGGCGACCACCGCCTCGAACAGGGCGAGGTACGGGCGCTCGGCCCCGGCCGCGGGCCGGTGATGCCGGTCGATCGCGTGGTCGGCGAGGCGGCGCAGCAGGTCGGCGTCGCCCGTGGCCCGGGCGTACTGGAAGCTCCCGACGCGCAGGTGGCTGCCGGCGACCCGGGCGAGCACGGCACCCGGCAGCGGGGTCTCGCGGCGCACCGTGCGCCCGGTCGCCACCACGGCGAGGGAGCGGGTGGTGGGGATGCCGAGGGCGTGCATGGCCCGGCTGACGACGTACTCGCGCAGCATCGGGCCGACCGCGGCCAGGCCGTCGCCGCCGCGCGCGAACGGGGTGCGCCCGGAGCCCTTGAGATGCAGGTCGAGGACCCGGCCACCGCCGTCGACGAGCTCGCCGAGCAGCAGCGCGCGCCCGTCGCCCAGCCGCGGGACGAACCCGCCGAACTGGTGCCCGGCGTAGGCCTGCGCCACCGGGGTGGCGCCGCCGGGGACGGCCGCGCCGACCAGCAGGCGGACGCCGTCGGGGCCGCGCAGCCAGGCGGGATCGAGGCCCAGCTCGCCGGCCAGCGGCTCGTCGAGCACGAGCAGCCGCGGCTCGGGCGGCTCCGCGGCCTGCCAGGGGACCGCCATCTCCGGGAGCTCGCGCGCGAAGCGGTTGCCGAGGGTCACGGCCGGTGCCGGTGCGATGCTCACGCCCTCGAGCGTACGTGGGCCGCGTGCGGCGGCCGGCGGACCGCGGAGTGGGAATCGCGCCGGCCGGCCTCGCCCGGATCGGCGAGGATGGCCGTCATGAAGGTGCATGAGCGGATCGGCGGGCGGCTGCGCGACTTCATCGAGGCGCAGCCGATGTTCTTCGTGGCCACCGCGCCGTCGGGACCGGGCGGGCACGTCAACGTCTCGCCCAAGGGCATGGCGGGCACGTTCGTGGTGCTCGGCGAGCACCGGGTGGCATACCTGGACTACCACGGCAGCGGCGCGGAGACCATCGCCCACCTTCGGGAGAACGGGCGGATCACGCTGATGTTCTGCGCCTTCCAGGGGCCCCCGAACATCGTGCGGCTGCACGGCCGGGGCCGCGCCGTGCCGGTCACCGACCCGGACCACGCCGCGCTGGTGCGGTCCTTCCCGGCGCCGCCGGACCTGCACGGTGTCCGCGCGGTCATCGACGTCGACGTCAGCCGGGTCAGCGACTCGTGCGGCTACGCCGTGCCGTTGATGGCCCTAGAGGGCGACCGTGACCTGCTGGTGCGGGCGCACGAGCGGCGTACCGACGAGGATCTCGCGGAGTATCGCCGGGTGAAGAACGCCGTCAGCATCGACGGGCAGCCGATCTTCGCGACGCCGGGGACGGCCGACGGCCGGGAAAATGTCACAGGTGACCGGCATCATCGGGGGCATGGCTGAACCCGCCGCCCCGATTCCGCACCCGAGGCTGGAGCTGTCGCTGGCCGAGGCGCGCACCCGATTCGTGCAGCTGGCCCGGCTCGCCGGCCTCACCCGGCAGACCACTGTGGTCACCGAGGGCGGCCGGCCGCTGGCCGCGATCGTCGGCATCGCCGAGGCCGGGCCGGAGCGGGGCAACGAGGCGGCGGCGGGCTGGATCCGCCGCATCGAGAAGCTGCGTGCCGAGCTCAGGCACCAGCACGCCGGGCTGGAGCGGGCGCTCGAGCAGGCATGGCAGGAGCTGGACCGGCTGTCCCCGCCGGGCGCGGACGCTCACCTGGACGCCCTGCGCACCGCCCATTCGGACCTCCGAGCGAACGGGGGCGGCCCCTGAGGGCCGCCCCCGTTCGGAAACGACACAGCGCCCCCGCCGCAGGGGGATCGGCGGGGGCGCTGTGTCGGTTCCGGTCGGCTCAGAAGCCGAACACCTGGGTGTAGTAGGCGGTGCCCTTGGCGTTGTAGACGGCGCCGACGCCGATGGTCTTGGACTTGCAGTTGAGGATGTTGGCGCGGTGGCCGGAGCTCTTCATCCAGCCGTTGACGACCTCGCTGGCGGAGCGGTATCCCATGGCGATGTTCTCGCTGGAGGGGCGGGCGTACCCGGCGTCCTTGACGCGGGTCGTGAACCTCGAGCCGTCGCGGCCGGTGTGCGAGAACGTGCCGGTCTGCGCCATCCAGCTGCTGTGGCCGCGGGCGGCGGCGGTGAGCTGTGCGTTGACCGTGGCGGCGGAGCAGCCCTTGGCGGTGCGCTGCGCGTTGGTGAGGCGGACGATGTCGGCCTGCAGGGACTGCTCCGACGCCCGCGCCGGGGCCGCTACGGCCGGGGAGGCGAACGCGGCCGCGCCGATCGCGACGGGGACGATGACGGCGGCCAGGGCGATGCGGCGGAACGAGCTCAAGGAAGTCCCCTTCGGAGTTCGGTGCCTGGCCTGCCGCCAGGTTCACTGTTCTCGTCGGCGGTATTCCGGGAGTTCTCATAGCAGAGTGGGTGCCTGATGGTCGCCGATCGGTTGCCGACCACAGCGCACACCCTGGAACGCGGTCGAGCCGCCCGGCTGGTGGCCGGGCGGCTCGTGGGGTCGTGCTGGGGTGGTGTGGGTCAGGCGATCTTGACGTTGAAGATCGGGTTGG